>SHYG01000014.1 GCA_009692925.1 Dehalococcoidia bacterium
CCCCTCACTCCCCAGCCTCGCCACCTCCGCCTCGCTCAGCCCCAGCCAGGCGCCGTAGACCTGCCGGTTGTGCTCCCCCAGGGCCGGGCCTAGATGCTCCACCGCGCCGGGGGTCTGGCTGAACTTGGGCACCACGCCCAGGACTTTCGCCTGGCCCAGTTCCGGGTCATCCACTTGCAAGATGTCCTCCCGCGCCTGGTAGTGGGGGTCGGCGGCAATCTGATCGGCGGTGTACACCGGGCCGACCACACCGCCAGCTGGCACCAACTGCGCCATGATATCAGCCAGGGAGCGCTGGCCCAGCCAGCCCTGCAGGATGCCGTTCAGGGCGTCCTTGTGCTCCACCCGCGCCACGTTGTTGGGGAAGCGTGGGTCTTGCGCCAGCTCCGGCATCCCCATAGCCTCCACCAGCGTTTGGAAGGTGCTTTGCGAGGTGGCGGAAAGCCCCAGCCAGCGCTGGTCGGCGGTGCGGTACAGGCTGCGCGGCGCGGCGTCGGGGAAGTCGTTGCCCACGCGCTCCCGCACAATGCCCAGCTGGTCGTACATGGTGACGTGGGGGATGCACAGGCGGAACAGCGGCTCAAACAGACTCACGTCAATGACCTGCCCGCGCCCTGGTGCAGACGTGCCAGGCACATCACGCCCCGCGTCTCGATGGTAAAGAGCCATCATGGCCGCCATGGCCCCAAATACCCCGGCGATCTCGTCGGCCAGGGGAACCGGCGGCAGCACCGGCGGCGTGTCGGGAAAGCCGGTCATGCCGATGTAGCCGCTCATGCACTCGGCGATGGTGCCGAAGCCGGGCCGGTCTTTGTACGGCCCAGTCTGGCCGAAGCCCGAGTAGCGCATCATAACCAGCCGCGGGTTGGCCGCCAGCAGAACGTCGGGGCCGAGGCCCCACGCTTCCAGGGCGCCGGGCCGGAATCCCTCGATGAGCAGGTCCGCCTGCCCTGCCAGCTTTTTCAGCAACTCCTGGCCCTGAGGGTGGGCCAGGTTCAGGGTGATGGACTGCTTGTTACGGGCGTGGACCTTCCACCACAGGGACACGCCGTTGGCCATGGGCTCCCAACTGCGCAGGGGGTCGCCGCTGCCGGGGCGCTCCACCTTGACCACCTCCGCGCCGAAGTCGGCCAGCAGGCTGCTGGCTGTGCCCCCGGCCACGAGGATGGACAGGTCCAGAACCCGCAGGCCCCGCAGGGGTCCGGTGGTCATGGATTTCCTGCTTTATGTAAGTTTGATGCGGACATGAACGGAATTATGGCAAGGCTTAAGCCATTTGCGCAACAGGCTTACGGAGAGTTGCATGAATATCGAATGTGGTTGGAAGGGTGCTTGGGACGGAAATCCCCCCAACGCCCCTTTGCGAAAGGGGGGCCAAGGAGGGACTTCCGCAGCTTCGAGTAGGGTATTTATGCCAGGGAGTGTTAACAGGCACAGGCAACCACTCGTAGCCTCTCCACGTTTTCCGCGCGCTCTGCGGTTATCGCACGTCCTCTCAGCGGGCCGACGGCCGGCACTTGTGCAAAAATTCACTACCAGGGGCGTAATGCCCATGTTATAATGCCAGCGCCCTGAGAAAGTCACTCTCATTCCACCTCGGGGCCACCCGGGCGGGACACCGATGTTAGAAAACTACTTCCGGCAGTATGGCCTCGTGGCAGTGTTTGTGGCGGTGGCTTTCGCCGTGCCCGTGGGCATGCTGCTGGCTTCCTGGCTCACCTCCCGGGTGGGCATCCGCCCCAGCAATCCCACTCCGGTGAAGCTGGACACCTACGAGTGCGGCATGCAGCCCATCGGCGGCGCGTGGAGCCGGTTCAACTTCCGCTACTACATGTACGCCATCCTCTTCGTCATCTTCGACGTGGAGGTCGTGTTCCTCTACCCCTGGGCGGTGCAGTTCATCGAGATGGAAACCTTCGCCCTCATGGAGGTGCTAGTGTTTGTGTTTGTGCTGGTGGTGGCCTGGGCCTACGCCTGGCGCAAGGGCGACCTGGAGTGGAGGTAAACACCATCGCTGACGGTATGGCGCTTCCCCCCGTGGGTCTTACTGGAGAAGGGCCACTCCCGGCCCGCACCTGGTGCCTGGACCGCTCCGAGGGCCAGGAGGTGCACGACCTGATGGCCGCCTCGGCAATGCCGCTGGAGGCTCCAGGCATCCACGTGCCCGACGACCTGCAAAGCAACCTGCTGGTGACCTCCGTGGACGCCCTGGTCAATTGGGGGCGCAAGTCCGCCCTGTGGCCCGTCTCCTTTGGCCTGGCCTGCTGCGCCTTCGAGATGATGGCCACCGCCATGGGCCGCTTCGACATCGCCCGGTTCGGCATGGAGGCATTTCGCTCCTCGCCGCGCCAGGCTGACCTGATGATCGTGGCGGGCACCGTGACCTGGAAGATGGCCCCGGCCATCCGCCGCATCTACGACCAGATGGCGGAGCCCAAGTGGGTCATCGCCATGGGGGTGTGCGCCACCAGCGGCGGCCCCTACTACGGCTCCTACAGCGTGGTGCCCGGTGTGGACCACATTGTTCCGGTGGACGTGTATGTGCCCGGCTGCCCGCCCCGGCCCGACGCGCTGCTCTACGGCATCATGATGCTGCACGAGAAGATCAAGAAATACCACCACCTGCGCAAGTCATCGCCGCCGGCCCTGGGAGCATAGGATACGCATGGCAGTCCGCGCCTTAACCGGCCAGGAGGTGGCGCAGCGATTGGAAGCCGCGCTGCCCGACGCGGTGGAGCGGTGGGAGCCAGAAGTAGTGTGGGTCCATCCGGGGCAGATCTCCACGGCGTGCCGGTTCTTGCGGGACGACCCGGAGCTGGACTTCCGGTTCCTCAGCTCCCTCAGCGCCGTGGACTTCATAGGACACTTTGACCTGGTCTACCATCTGACATCCCTAGGACGGCGGCACACCGCGGTGGTCAAGGCGCGGCTGTACGGACGAGACACGCCGTCCCTGCCCTCGGTGTACCCAGTCTGGCAGGGCGCCGACTTCCAGGAGCGGGAAGTGTGGGACCTCATGGGGGTGCGCTTTGAAGGCCACCCCAACCTGAAGCGCATCATGCTGTGGGAGGGCTTTGAAGGCCATCCCCTGCGCAAGGATTTTTTATAGCGGTCAGCTATCAGCGGTCAGCCGTCAGCCCCCACCCCGCCGTGGGGAGGGGAGACCGCTGAAAGCTGAAGGCTGATAGCTGAGAGCTTGGCAATGCCCTTCCGCACCGAGCCGATGACGGTAAATATCGGGCCGCAGCACCCCAGCACGCATGGGGTGTTCCGGCTGCGCGTCACCTTCGATGGCGAGGTCATCACGGAGGTGGAGCCGGTCTTTGGCTATCTGCACCGGGGCACTGAGAAGCTGGCGGAGGAGCGCAACTACGTGCAGGTCGTGACTCTCACCGACCGGCTGGATTACGTCTCCTCCATGACCAACAACCAGGCCTACTGCATCGCCGTGGAGAAGCTGCTGGGCGTGACGCCGCCGTTGCGGGCCAAGTACCTGCGCACCCTGGTTGCCGAGTTGCAACGCATCGCCAGCCATCTCATCGGCGTGGGCTTCTTCCTGCAGGAGCTGGGCACCTTCGGCGGCACCCCGCTGATGTACTGCTTCCGCAGCCGGGAGCGCATCCTGGATTTGTTCGAGATGCTGTGCGGCGCGCGCATCACCGTGAGCTACCTGCGGCCCGGCGGGGTTTTCTCCGACGCCCCGGCGGACTTCTGGCCGGCCCTGGACGCCTTCATGCAGGTCTTCCCCGGCGAGCTGGCAGAGCTGGAGCAGCTTGTTCTGGAGAACGAGATTCTAATGGTGCGCACCCGGGGGGTTAGCCCGCTGCCCTTAGATGTGGCGGTGAACTGCTCGGTCAGCGGGCCGGTGCTGCGGGCCAGCGGTTTGGCCTGGGACTGGCGCAAGGAGGACCCCTACGACGCCTACGACCAGGTGCGGTTTGAGGTGCCAGTGGGAACCAACGGGGACAACTACGACCGGCTGTGGGTGCGGATGCAAGAGGTCCACCAGAGTCTGAGCATCGTCCGCCAGTGCGTGGCCCAGATTGAGCCGGGGCCGGTGCGCCTGGACTTGCCCTTAGTTCTGCGGGCCGAAGCGGGCGTCGAGGCTTACGGGCGAATCGAGTCGCCCCGGGGCGAGCTGGGCTTCTATTTGGTCAGCGACGGCGGCATCTCCCCCTACCGGTGCAAGATCCGGTCGCCCTCCCTCCTGAACCTGACGGTGACGGAGCACCTGCTGGTGGGCTGGAAGCTGGCGGACATGATTGTGTCCCTGGGCAGCGTGGACATCAACATGGGCGAGGTTGACCGTTGAGCTGCCAACTGGCCGCCGGCAACATCCTTTACGAGAACCCGCTGCTCCGCTGGGTCTACGACATCGCCGGGACGGTGGCCCCCTGCTGGGCGGCCTACCTGGCGGCGGGCCTGGCCTTCATGCTGCTGCTGGTCAACGGAGTGCTGATTGGCACCGCAATACTCACCTGGGCGGAGCGCCGCATCCTGGCGCGGTTCGCCAACCGCATCGGCCCCAACCGCTGGGGGCCCTTCGGGCTGCTCCAGCCGCTAGCCGACCTGATTAAGCTGCTCACCAAAGAAAGCCTCACGCCCAGGAGCGCCGACCGCATCGTCTTCAACCTGGCGCCCATCCTGATGCTCATGCCCGCCCTGCTGGTGGTGGCGGTGGTGCCCTTCGCCCGCAACATCGCGCTGGCGGACCTGAGCATCGGCGTGCTGTACGTGCTGGCGATTAGCTCCCTCACCATTTTGGCAATCTTCATGGCGGGCTGGGCCTCCCAGAACCGGTTCGCGCTATTCGGCGCCGCCCGCGGCGTGGCGGTGCTGATCAGCTATGAGGTGCCGGTGGTGCTGTCGCTGCTGGGGGTGGTCATGCTTGCGGGCTCCATGTCGTTGAACGACATTGTGGCGGCGCAAGCCGTGCCCTTCTTCCTGGTGCAGCCCCTGGCCTTCTTTGTATTCTTCACCGGCGTCTCCGCCGAGCTGAACCGCACCCCCTTTGACGTGGCCGAGGGCGAGTCGGAGATTGTGGCCGGCTACCACACCGAGTACAGCGGCATCAAGTTCGCAATTATGCAGGCGGCAGAGTTCGGCGGCACGATAACGGCCTCGGCGGTCATCGTCAGCCTGTTCCTGGCCGGCTGGGCCGGGCCATTGGCGGGCTACCTGGGCTGGCTGTGGTTTCTGCTCAAGCTGGGCGCGGTGCTGTTTGTGTTCATCTGGGTGCGGGCCACCTTCCCTCGCCTGCGCACCGACCAGATCATGGCCTTCTCCTGGAAGTTCCTGCTGTCGCTGGCGTTAATCAACCTGGTGGCCACCGCTCTGGAGGTGTACTTCCTGCGGGGCGACTCCCGGACTTTGACCACGGTTGACCTGTGGGTCATGGCGGGCATCAACCTGGCGCTGGCCGCCGTCGCCATTGGGGCCTTTGGCCGGCTGAACCGCGCCCAGGTCCAGCGGGTGCGGCCGCCCCTGCCGGTGCTGGCTCCCGCTGGCGCGCCCGCGGGGAAGGCGGTGTAAGTATGTACGGCCTGCAGATGGTCCGGGGCCTGCTGGTGACCCTGAAGAACCTGCGCCGCAAGCCCTTCACGGTGCAGTACCCCGAGGAGCGGCTGCCCCAGCACCCGCGCTTCCGGGGCGAGGAGTTTGTCTGGTACGAGGAGCGCTGCACCGGGTGCGCCTCGTGCGCCAAGTACTGCCCCCTGGGCATCATCAAGATTGTTACCAGCCCCAGTGGCGCGGCGCTGCCCCAGGGCGAGAAGTACAAGCTGGAAGTCTTCGACATTGACATCTCCCGCTGTATGTTCTGCGGTCTGTGCGTGGAGGCCTGCCCCTACGACGCGCTGTTCATGGGCAGCGGGTTTGAGCAGAGCCGGTACAGCCGCCTGGGCCTCGTAATCCCAGTGAAACAACTGCGGGAGGCGGAGAAGC
This sequence comes from Dehalococcoidia bacterium, assembly GCA_009692925.1. GTDB lineage: Bacteria > Chloroflexota > Dehalococcoidia > Lucifugimonadales > UBA3495 > SHYG01. The sequence goes on from SHYG01000014.1 coordinate 5,944, forward strand.
GCCCCAGCACCTGGTTCCGGCCCCAGTTGGAAGGCACGGCGTACAACCCCCACCAGGGACAACCCCTGGACTGGAAGCAGGTGGGCCGCGAGTCCTGGCGGTGGCACCAGCGGGAGAAGGCAGGCATGCGGCTGGCGCCCGACTCCGAGGGGGACGAGAAATCCCCCCAACCCCCCTTTGCGAAAGGGGGGCTAGACGGGAGTTCCACGGGGGGAGCGCCCTAGATGCTGCTGGTAGACATAACCTTCTGGGGGCTGTCGGTCGTGGCTATCGGCGCGGCGCTGGGCGTGGTTTTGGTGCGGGATTTGTTCCGGGCGGCGCTGCTGCTGGTGGTGGTGTTCCTGGCGGTGGCCGGGTTCTTTGTGCTGCTCAGCGCCCAGTTCCTGGCGGTGGTGCAGGTGCTGATCTACGCGGGGGCCATCGCCATTCTGCTGGTGTTTGCGGTGATGCTGACCAAAGACGTGCCCCACGGCAACTTGCCGAACCGCCTGCAAGTCCCGGCAGCCATGGTTGCCGCCCTGCTGCTGGCCGTGTTGGTGGCGGTGGCCGCCGCCACCCAGTGGCAGCCGGTGCCTCTGGCCCAGCAGGAGCAGGTGGCAGTAGTGCAAACCGGCAGCGCGGGTTTGGCCAACCTGCTGGTGAGTGACTACGCCCTGGCCTTCGAGGCGGTGTCGGTGCTGCTGCTGGGGGCGGCCATCGGCGCGCTGGCCCTGCTGCGGGGCCGGCCGGAGCAGGCGCCATGACGCTGCAAGCTATGCTCATCGTGGCGGCGATACTGTTCTGCATTGGGCTGTACGGCGCATTGGCCCGGCGCAACGTCATTGCCGTGTTCATGAGCATCGAGATAATGTTCAACTCGGTGAACCTGACGCTGGTGGCCCTGGGCCGGTACGTCGCCCCCCATGCCCTCGCTGCAGACATTGAGTCGGCCCTCACTGGGCAGGTGTTCGCCGTGTTCATCATCGCCGTGGCGGCGGCGGAGGTGGCCCTGGGGCTGGGCATTGTCTTCGCCCTGTACCGCAACACCGAGTCGGTAGACCTGACCGAGGCCGCGCAGATGCGGCGCTGATCGCTGACATCTGATAGCTGATAGCTGATAGCTGATAGCTGGTATATGTGGGTTGAGTTCAAAAGCGCGCCGGACCTGATGCTGGCGGAGATGTGGAAGGAGGCCCTGGAGGCCGAGGGCCTGCCTGCGCGCATCCTTCCCCGTGGCGATGTGCTGGACTGGGGAGAGCGCGTCCCGTTCCTGGTATATGTCCCCAAGGGTCGGGAGCACGTGGCCGAAGAAATCTTGAGGAAGCTGTAGATTGAGGACTTGTAGATGATCAGCGAGTCCTTCATCTGGGCAATTCTCCTGCTGCCGCTGGCTTCCTTTGTGGTCATTGCCCTGGTGATTCGCCCCTTCCTGGACCGGGCCTCCGCCCTCAGCGGCCGGGTGCTCATCGGCTGTCTCACCGTGGCGCTGGCGCTGTCCCTATGGACCCTGGCGGCCACCGCTGGCGGCGCAGTGCCCGACTTCCAGCCTCATCCCTGGCTGGATGTTGGCCAGGCAACGGTCGCCCTGGGGCTGCTGGTGGACCCGATAACCGCAATAATGCTGGTGGTGGTCACTGGCGTCAGCCTGATGGTGCAGATTTACTCCCAGGGCTACATGCGAGGCGATCCCAGCTACAGCCGCTACTTTGCCTACATGTCCCTGTTCACCGGGGCCATGATTGGGCTGGTGCTGTCCAGCAACATCGTGCAACTCTACGTCTTCTGGGAGTTGGTGGGAGTGGCCTCATACCTGCTCATCGGCTTCTGGCACCACCGGCCGGCAGCGGCGGCGGCGGCCAAGAAGGCCTTCATCATCACCCGCATCGGCGACGTGGGATTCCTGCTGGCTATCCTGTACCTGTTCAGCCAGGCGGACCGCTTTGCCGCCGCCGGGCTGGACCCCTTCCACATTCCGGACATCTGGCAGGCGGCGCAGCCCCTGGCGACGGGCGGCGCGGTTCTGGGAGGCGCGGCCCTCACGTGGGTGCTGCTGGGCATCTTTGCCGGCGCGGCGGGCAAGTCGGGCCAGTTTCCCCTGCACGCCTGGCTTCCCGACGCGATGGAAGGCCCCACGCCCGTCAGTGCGCTGATTCACGCCGCGACGATGGTGGCCGCCGGGGTGTTTCTGGTGGCCCGCTTCTACCCCCTGTTCCTGGCCTCGCCCAACGCCATGACGGTGGTGGCGCTGATTGGCGCCTTCACCGCATTCATGGCCGCCACCATGGGGCTGGTGATGAACGACATCAAGCGCGTGCTGGCCTACTCCACCATCAGCCAGCTGGGCTACATGATGGCCGCCCTGGGCGTGGGCGCCTACGGCCCGGCGATCTTTCACCTGTTCACCCATGCCTTCTTCAAGGCGCTGCTGTTCCTGGGGGCGGGCAGCGTCAACCACGCCGCCGGCACGTTCAACATGCGCTACATGGGCGGGCTGCGGCGCTTCATGCCCTGGACCTACGCCCTGACCCTGATTGGCGGATTGAGCCTGGTGGGCATCTTCCCCCTGTCGGGGTTTTGGAGCAAGGACGAGATTCTGGCGGCGGCCTGGCAGGGCGGCGGGTCAGTAGAGATGTGGGTGAGCCGTCTGACTCTTGGGTTGCTGCTGGCGGGGGTGCTGCTCACCGCGTTCTACACCTGGCGGCTGCTGCACCTGACCTTTCACGGCGAGTTCCGCGGCGGCGGCGAGCGCGAGCAGTCAGACCTAGCGGCGTCGGCGCCCCCAGCGGCAGCCGAGGTTCCGCAGCACCACGGGGCGGCGCCGGCGGGCAACCATCCCAGCGGCGTTCACCTGGCCGAGTCGCCGTGGGTGATGGTGCTGCCTATGGCGGCGCTGGGCGTAGCCGCCGTGGCCGCCGGCTTCGTCGCTAATCCGCAATGGGTGCAGCGACTGGTGATCTTCCCGGCACACTGGCTCACCGATTTCCTGGACGCGGGGCTGGAGCACGGCCTGGGTGCGGCGGCGGAAGCTGTCCACCCGATAGTGCCCAAGTTCAGCCTGGAGGTGGCGCTGGCCTCCACCGCCGCGGCGCTGGTGGGCATTGGCGTGGCGATGCTCCTGTACCGGAGCCGTGCCAGTGAGGCTATCCGAGACCCACTGGAACGGATGGGCCCAGTCCACCGGCTGCTGTCCCAGCGGTATTACGTCGATGCGCTGTACGAGGGCATCCTGGTGCGCCGGGTATTTTACCGCGCGGTGGCCGGCGCCCTGGACTGGGTGGACCGCTTCCTGGTGGATGGCCTGGTCAATCTGGTGGGCTGCAGCGTGCGCGGCGTGGGCCGTGGGGCAGCTTTGTTCCAGAACGGCCAGGTTCAGTGGTACGGCGTGATGATCGCCATCGGCTCGTTGCTCATTCTGGCGGGATACCTGGTGCTGGGTTAATGGCGAAGGACTAAGCGTTGGTTACCGGCTTCACAGGACTGCTGACCGTCACCGTGTTCCTGCCCGCCGCCGGGGCGCTGGCGCTGCTGCTGCTGGCCCGCAGCGACCGCGCCGCCCGGCTGCTGGCCTTCGCGGTGGGCGTTGCCGAACTGGCGCTGTCCCTGGTGGTGTTCTTCGGGTTTCAGCGAGGCGGGGAGAGATTCCAGTGGGTAGACCGGCTCCCCTGGTTTGCTAGCGAGACGCTGAACGCCAGCTACTTTCTAGGGGTGGACGGCCTCAGCGCTCCGCTGGTGCTCCTCACCGGATTGCTGGGATTGTGCGCGGTGCTAGCGTCGTGGCGCATTACCCTGCGGGTGCGGGAGCACTTCGCCTGGCTGCTGCTGCTGCAGACGGCGGTGCTGGGGGTGTTCACCTCCCTGGACCTGCTGCTGTTCTTCCTCTTCTGGGAGCTGGAGCTGCTGCCGATGTACATGCTCATCGCCATTTGGGGCGGCGGGCGCAAAGAGTACTCGGCCATGAAGTTCCTGATCTTCACAATAACCGGCAGCGCCTTCATGCTGGTGGCCATCGTGGCGGTGTTCCTCACCCCGCAGGTGGGCACCTTCGACATGACTCAACTGCTGGCCCACGGCGTCGGTCTGTCGGGGGCGGACCTGCTGCTGCCGGCTTCCGCGCTGTTCTGGCTGTTTTTCCTGGCCTTTGCGATCAAGCTGCCGGTGTGGCCTCTGCACACCTGGCTCCCCGACGCCCACACGGATGCCCCAACCGCGGGCAGCGTAATGCTGGCCGGGGTGCTGCTGAAGATGGGCGGCTATGGCCTGCTACGCATCAACGTGGGCATATTCCATCAGCAGACCCAACAGTTTGCGTGGGCGCTCATGGCTTTGGGGGTCATCAGCGTGCTGTACGGCGCGGTGGTGACGATACGCCAAACCGACCTTAAGCGGCTCATCGCCTACTCCAGCGTCAGCCACATGGGACTGGTGCTGGTCGGCATCGCCTCGGTGCAGGTGGGCTTAGGGGAGCTCACCGACACGGGACTCAGCGGCGCGGCGATGCAGCTCTTCACCCACGGCACAATCACGGGGCTGCTGTTTCTGGCCGTGGGGCTGGTGTACGACAAGGCTCATACCCGCTACATCCCCGACCTGGGCGGGCTGGCCAACCGCATGCCCCTGGTGGCGATAGCCTTCCTCATAGCCGGGCTGGCCTCCCTGGGGCTGCCCGGCCTCAGCGGCTTTGTGTCGGAGCTGCTGGTCTTCCTGGGCGGCTTCCAGGCGTACCCCTGGCCCACGGCGCTGGCAGTGCTGGGAATAATCCTGGCGGCGGGCTACATCCTGTGGATGATGGAGCGGTGCTTGTTCGGCGCGGCGCGGGAGCGGTTCGACCACCTGACCGACGCCTCCTTCGTGGAGGCGCTGCCCCTGGTGCTGCTGATTATTGTGATTGTGGCGGTGGGGGTTTATCCCGCGCCGCTGACCCAGGTGTTCCAGGCGGGGCTGGCCCCCATGGTGGACGCGTTTAGATGACCCTTCACGACCTGTACCTGCTGTCCCCTTACGTAGCCACTGCCGGGATGGGCATCCTGGTAGTGCTGCTGGACTTGGTGACGCCCCGAAAGAGCCTGCTGGCCGCCGTCGCCGTGCTGGGTGTGCTCGTCGCCGGCGCGCTGACGCTGGTGCAGCTCCTGGACATGGGCGGCATTCTGGGCGGTCCGGGGCTGCCCAACCTGGTGTCGGACGGCGGCGTGCTGGCGGGCAGCCTGTCGGTGGACCGGTTCGCCTTGTTCTTCAACTTCCTGATCCTGGCCGCGCTGGGGCTGGTGGTGCTGGCCTCGACAGATTACCTACGACGTATGCCAGGGCATCAGGGCGAGTATCTGGGCCTGCTGCTATTCTCCGCCACCGGCATGATGATGCTGTCCGCCGCCACCGAGCTGATTACCATCTACATTGCCCTGGAGCTGACCACCCTGCCCCTGGCGGCTTTGGCGGCCTTCCTGCTCACCGGGCGCTCCACCGAGGCCGGGATGAAGTACCTGATCATCGGCGCCATCAGCTCGGCGGTGATGCTCTACGGCATGGCCCTGGTGTTTGGCTTCACCGGCAGCACCAGCCTGGAGGGCATTGCCGCCAGCTTCCGCGTGCCAGCCCAGCAGGACGTCCCCTTCGGCAGCTACGCCATGCTGGCGGGGGTGGCGCTGATGCTGGCGGGGTTCGGGTTCAAGATCGCCGCGGCGCCCTTCCAGATGTGGGTGCCCGACGTGTACGAGGGAGCGCCCGTGCCGGTGGTGGCATTTCTGTCGGTGGCCAGCAAGGCGGCGGGCTTTGCGGTGCTGCTGCGGGTGTTCTACACCGGATTTCTGGACTACGACGTGGACTGGGGCGCACTGCTGGCCATCCTGGCCGCCGCCTCCATGACGGTGGGCAACCTGGCGGCGTTGGGCCAGAGCAACATTCGGCGCCTGCTGGGGTACAGCACCATCGCCCACGCCGGGTACATTTTGGTGGGTGTGGCGGCGGTGGCGGGAGTAGCCTACAGCCCTGGCGCCGGCCCGGCCTTCACCACCTTCGGCCCCAGCAGCGTGCTGTTCTACCTGGCAGCCTACCTGGCGGCCAACCTCACCGCCTTCATCGCCATCATCGCCATCAGCAACCGCATCGAAAGCGACCGCATCTCCGACTACGCGGGGCTGGTGCGCCGGTCGCCGTTCCTGGCCATCACCCTGGCCCTGGCCCTGGTGGCGCTAATTGGCGTGCCGCCTACCAGCATATTCATCGCCAAGCTGTACGTCTTCACCGCCGCGGTCAAGAGCGGGCTGGCCTGGCTGGCGTTGGCGGGCGTCATCAACAGCGTCATCTCGGCCTACTACTACATCCGCATCGTCCGGGTGATGTTCCTGGACGCCCCTCCGTCCGCCGAGAGAATCCCGGTGCCCGTCCCATCACGGGTAGCCTTGGCCGTGGTCGCCATCGCCACCGTCGCCATCGGCGTGGCCCCCGGATTGCTGCTGACCGCCGCGGAGGGCGCGGTGAAGGCGCTGGCTGGGGTGGCGCGATAGGTGCAGATATCTCAGTCCGGCGAGGCACACTCAAGTTGACACCCCCTGGGGCCGATGCTAGACTCCCCTTGCCCTCGAAGTCCCGAAACTTCAGTTGTCCGCGCCCTTCAACACGCATTAGGGAAAAGGCTTGAGGCAGGCGCCCCAGCGTCGCTGCGGGTTGCCCGCCACCCCAGATGAAAACTGCGAAAACTGCCGGAATCATCTACAACGCCCGCATCCCGGAAGCCCTTGACCTGAGCACCGCCATCTTTGATGGCTTGGCCCTGGGAGGGCGAAGCTGGGTCTCCTCGGCAGAGGACATGGACAAGCTGGTTCCGCGCATGGCCGACACCGACCTGGTCATCACCGTAGGCGGCGACGGCACAATACTCAGGGCCATCCGGGTGACTGCGCCCTGTGAGGTGCCGGTGGTGGGCATCAACATGGGCCGCCTGGGGTTCATGACCGAGCTTTCTGTGCAGGAAGCCCTGGAGAAGCTGCCCCTCTACTTCAACGGTGCTTGCCGCGTTGAGGAGCGGGGCATGCTGCAAGCCCGGCTTGTCAACGCGTCCGCCGGAGGTTCCGCCCGCGTGGACGGGCCCTACCACGCGGTGAACGACGTGGTGCTGGCTAGGGGCGCGGCGTCTCGGGTGGTCACCATCCGGGCCACCATCGACGGAGCGGAGCTGACCACATTTCGCGCCGACGGGGTGATCCTTGCCACTGCCACCGGCAGCACCGGATATAACCTGTCGGTGGGCGGACCCATCCTCGACCCCTTGTCCGACTGCCTGGTGCTGAAGCCGGTGGCCGCCCACGTTGGTTTGGCCGCCGGGCTGGTGCTGCAGTCCGGCAGCAAGGTGCAGTTGTCCCTGGGCGGCGACCAGCAGGCCATCCTCAGCGTGGACGGGCACGTGGACTACCCCATGTCCCCCGGCGACCGGGTGGAGGTGGAGCAGAGTCCTCTGAAGGCCCGGTTCCTGCGGGCCAACCCGCCCAACGATTTTTACGCCACCCTTACGCGGCGCCTGGGCTTTGGCGTCAGCCGCCGCGGGCAATAAAAACAGGACAGCAGGTTTACGTAAAGATGGGCGCCGCCGAGTCTGAACCCACCCTGGAAAGCAGGGTGATTTACCAGGGCCGCATTATGACGGTGCGAGTCGACAAGGTGCGCCTGCCCAACGGCCGCGTCACCACCCGCGAGATTGCGGAGCACGACGACTCGGTGTGCGTGGTGCCGGTGGACAGCCAGGGCAACGTGGTGCTGGTGCGCCAGTACCGCAAGCCGGTGGAAAGGGTGCTGCTGGAGGCGCCGGCGGGCGGCATCAACCCCGGCGAGGCGCCGGAGGCCACGGTGCTGCGGGAACTGCAGGAGGAAACCGGGTTCAAGGCGACCACAGTGCGGCATCTCTCCAGCTTCTGGCTGGCGCCGGGGTGGTGTACCGAGCGCATGCACGCCTATCTGGCCACCGGGCTGGCGCCTTCCCGCCTGGAGGCGGACGACGACGAGAACATCACCGTGGAGCTAGTGCCATTGTCCCGCATCCCGGAGCTGATTGCCAGCGGCGAGATTCAGGACGCCAAGAGCATTGCGGCGCTGCTGCTGGCCATGCGGGCGCTGGAGAGTGGTTAAGGTCCGTTGGATTAGGCAACTAAGAGCACCTAACAAAATGAATCCTCCCTCCCGAAAGCGGGGGGAGGGAGGATTTCATCGGCCATTGGGGTTACACTATCACAGGCTTGAACATCCCAAGGGAGTTGTTAAGGAGAAACCGTCCATGTTGGAGCACGATGTCCTGATAATTGGAGCCGGGCTGGCCGGGATGCGCGCCGCCATCGCGGCCAAGGCTAACGGCGCCAATACCGCCATCATCAGCAAGGTCCACCCAGTTCGCAGCCACTCCAACGCCGCCCAGGGCGGCATCAACGCGGCCCTGACCGACCGCGGCGACAACTGGGAAGACCACGCCTACGATACTATCAAAGGCAGCGACTTCCTGGGCGACCAGGACGCCATTGAGGTGATGTGCCGCGCGGCGGGGCGCTCCCTCATCGACATGGAGCACATGGGCGTCACCTTCAACCGCGACGAGGAGGGACACCTGGGCACCCGCGCCTTCGGCGGACAGCGCCGCGCCCGCACCTTCTTCGTGGGCGACTTCACCGGCCAGGCGCTGCTCCACGTCATGTTTGAGCAGCTCATCAAGTCCGGCATCCAGAGCTACGAGGAGTGGTTCGTCACCTCCCTGGTGCAGGAGGAGGGCCGGGTCTGTGGCGTGGTCGCCCTGGAGATCCGCACTGGGCAGCTCCACGCCATCCGCGCCAAGACTGTCATCTTCTGCACCGGCGGCCTGGGCCGCGTGTTTGAGCCCAGCACCAACGCTCTCATCGTCACCGGCGACGGCATGGCCCTCGCCTACCACGCCGGCGCGCGACTCATGGACATGGAGATGGTGCAGTACCATCCCACCACCCTGGCGGGCAGCGGCGTGCTCATCTCCGAGGCGGCCCGCGGTGAGGGCGCGTACCTGCTGGACAAGAACGGCGAGCGGTTCATGAAGAAGTACGCCCCCAACATGATGGAGCTCGCATCGCGCGATGTGGTGTCGCGGTCGGAGCAGACGGAGATTAACGCGGGCAACGGCGTCAATGGCTGCGTGTATTTGGACTGCCGCCACCTAGGCGAGAAGCTGATTAAGGAAAAACTCAGCCAGATACGGGAGATTGGCATTGACCTGGCTGGAGCGGACATGGTCAAGGAGCCTATCCCAATACGGCCCGGCATGCACTACATGATGGGCGGCATCAAGACCGACGTGAACGGCCTGACCAACCTGCCGGGGGTCTACGCCGCCGGCGAGTGCGCCTGCGTCAGCGTCCACGGCGGCAACCGCCTGGGCGCCAACTCCCTGCTGGACACCATCGTGTTCGGCGAGCGGTCGGGCAGCCACGCCGCCGCTGCTGCGGGAGAGCTGAAGTTTGTGGATTTCAGCGCCGCCGCCGCGGTGCAGCGGGAGGAGCAGCGCATCCAGGCCATGCTGAACCGCCCCCAGAACGGTGACCGCGTAGCCAGCGTCCGGCTGGGCATGGGCGAGTCCATGAACCGCAACCTGGCGGTGTTCCGCCAGAAGACAGGCATGGAGGAGACGGTCCAGGAGCTGCAGGAGCTGAAGGCCCGCTTCGCCAAGGTGCCGGTGGAAAACAAGGGCAAGGTGTTCAATACCGACCTGGTGTTTGCCCTAGAGCTGGGGTTCATGCTGGACTGCGCGGAGACCATCGCGGTCAGCGCCCTGGAGCGCAAGGACAGCCGGGGCGCCCAGTTCCGCACCGACTACCCCAAGCGCGACGACGAGAACTGGCTGAAGCACATCGCGGTAACCAAGGGCGAGGTGGGGCCGGAAATCTCCCACCTGCCGGTGACCATTACCAAATGGACTCCAGAGGAGCGGAAGTATTAACTCATGGATCTGACAGTAAGAGTCAAGCGGTTCAACCCCGAGGCGGAGCCACGCCAGCCCTATTGGCAGGACTTCCCCATATCCATTGACGAGAACGCCACGGTGCTGGATACTCTGATCCACATTCGAGAGATGGTGGACGGCACCCTGAGCCTGCGCTGCTCCTGCCGCAGCGCCATCTGTGGCTCCTGCGCCATGCGCATCAACGGCCACGCCGGCCTGGCCTGCAAGACCAAGGCCAGCGACGCCATGGACAAGGATGGCATGATCAAGGTGGAGCCAGCGGGGAACATGCCCGTCGTCAAAGACCTGGTGGTGAACTTGGACCTCTTCTGGCGCAAGATTGTGCAGGTGGAGCCTTTCCTGAAGCCCCAGGGGCCGGAACCCGAAGCGGAGTACGTGGTGCCCAACGAGGCGATGATGCACCTGTCGGGGGTCACCGCCTGTATCATGTGCGGCGCCTGCGTCTCCGACTGCACCGTGCTGGAGGTGGACCCCAACTTCCTGGGCCCCGCGGCGCTGGCCAAGGCCTACCGCTTCACCGCCGACCCGCGGGACGGCGATGGCGAGGGGGTCTCTCGGGAGCGTCTCCGCAAACTCAGCGATTACGGCGGCATGTGGGACTGCACCCGCTGCGGAGAGTGCGTGCAGGCGTGCCCCAAGGGTGTGGCGCCCATGGACCGCATCATGGCTCTGCGGGAGCAGGCAATCAAGGCGGGCTTCGACAACAACAACGGCGCGCGCCACACGGAAGCCTTCACCGAGTCGGTGGGCCACAGCGGGTCGCTGAACGAGCTGCAACTGCCCGTGAAGACCGTGGGCATCACCAACATCCCGGCGCTGCTGGGCTTCCTGCCGGTGGGCCTGCGCGCCCTGACCCACGGCAAGCTGCCGCCCCTGGTGCACAAGAACATTGCCAACGTGGAGTTCGTCCGCAAGCTGCACCACAAGCTGGAAGAGCATCAGCCGGAGAAGTAGCTAACTCGCCTAACAACATCAGCTTTGACCGAGACCCACCCCCATCCTAACCTTCCCCTCGACGGGGGAAGATTAAAGCCTGCCCTGAGCTTGCCGAAGGGGTGGGGGTGAAAGGCTCCACCAGGACATTTTGTCAGGCATTCTGAAGCCCGCTCGTCCGGAGCGTGTTTAAGGACAAGCGAACATAATCTCGGAGGCAAACTTGAAGTACGCGTTCTACCCCGGTTGTGTTTCCCGCGGCGGCTGTCCGGAGCTGTACCCGGCGGCCAAGCTAATCTGCCAGCGCCTGGGCATTGAGCTGGAGGAGATGCCCGCCGCCGCCTGCTGCGGCGCCGGGGTGATGCAGGAGAAGAACCAGCTGTTTGGCGACACCCTGAACGCCCGCACCATGGCCATGGCCGAGAAGAAAGGTCTGGGCCTGATGACAATCTGCAGCACTTGCCAGGGGGTGATGGCTCAGGCCAACCACCGCATGAAGTCCGACTCGGCCTACCTGGAAAAGATTAACTCCAACCTGGCCGAGGAAGGCCTGCACTATAGCGGCGGCGTCCAGCCCAAGCACCTGCTGTGGATTCTCATTGAGGACTACGGCCTGGACAAGCTGATGCCCCTGGTGACCAAACCCCTGCGCGGTCTGCGGCTGGCGCCCTTCTACGGCTGCTACATCGTGCGGCCCACGGAGGCCCTGGGGATTGAGGAGCACCCGGAGCGGCAGACCTCCCTGGAAACGCTGATCGCCGCGTTGGGCGCCACTGTAATAGACTTTGAGGGCAAGACCCGCTGCTGCGGCTTCCCCATCCTCACCATCAACGAGAAGAACTCCATGGCCATGGTGGGCAAGCACACGTCTGAGGCCAAAGACCTGGGGGCCGACGCCATGGTCACGCCCTGTCCCCTGTGCCACCTGAACCTGGACGGCTACCAGCCCAAGGCCGCGTCCCAGGCCCATCGGCCCATTGGCCTGCCCATCCTGCACCTGCCTCAGATCATTGGCTTGGCCATGGGCATCAGCCCTAAAGAGCTGGGGTTGCAGCGGCACATCGTCAACACCAAGCCCCTGCTGGTGAAGCTGGGCGCGGGCGGGTAGGTGGCAGTTGTGCGGTGAGACAACGTAGGGGCGAGTTTGAAACTCGCCCCTACGGATTAGCATATCGCTGATATTTTATTAGGCAGCGGGTCAATCTATTGGGTCCAGTCACTCCATCCGCATTCTTTACATCGGATGAAGTAGTACATATCGCCCTGCCGTGGATCAGGTGCGGAACTTCTTTTTAGATCGTTGCCACCGCAGCCAGGGCAGGCTCTTAGGCCAAAGTCATCAGACTCATCAGTGATGACTTCGTGGTACTTTCGGACTATGGCCCTAAATGAGATTCTGCGAAGGCGGCGACCCAATGACTGCTTCAATCAGCTGAGATCGGTCTGCCTCAGTTCCACCCTTATATGAAATGTATCGGATGTCTCGAATGAGTGGAGGCATCGCCGTCTGATCCAAAAGAACCGGTATGCTTTTGGGTTTCCCGGACTCTATGGCAAGGTGGATCGCGGACTCCAGTTCACGACGTACCCACTGTGAGCGATTCGCATTGGCTGACCACACGATGACAAGATGGGTGCATCCGATAAGTCCATTCTGGATTTGTTGAACTATGCTGTCCCCAGCCGATATTTCCCACTCATCAAACCAGGCTCCCAAATCTTCGGCCACAAGATACAATCCAAGCTCTCTTGCAACTTCCTTATCCAGGCTGTTGTGGCTTACGAAGACCCTAACATGTTGGCCCGTAGAACGACTCAAGCCGCTCCCTTCCTATCCCCGCAGCCCCGGCGCCACTGCTTCAAATGCCTGGATGGTCCGCGCCACGTCCTCGTCGGTGTGTACCAGCGAGGGATAGAACTTCTGGGGCCAGGCTTTGAGGATGCCCCGCTCCAGCAGTCCGGCGTTCAGGTGGGACATCATCCCCGCGTCGGCGGCCAGGCCATCGCGGTAGCTGGTCACCGGCTGGTCTGAGAAGAACACGTCGAAGATGGTGTCCTCGCCGCAGCTCTGGGCCGAGATGCCGTTCCTGGCGCAGGTGTCAGCCAGGGCCTGCCGCACCCGCCCGCCGGTCTCCCGCAGCCGCTGGTACGCCCCAGGCTTCCGCAGCTCCGACAGTGTAGCCAGCCCCGCGGCGCAGGCGATGGGGTTGCCGTTAAGGGTGCCGATCTGGTTGATGTACTCGCCGGAGGCGGCCTGGGACTGGTCGTACCTTGACATAATGTCAGCACGGCCCATCACCGCCGCCAGCGCGTAGCCGCCGCCCATGATCTTGCCCACGGCGCACAGGTCTGGGGTGACGCCGTAGAACTCCTGAGCGCCGCCGTAGGCCAGGCGGAACCCGGTGACCACCTCGTCAAAGATCAGGGGGATGTCGTGGCGGGCCGTGAGCTGGCGCAGCCCTTGCAGGAAGCCCGGCTGGGGCGCCAGCACTCGCTGCAGCGGCTCCACAATCACCGCCGCCAGCTCGTCGTGGTGCGCCTCGATGATGGCGGCGGTGGTGTCCAGGTCGTTGAAGGGGGCGATGAGCATGAGGTCCTGGATGGCGGCGGGGATGCCGCCGCTGCTGGGCCGCGCTTGGGGATACTCATCCCCTGCCGCAGGGGTCACGCTCATCAAGGCATAGTCGCTGGTGCCGTGGAAGGCGCCCTCGAACTTCAGCACCTTCTCTCGTCGGCGGTAGGCGCGGGCGGCGCGCATGGCCTGGAAGCAGGCATCGGTGCCGCTGGTGGTGAAGCGCACTTTCTCGGCGCAGGGCATGGCCTGGGAGAGGGTTTCCGCCAGCAGCACCGCCCTCTCGTTGGTGGCGAAGAAGGTGCTGCCCTGCTCCACCGCCTTGATCACCGCCTCGTTCACCGCCGGGTGGGCGTGGCCCAGAATCATGGGGCCGGAGCCCATCAGCCAGTCCACATACTCGTTGCCACTGACGTCCCAAATTCGGGAGCCCCGGCCCTCCCTAGCCAGGAACTTCAGCGAGTCGGGGTAGCTGGTGTTGCCGGTGCTGGCGCCGGGGAGGTAGCGAGCCGCCTTCTCCAGCAGCTGCTGCTCTAATCTGGTGCGCTTGGGCATGGGTTGGCCTCCGTTACTACTCAAATCCTTAGCTATTCTTCCCGCTCAAGAGTCTCCGGTTAGCAGGCCCTCAAATGCCTATGGCAATGGTCCCGGCGATTGCGCCAAGTAAAGCTCCTCCAAGAAGTATGAGCAATGGGTGAAGCTTTGTCCTGAGGGATAGAAGCAACGCCACTATGGCAATTAACACGAAAGGCCAGCTATAGAACGCCGAGCGTCCCAGGCTGAAGGCGGTGACGCCCAGAAACCCAATCACCGCCGGTGCAGCCCCGCGTCCAAAACCCATTAGCCAGCGGGAGCGAACCGCTCGCCGAAGCGTGTGGGAAGCAAGCGCGGCCAAACCCCAGGACATCAGAAAAGCGCCAACGGTGGCGGCCAAGGCCCCCGTGATTCCTGCCACCCGATAACCGATAAAGGTTGCCGTAATGAGAACTGGGCCAGGAGTAAGATACCCGAAGGCGGCTGCGGTTGCAAAATCCTGCGAGCTGATCCAGCCGGTCTCGGCGACACTGACTCGCTCGACCAGTGGTAAGGCAGCCTGGCCGCCGCCAAAAGCCAGCAAGCTAATCAGAACGAAGCGCCAAAATAGTTCTAGTTCAATCATCGCTGCCGTTCTTTGCCGGATGGCTTGCTGGATGCCTTGCCGGACGATTGTTTCTCGCTATTTGCCGGAGAGGAGAGGAGCAGAATGCCCATCAAGCCGGCGGCCATCACAATCAGCGCCATGTTGATATCCAGGAACACCCCGGCTCCGAACGCCGCCAAGGTAATCGCCAGCATTAAAGGGTTTCGGAAGTTGGATTTGCCAAGACGGTAGGTGGTCGCCAGGAGGATACCCACAATGGCGGCGGTTAGTCCATTCAGCGCCGGCGCGATATTCGGCAACGCGGGCGCGGCGACGTAGACGGCGGCGAGGGCGATCATGGCAATGGCTGCGGGCAGCACGAAGGCGATAGTCGCAATTGCCGAACCGGTCCATCCCCCGAGTTTAAAACCCAGGTACGCTACCACCTGCGCCACAGTGGACCCGGGGAGGAGCTTGGTGTAGGTTAACGCTTCAGTCACATCGGCTGCGGTGAGTGCCTGGCGCCGCTCAACCCACTCTCGCTCGATTAAGGCCAGTGCTGCCCCCAGTCCGCCAAAGGCCATGGCGCCAATTCGCAGAAAGACCCAACCCAAGGTTAACAGTCCAAGTATTGTTAATCCCTTGTTTGGAGGAGACCCTGCCGCCGCCTGAGTTTGAACGGCGTCGGTTGCTGCCGAGATACCGGCTTCGTCGCGATTTTCCACGGCCTAATCCCTCCAATTTGGGTATTCATTAGGAGTGGGGCTAGGTATCAACCCAGCGGGTGTAGATGATGGGACGTCTTATATGCGGGAGCCACGGCCCTCCCGCGCCAGGAACTTCAGCGAGTCGGGGTAGCTGGTGTTGCCGGTGCTGGCGCCGGGCAGGTAGCGGGCCGCCTTCTCCAGAAGCTGCTGCTCTGGCCGGATGCGCTTGGGCATGGGTTGGCTTCTGCCATCTGGGGTCACTCTGGATATTGGCAAGACTCAGACAGCCTGAGTCAGTTGATTGAGGTCAATGCCTGCCACGATGGGGATCACCAAGCCCAACGCAGTCGCAGCGCCAGCCAGTCACTGAGCGCCTCCCGGAGTTCACACCGGCAGCCCTCCAAGTTGGCGTGACGAGCCCACACGCCTTGAAGCCCCGGAATTTCTCCCCAGCAGGTTTTCTCGTCCTCGATGATCTCATAAACAGCTTGTTCCATAGCCTTGTCCAAATAGTTGGCAAGCATTGCACCCCTCCTGACCAGAGGTCATACCCGTATTGCTATGGATTCAAACCGAAGGCCCCACCAAGGTCATAGGTGAGGCCTCCACGCTAGGTTGTCGTCGGAGTTGCGCGGGCTAAACCTTAGCGCCCTGGGCCTTGGCCTTGTGCATCACGTCCACCAGCTCTTTCACTGAGGCCGCGGAGCGCTTCAGCGCCGCTTGCTCGTCCCGGGTCAGCTTGATCTGGATGATCTGTTCCATGCCGCCGGCGCCCACCTTCACCGGCACGCCCACGCAGGTGTCGTGGATGCCGTACTCGCCCTGCAGGTAAGCGCAGCAGGGGATGATGCGCTTCTTGTCCAGCAGCACCGCCTCCACCATCTGGGTGATGGACGCCGAGGGCGCGTAGAAGGCGCTGCCCTGCTTGAGCAACGCCACGATCTCGCCACCGCCCTGGCGGGCGCGGGTCACTAGCTGCTGCACCTTCTCTTCGGCCATCAGCTCGCTAATGGGGATGCCGCCCACGGTGGTGTAGCGCACCAGCGGCACCATATCGTCGCCGTGGCCGCCCAGCACGTAGGCCTGCACGTCCTCCACAGACACGTTCAGCTCCTGGGCGATGAAGGTGCGGAAGCGGGCGGTGTCCAGCACGCCGGCCATGCCAAAGACCCGGCTGCGGGGGAAGCCGCTGGTCTCGTAGATGTTCTGGAGCATGGCGTCCAGGGGGTTGGTCACCGCGATGATGATGCAGTTGGGGGAGTACTTCACCACCTGCTGGGTGACGGCGGAGGTAATCTTCATGTTGGTCAGCAGCAGGTCGTCCCGGCTCATGCCCGGCCTGCGGGCGATGCCGGCGGTGATGACCACCACGTCGGAGTTGGCGGTGGCCTCGTAGGTGTTGCTGCCGGTGATGCGGGCGTCGGAGCCGATGACGGGGCCTGACTCCAGCATGTCCAAGGCCTTGCCCTGGGGCAGGTCCTCCACTACGTCCACCAGCACCACGTCGGCATACCCCAGGCCATGAATTCGCTGGGCGGTGGTGGCGCCCACGTTGCCGGCGCCCACCACGGTTACTTTGCTGCGCATCTAAACATGCTCCTTTAGCTCGATATCAACTAGGTTGCCCGCCAGCGCGACCTGGGCAGCTTGCCCGCACAACTTGAAAAGAGTCTTACTTGCCTTCCGACTGCCGAAAGTAGTATCCGATCACGGCGCCGACCAACCCCGTCAGGGAGGAGATCACCACCGGAAAGAAGTTGCCCGCTGCCTGCTTGCTCTCCGGTGTGGGGAGCACCGCCCAGACCACGATGAAGCTCATGACCACCAAACACAGCAGCAGCACCAAGATCAGCGCCAGCCATGACCGCACCCGCGCTTCACGGCTTGAGGAGTTGGTTCTACCCGCCGCTTCTTCTACTTTGTCGTTGGCAGGGGACGTCATCCGCGCACTCCTTCAAGGCCTCTATTGCGAGATTCCCGTTGCAGGCAAGTGCCTTATCCCTTCTTCACGTAGGCGTCCCACTTGGATTCCAGGTCCCGGTCCTCCACAGTCTTCATCAGATACTCGCCGAACTGGGCGCAAGTGGCCCCGGTGCTGCGCCCGGTCATGGTGACCTTTCTCTCGTACTGGCCGCAGACGCCCAGGGCCTTGTGCAGGTGGTGAATTATACTACAATGGACACGAAGATACACGGGGAGCCATTTGGAGGGCTACTCGACAGACGACAGCGATGCCGGCGCCCTCACCATACCCCGGTTGACCCGCACCAGAATCAAGTCTAGAATCCCTCTAGCAAGCAAATGGGACCTTTTGGACAGGGTTCCTCCGCAGTGACATCGCCAGTTTCGCGAGTCTTTACGGCGCCCAACCCGTTGGTTTGATGATACTATTCACTCCCATGGCGGGATGGTAGTCGGGGTTCCCTGGGCAACTGCTGGCGGTCCCTGAAACTTATCTACCAGAGGAGAAGAACATGTCGGAAGCAGCTCCAATTATCTACACCAAAGTTGACGAGGCTCCGGCCCTGGCCACCTACTCGTTGCTCCCCATTCTCCAGGCCTTTACCAAGGGGTCCGGCATCGAACTAAAGCCCTGGGATATCTCGCTGGCTGGCCGTATTATCGCCAATTTCCCAGACGACCTGGCCGATGTGCAAAAAATCCCCGACTATCTGACCATGTTGGGAAAGCTTTGCTTGGACCCGTCGGCGAACATTGTCAAGCTCCCGAATATCAGCGCCTCCATTCCTCAGCTAAAAGAAGCGATCAAGGAGCTGCGGGACAAGGGATATGCGATTCCCGACTACCCCGATGATCCCAAGACCAACAAAGAGCGCGAGGTACGTCAGCGCTATGCTAAGGTGCTGGGTAGCGCGGTTAACCCGGTGCTCCGAGAAGGGAACTCTGACCGTCGAGCAGCCAACGCGGTCAAGGAGCATGGCAAACGCCACCCCCATAAGATGATGAGAGACTGGCCGGAAGTGTCCAAGACCCGCGTTGGACACATGACCAGCGGGGACTTTTACGGTAGTGAAAAGGCCGTGACCGTCGCCGCGTCGGGGTCGGGTGCCATCGAGTTTGTGGCCGGCGATGGTAAGGTTACAGTGCTCAAGTCCGCTATCCCTCTGGTGGCCGACGAAATCGTTGATTGCGCCGTAATGAAGGCCAAAGCGTTGCGCCAGTTTTACGCCGACCAAATGGAGCAGGCCAAAGCTGACGGCGTTTTGCTCTCGTTGCACTTGAAGGCGACCATGATGCGGGTGCAAGACCCGATAATTTTCGGCCATTGCGTTTCGGTCTTTTACCAGGACGTGTTTGCCAAGCACGGGGCTGTCCTGCGTCAACTGGGGGTGAACCCCGACAACGGGGTGGAGGAACTCCTCACCAAAATCCAATCGTTGCCTGAGGCCAAACGAGGGGAAATCGAGGCGGATATCAAGGCGGTGTATAACGCCCGTCCAAAGCTGGCGATGGTGAACTCCAGCCGGGGCATAACTTGTCTGCATGTGCCCAGCGACGTAATTATCGACGCCTCCATGCCGGTGATCATTCGCGATGGTGGCCGCACGTGGGGTCCTGACAACCAACTTCATGACACCATCGCAATGATCCCGGACCGCTCTTACGCCACGCTATATCAAACGGCCATCGAAGACTGCAAGAAAAACGGGGCATTTGATCCGTCTACCCTAGGGAGTGTCGCCAATGTGGGGTTGATGGCCCAGCAGGCCGAAGAGTACGGATCTCACGACAAGACCTTTAAAGCGCCCGGCCGCGGGACGATGCGGGTCGTGGACGCCGCGGGCACACCCCTGCTGGAGCAGAGCGTCGAGGAAGGCGATATTTTCCGGATGTGCCAGGCCAAAGACGCGGCAATTCAAGACTGGGTCCGGCTTGGGGTCCATAGAGCCGGGGCCACCGGCGCGCCGGCCATTTTCTGGCTGGACCAGAACCGTGCCCACGACGCTGAGCTGATTAAGAAGGTGAACAAGTATTTGTCTATGCAGGACACTTCCGGGTTGGATATCCGCATCATGTCCACAGTCGAGGCGATGCGGCTTACCCTGGAGCGTAGCCGGGCTAGCCAGGACACCATTTCCGTGACCGGCAACGTGCTGCGGGATTACTTGACCGATCTCTTCCCGATTATGGAATTGGGCACCAGCTCCAAGATGCTCTCCATCGTCCCCTTGCTGGCCGGGGGAGCCCTATTTGAGACCGGCGCTGCCGGGACGGCCCCAAGGCACGTGGAGCAGTTCCTGGAGGAGGGCCATTTGCGGTGGGATTCCATGGGTGAGTTCTGCGCCCAGGTCGCTTCCTTCGATCATTTCGGCCAGGTGTATGATAATCACAAGGCAAAGATCTTGGCCGAGACCCTGGACCAGGCTATTGGTCACCACCTGGAAAACGACCGGGCGCCGTCACGGCGGGTGAAGGAACTGGACACCCGAGGAAGTCACTTCTACCTGGCCCTTTACTGGGCGGAAGCGCTGGCCAAGCAGACCCAGGATCGCGAGCTGCGAACTCGGTTCACCGCGGTGGCCCGAAAGTTGGCCGCCAGCGCAGACCGTATCGTTCAGGAGCTAAACGACGCTCAGGGACATCGGGTGGACATCGGCGGTTACTTCCTTCCCGATGATGATCTGGCCGCCAAGGCTATGCGCCCCAGCGCCGCTCTTAACGCGATCATAGACGCGATCTAGAAACGCCAGTCGGGCTGCTTCTTCAGGCCCTCCACGCGCGCCAGTTGTTGCTCCAAGACTTTGCCAAAGTGGGTCTTTGCTGCTTCAATTTGCCGCTAGTACGCCATTGTCGCTCCTTGTTCTGTACCCAACTGTACCGCGTTGGGGTCTAAGCTGGGGGTATTATTCAGGGATTGCCCTGGCTTCGGTAGTCCCGCTATCCGCCCCGTCGCCGCCCGACCTCCTCCGGCGGTTTAACCTTGCGGAACAGGGCGTACAGGGACAGGTCGTAGCTAATCTTCAGCACGCTGCTGGCCAGGAAGGGCGCGCTGGCGGATATCGCGTTCCACAGCGCCGTGGACGCCGCCGGGCCCAGGCTGGCCGCCACGCTGCGCCCGGTGAAGTTGAGGCTGGCGGTAGCTACTCGCTCCTCCGGGCGCACCACCGCCATGGTGTAGGAGTCGCGAGTGGGCGAGTCCATCTGCCCCAGGAACGACCTGAGCTGCCAGAATAGCACCGCCAGCCAGGAGGTGGGGGCAAAGGCCGCGGCGATGGTGAACAGGCTGGACGGGATGTGGGTAAACACCATGGTGTTCAGCAGCCCGATGCGGCTGGCAATGCGGGCCGCCAGCCACAGCGATATGGCGGACAGCACGTGGGAGAGGAAGAGGATGAAGGCGATGGACCCCAGGTCGATGCCAAAGCGGTGGGAAAACCAGTAGGCGACCAGAGTCTGGGTGACCATGGCGGTGGTGAAGGTGTCCAGGGAATAGAGGCCCGTCAGCGTGAAGATGCGCCGCCGGGAGGGCAGTCGCATTGGATTGGTCCAGCCTCCCGTGCCCGCGGCGGCTTCCACTTGTCGCGACAGCAGGCCGTAAACCAACGCCGTCCCCAGCTGCAGCGCGGCAAACGCCAGGAAGGTTACGCGGTAGGATTCCGTAGTGTCCAGCCCCAGCGCCTCCTGGTAGATGGCGGGCAGGCCGGCGGCCAGCGCTCCGAGGGCGGTGCCCGTCCGGGCGATGATGCCATACAGGGCGAAGAGGTCGGTGCGCCGTTCCGTTGGAGCCGTGTCGGGTAGGCTGGCCTGCTCAATGGGCTGAGTGGGACTGGCGCCGCCGCCCACGTCGCCAGCCAGGCTGCCCAGGAACATCAGGGCCACTATAACTATTGGGGCATTGACAAAGTACAGTCCCAGGCCTGCCGCCGCCGACATCAGCGTGAACCCCACCAAAAGCCGCCGCCGCCCAATCTTCTGCGCCGTCAGCCCGGACAGGAAGGCTAAGAAGGCCGCGCCGGCCACGCCCGCGCTGAGGAACCCGCCAATTTGCACCAGGCTGAACCCCAGCAGGTCCAAATACAGCCCAAAGATTACCGCCAGCCAGCTCTGGGAGAAGGTGCGGAGGCCGCGCCCAGCCATAATCAGCCAGGCGTCGCGGCGCACCCAGGCCAGCGGTGGCGGCTTGGGCAACTAGCCCGACTTCTGCCCGGACTGGGGCGGCTCCAGGAGGCCCCGCTGGGCGGCGTAGGCTGCCACCTGGGAGCGGCGGCTGAGACCCAGCTTGTCCAGGATGTGGCTCAGGTGGTTGCGCGCCGCGTTTTCGCTGAGCACCAACTCCGCGGCGATCTCTCGGTTGGTCAGCCCTCGGGCCACCAGCGCCAGCACTTCTTTCTCCCGGCCCGAGAGCAGGTCGTTCTCGCGCTCCCGCTCCTTGCGGGCCAAGGTGGTGAAGCGAGCCAGCACCTCCGCGGCCACGCTGGGGCTGAGCAGAGAGTTGCCCTGGGCCACCGCGCGGATGCCCCGGAGCAGGCCCGCCCGCCCGCCGTTCTTCAGCAGGTAGCCCGAAGCTCCGGCCAGCACCGCGGCCTCCACCGCCTGGGCGGCAGAGTGGGAGGTGAGCATCAGAACGCGGGTTTCCGGGCGGGCGCTTTTGATCTGGCGGCAGGCGTCAATTCCGTCCAGACCCGGCATCAGCACGTCCAAGAGCACCACGTCAGGCTGGAACTGGGCCGCCAGACGCACCCCGTCGCGACCGTTGCCCGCCTCTCCCACCACCTGCAGGTCCGGCTCCAGGCCCAGCACCATCTTCAGCCCTTTCCGCAAGATGGCGTGGTCGTCCACGATAACACTCGGATGGGGGCCATGCGGTTCCCTCCTGGTGAGGTGTATTGGCCATTGTTCCCTTTACCGAGGATATGTTAGGCGAGGTTGGACGACCCCCTCTGTATCTCCCCCTTGGCAAGGGGAACAAGGACAGGTCTTACCCGTTCCCTGACTTGGCTGCGGTCATCGGCGAGGGCAGGGTTAGAGTAACACAAGTGCCCTGCCCCGGCCCGCTGGCGATGTCCAGCCGCCCGCCCAGCTCCCGCGCGCGCTCCGATAGGTTGCTCAGACCGTGGCCGCCGTGTTCCCCCTCAATCACAAACCCCTTGCCGTCATCGGCCACCTGCAGCAGCACCTCGCCTTGCTGGAAGGCCAGATGCACCTCCACACAGGAGGCATCCGCGTGTTTGTACACATTGGCCAGACTCTCCTGCACAATGCGGTACAGCCCCATGCTGGCGGTCAGGGGCAGCGGCGACTCGCTCCCCGTAACGACAACCTCAGCGGGTATGCCGGTGACGGTCTGGAACTCCTCCACCTGCCGCTGCACCGTCTGGGACAGGGACGCGCGGCCTTCCTGCAGAGGGCGAAGGTCGAAGATGTAATGCCGGGCGTCCAGCAACGCCT
Source organism: Dehalococcoidia bacterium (assembly GCA_009692925.1). Taxonomy (GTDB): domain Bacteria; phylum Chloroflexota; class Dehalococcoidia; order Lucifugimonadales; family UBA3495; genus SHYG01. The sequence goes on from SHYG01000014.1 coordinate 28,629, forward strand.
GCTTGGACAGCCGCGACAGGGAGGTGAGCCGCTGGTCCAACCCCCTTTCCCCCTTGGCCGCCAGCTCGGCGCAGGCCTCCAGGCTGATGCTGAGCATGTACAGCGACTGGGCAATACCGTCGTGGATGTCTCGGGCGATGCGGCTGCGCTCCTCCGCGGCGGCCTGCTCTGCCTGGCGGGCGCGGCGCTCCAGCTCCAGGTTCTCGGCAGCCCGCTGGCGTTCGGCGGCCACCGCCTCCCGGCGACGGGGGCGCTCCCAGCCGGTAATCAGCGCTCCCGCGGCTACAATGCCCGCCATGTTAATCACGCGCACTGCCAGCTTCTTAGCGTTCATTCTGCCTCGCCTGGTGCCTGGCAATTTACCCGGTCAGCTGCTTCACCAGCTCCGCGGGCTCGGTGACGGGAAGCTGGCAGGTGTAGTTCTGGCAGACGTAGGCCGCGGGCTTGCCGCCCACCAGATCCCGCCCGGCTAGCAGAGGCAGGTTGGTCCCGGCGGCGGCCTGGCCGTCGGCGGCGCCGGTCACCACTTTGTTGGGCAGGTAGCTGCCGAAGATCACGTCCAGCAGGGTAAGGGTGGCCGGGTCGTCCCGCGAACCGATGACCGCCACCTCCTTGGGGGCGCCGGCGTAGAAGTCCAGCGCCGCCAGCCAGTGGCCTACTCCCGCCGGCGCGCGGCCCATCAGTTCGTTCAGGGCTCGCATCGGTGCGGCGCCCTTGCGGGCATACTCCTGGTTGCCGGTGACTACCGCCAGCCGCAGCAGCAGGTCGGAAGCCACCGAGCCGCCGCAGGGCTGGGCGTTGTCAAAGATGTCCCGGGGGCGGATGACCAGCGCCTCGTGATCCGAGCCGGTATCATAGAACCCGCCGATGCCTTCATCCCAGAACAGCTCGATCATGGAGTCAGCCAGGGAGACTGCTTCCTGTAGCCAGCGGAGTTCGAAAGTCGCTTCATACAGGGCCAGCAGGCCGTCGGCCACGAAGGAGTAGTCCTCCAGGTAGCCCAGCAGATGGGCCTGGCCCTGACGCCAAGTACGCAGCAACCGCCCCTGGCTTCGCAGATTGTCCAGCAGGAAGGCGGCGTTGCGCCGGGCGACCTCCAAATACTCAGGGCGCTTCAGGCAGGCCCCGGCCTCCGCAAAGCTCCGCAGCATCATTCCGTTCCACGAGGCCAGCACCTTGTCGTCCCGCAGCGGATGCACCCGCTGTTCCCGCACGAGGCGCAGGGTCTCCTTGCCCCGTCTAATCAGGTCCAGCAGGCCGTCCAAGTCCAGGCCGTGCTCCTTGGCAAAGTTAATGGGCCTCTGGGGCATGTGCAGGATGGTCTGCCCCTCAAAGTTGCCAGCCTCGGTCAGGCCAAAGAAGCCGCCCAGGAGATCGCCGTCTTTGTCGCCCAAGGCGGCGCGGAACTGGCCGGGAGTCCAGATGAAGAACTTGCCTTCCTCCCCCTCGCTGTCGGCGTCCTGGGCCGAGTAGAACCCGCCTGCCGGGTCGGTCATCTCCCGCTGCACATAGGTCAGGATCTCCTGGGCGATGCGCTGGTACAGGGGCCGCCGGGCAACCTGGTAGGCGTGAAGATACAATCGGGACAGCAGCGCGTTGTCGTAGAGCATCTTCTCAAAGTGGGGCACCAGCCAGAAGGCGTCGGTGGAGTAGCGATGGAACCCCCCGGCAATCTGGTCGTACATGCCGCCGTAGGCCATCTTGTCCAGAGTCAGCTCCACCATGTCCCAGGCCCGGGGGCTGTAGCCGTGGTGGTGGTAGCGCAGCAGGAACTCCAGGGTCATGGGCTGCGGAAACTTGGGCGCGGCGCCAAAGCCGCCGTTCTGGTAGTCGAAGCTGGTGGCCAGGCTGGCGTAGGCCCGGTGCAGCACGTCAGCGGTCAGGGGCGTAGTCCCTTTGGAAAGCTGCCCGGAGCGGCCAAGTTGGGCGGACAACTGCTGGGTGACCCGGAGAACCTCCCCTCGGTTGCTCTGGTAGGTCTTGGACATGGCCATGAGCAGGCGGGGAAAGCTGGGCATGTTGGGGTGATCCACCGGTGGGAAGTAGGTGCCGCCGTAGAAGGGACGTCCGTCGGGGGTGAGGAACACCGTCATGGGCCAGCCGCCGCCGCCGGTGAGCATCTGCACCGCTTCCATGTACACCGCATCCAGGTCCGGGCGCTCCTCCCGGTCCACCTTGATGCTTACGAAGAACTCGTTCATCAGCGCCGCGGTGGCGGAATCCTCAAAGGACTCCCGCTCCATCACGTGGCACCAGTGGCAGGCGGAGTAGCCGATGCTCAGCAGGATGGGCTTGTCCTCCTGCTGAGCCCGCTCCAGGGCCTCCGGCCCCCAGGGATACCAATCCACCGGATTGTGGGCGTGCTGCAACAGGTAGGGACTGGTCTCGTTAATCAGGCGATTGGGCATGATGGCTCCTGGCATCGCGGGCTTAGGCCAGCGTATAGTACCGCTGGGACAGTATACATCCTTTACATGCCTGGCCCACGTAGTAATTGATGCAGCCCCGCCGCAGACTGGGACTGCGGCTGGACTGGGCGTAACTCGGCGCATGGGGGCACAGATATGATACACATACCCGTGGTTAAGGCATTCCTGGCGGCCAGGCTGGGCCTGCTGGGCCTAACCCTGGCTGGACTGGCCCTGGCGTGCGGGCCAAGCGCGGCGCCGGAGTCTTTCGGCGGGGTCGCTACCGCCATTCCCGCCGCGACAGGCATTCCCGTAGTAACTGCAATGCCTTTGGCTACTGCGGCGCCCGACGCCACAGCCATCCCCGCAGCCACTGCAATGCCTTTCGCCACCGGTATTCCCGCCGCCACCGCCGTGCCTGCCGCGACCCGCATTCCCGCCGCCACCGCCATGCCCGCCACTACCGCCGTGCCTGCGGCGCGCTTGCCCTCGGTGGGCACGCAGGCGGGCGCGCTGGTCCACCCCTTCACCATCAAGCTGGCCGGCGGCGCTCAAGTAACCTCCCAGGAGCTGCTGGTACAGCACCGGCCCACCTTTCTGTTTTTCTTTGCCTCCTGGTGACCCACCTGCCGCGCTGAGTTGCAGCGCCTGAAGAGCATCTACCCCGAGTACTCCGACAGGGTGGCGTTCTACGCCGTTGGCTCCGACCCCACAGAAGGCATTGCGACGCTGGAATCCTACCGGCAGAGGCAGGGATATCCCTGGCCGGTGGCGGAGGCCGTGGGCACTAGCTTGCAGGACTTGCAGGTGCAGACCCAGTCCACCAAGATCGCCTTTGACGCTCAAGGGGTAATCATCTACCGCGACGGCTACGGCCAAGGCAGCGAAGCCAGCTGGCGCAAGGTGTTCCAGGACCTGGCGGTGTCGGCAAAACCGGCGGGCGGAGCGGGCTACTAGGGAGGGGATGGGCGCCCAGCCCAGAGCAGACACGTAGGTCTGCCCCTACGTGGGGCGAGGCGGCCGTCTCCCCCTTGGCAAGATTCCTGACGCCAGTGATTTGTCCCCGTAGGGGCGCACCCGTGTGTGCGCCCCGGTCCCAAACACCGCGGCGCCTAGGGCAGACACATAGGTCTGCCCCTACGTGGGGACGAGGCGGCCTTCTCCCCCTTCATAAGGGGGAGATACAGAGAGGGTCGTCCGCCCGCAGCGGTGTAGGGGCGACGCATGCGTCGCCCCTACACCGCTGCGGCACACCCGTGGCGGCCGCCTGTGGTAAACTCGTAGTGCGAACTGTCCCAAAAGTCTGTAATGGTGGTAATGCGCGAGTATGGCCCAACCTAAGGTGGTGTTCTTCACCAATCTCCCGCCAGATCTGCGCCAGCAGGTGGTGGACCGCGCCCTGCCCGGCATGAACGTCGTGGCCGCCGCGGCCAACCTGCCCGACGACGAAAAGATCAAGCTGGTGCGGGATGCGGACTTCATCATGCTCTTCCCAGGCCGCCTCTCCGACCGGGTGTTGCAGGCCGCCAAGCAGTGCAAGCTGATCCAGCTGCTCAGCGCCGGATACGACGAGATGAACTTGCGCCTGGCCGGCGACCTGGGCATTCCGGTGGCCAACAACGGCGGCGCCAACCGCGTGGCGGTGGCCGAACACACCATGATGCTCATCCTCTCCTGCTACCGGCGCTTGATGTACTACGCCACCAACGTGCGGGCAGGCCGGTGGAAGCCGGAGCAGGACCGCAAGATTGACGTGTTTGAGCTGGAGGGCAAGACCCTGGGCATTATCGGCATGGGCAACATCGGCCAGCAGGTGGCCAAGCGGGCCAGGGCTTTTGACGTGAACCTCCAGTACTACGACAAGTTCCACCCGCTGCCGCCTACCCAAGAGGAGGCGTTGGGTCTGCAAGCTGTGACTCTGGAGGACCTGCTGCGCACCTCCGACGTGGTGACCTGCCACGTGCCCCTGACGCGGGAGACTCGCGGCATGATCGGCGCCAGGGAGCTGGCGATGATGAAGCCTACCGCCGTCATCGTCAACACCAGCCGGGGCGGCGTGATTAACGAGGCGGCGCTGGCGGAGGCGCTACGCAAGGGCGTCATCGCCGCCGCCGGGCTGGACGTGATGGAGCATGAGCCGCCGGACCCCAGCGACCCGCTGCTGAAGCTGGAAAACGCCATCATCACGCCCCATACTGCCGGGCCAACCCTGGAGTCCATCCCCAAGCGCGCCGACAACTCCTTCGCCAACATCCAGCGAGTGTGGCAGGGCGAGCCGCCCCAGTGGACTCCCGAGTACGAAAACCCGGAGTAATACTGCGCACACGTTAATAGCCAACCGCCGGAGCAGGATAGCTACGCTTTTCACCACAGAGATCACAGAGGACACTGAGAATTACCACGAAGACGTTCTGAATTTCTCTGTGCTCTCTGTGGTAAATCGCCCCCCGGGTTTGGATAAGAATGACTTCTGCTGACCGAATCGCCACCCTCAAATCCCTCCTGGCCGCCGGGAAGATCCTAGTGCTGGACGGCGCCATGGGCACCTCAATCCAGGGCTGTAACCTCACGGCCGATGACTTTGGCGGCCCCCAGTATGAGGGCTGCAACGAGTACCTGATTCTCACCCGGCCCGACGTCATCTCCGGCATCCACCAGGGCTATTTGGACGCCGGCGCGGACATTCTGGAGACCAACACCTTCGGCGCCACCTCCGTGGTGCTGGGCGAGTACAGCCTGGCCCACGAGGCGCGGCGCATCAACCGCGACGCCGCGGCTCTGGCCCGCCGCCTGGCTGACGCCGCCAGCACGCCGCAGCAGCCTCGCTTTGTGGCGGGGTCCATGGGGCCTACCACCAAGACCATCTCCGTCACCGGCGGTGTCACCTTCGACGCCCTGGCGACGGCCTACCAGGAGCAGGCCGCAGGCTTGATGGAGGGCGGCGCGGACGTGCTGCTGCTGGAGACCAGCCAGGACACTATCAACGTCAAGGCAGGACTGGAGGGCATTGACCGGGCCTTCGCCGAGCTGGGCCGCCAGGTGCCGGTGGCGGTGCAGGGCACGGTGGAGCCCATGGGCACCCTGCTGGCTGGGCAAGACCCGGAGGCTTTCTACACATCGCTGGCCCACCGCGACCTGCTATGGATCGGCTTTAACTGCGCCACCGGCCCGGAGTTCATGACCGACCACGTCCGCACCCTGGCCGGGCTGTCGCGCTTTCCGGTGGCCTGCGTGCCCAACGCCGGCCTGCCCGACGAGAACGGCCGCTACAACGAGACGCCGGAGATGCTGGCCAACACCATGCGCCGGTTCATCGCGTCGGGCTGGGTCAACGTGGTGGGAGGCTGCTGCGGCACCGGGCCGGAGCACATCCGCTGGCTGGCCCAGCTGGCCGCCGGGCAGCGAGGGCGCCCCATGGTGGCGTCTCAGGAGACCCGCGTGTCCGGCATTGAGGCCCTGCTGATTAACCAGGAGCTGCGTCCCGGCATTGTGGGGGAGCGCACCAACGTGCTGGGCAGCCGGCAGTTCCGCCGCCTCATCGCCCAGGGCGACCTGGAGGCCGCCGCCGAGGTGGGTCGCCGCCAGGTGCGTAACGGCGCGCACATTCTGGACGTGTGCCTGCAAGACCCCGACCGGGATGAGCTGACCGACCTCACCGCCTTCCTGGAGGCGCTGGTCAAGAAGGTCAAGGCCCCCATCATGGTGGACTCCACCGACGCCCACTGCATTGAGGAGGCCCTGAAGCGGCTGCAGGGCAAGTCCATCATCAATTCCATCAACCTGGAGGATGGCGAGGCGCGCTTCCAGGCGGTGGTGCCCCTGGCCCGGCGCTACGGCGCGGCGCTGGTGGTGGGCTGTATCGACGACGACGCGCAGCAAGCCCAGGCCGTCACCCGCCAGCGCAAGCTGGAGATCGCCCTGCGGTCATACAAGCTGCTCACCGAGAAGTACGGTGTGCCGCCGCAAGACATAATGTTCGACCCGCTGGTGTTCCCCTGCGGCACCGGCGACGTGAAATACGTCGGCTCGGCGGCGGAGACCATTGAGGGCGTGCGCCTGATTAAAGCGGCGCTGCCCGACACCAAGATAATTCTGGGCATCTCCAACGTGTCCTTTGGCCTGCCCACCGCGGGCCGGGAGGTGCTCAACTCGGTGTTCCTGTACCATTGTGTGCAGGCGGGGCTGGATTTGGCCATCGTCAACTCGGAGCTGCTGCAACGCTACGCCACCATCCCGGAGGAGGAGCGCAAGCTGGCGGAGGACCTCATCTGGAACCGTGGCGACGACCCGGTGGCCGCCTTCGCCGCCCACTTCCGGGAGAAGGCGCCCAAGGCCACTGTTGAGGAACGGCGCAGCCTGCCCCTGGACCAGCGGCTGTCCCAGGCCATCATCGAAGGCAGCCGGGAGGGTTTGGCCGAGGACTTGGACGAGGCCATGCTGGGACGCAGCCCCCTGGAAATCATCAACGGGCCGCTGATGGCCGGCATGGACGAGGTGGGCCGCCAGTTCAACGCCAACCAGCTCATCGTGGCGGAGGTGCTCCAGTCGGCGGAGGCCATGAAATTCGCGGTGGCCCGCCTGGAGCCCCACATGGAGAAGACCGAGACCGCCACGCGCGGCAAAGTGGTGCTGGCCACCGTCAAGGGCGACGTCCACGACATCGGCAAGAACCTGGTGGAGATTATTCTCTCCAACAACGGCTACCGGGTGATTAATCTGGGCATCAAGGTGCCGCCCCAGGACCTGATTAACGCTTGCCAGCAGCACAAACCCGACATCGTGGGCCTGTCGGGGCTGCTGGTAAAGTCGGCGCAGATGATGGTGGAGACGGTGCGGGACTTCCGTCAGGCCGGAGTGGGCTGTCCCATTTTGGTGGGCGGCGCCGCGCTGTCCAACCGGTTCACCCGGCTGCGCATCGCCCCGGAGTACGGCGGGCTGGTAGCCTACGCCCGCGACGCCATGTCCGGCCTGTCCCTGGCCAACACCATCCAGGACGCCGATCAGCGGGCGCTGCTGGCGGAAAAGTTGCTCCAGGAAACGGCGGCGATGCAGGAGGCGGACCGCCAGCGCCAGTCGGACGCAGGGGCGGAAGCAGCAACTCCGGTGGCCCCCGCCCGGCTGCGCCACGACTTTGCGGTGCCGCGCCCGCCGGACCTGCGCCTGCATCTGCTGAAGGGCTACGACCTGAGCAAGATTTTCCCCTACATTAATCCGCAGATGCTGTACGTGCGCCACCTGGGGTTCAAGGGCCGCTTCACCGAGGCGCTGGAGGCGGGCGATGCCTCCGCAGTGGAGCTGCGCGAAGCGGTGCGGCGGGTGGAAGACCTGATGCTGGCGCGGCAGGACATCGGCGCCAACGCCGCCTTCAAGTTCTTCCCCTGCCAGTCCCAAGGGCAGCGGCTGCTGGTTTACAGCCCCGACGGCAAGACGGTTCTGGAGCAGTTCTACTTTGGCCGCCAGTCCCAGGGCGACGGCATTTGCCTGGCGGACTACGCGCGCCCCAAAGACTCGGGCCAGATGGACACCGACTACGTTGCGATGTTCGTCACCAGCGTGGGCCCCGGTGTGCGCGCGCTGGCCGACCAGTGGAAGGACGAAGGCAAATTCCTGGACTCCCACATTCTGCAAGTGCTGGCCCTGGAGGGCGCGGAAGCCTTTGCCGAGCTGCTGCACCAGCAGATACGGCAGATGTGGGGCTTTGGCGACCCGCCGGGCTTGAGTTTCCCCGACCTGTTTCGCGCCCAGTACCGGGGCCGGCGCTACTCCTTTGGCTACCCCGCCTGCCCGCGGCTGGAGGACCAGGCCCAGCTCTTCCGCCTGCTGGAGGTGACTGCCAGCCTGGGCGTGGAGCTGACCGAGGGGTTCATGATGGACCCCGAGTCGGCGGTCAGCGCCCTGGTGTTCCACCACCCCGACGCCAAGTACTTCAACCTCAGCGAGGCGGATATCCAGCGGCTGGAGCGGGAAGTTGCGTCTGCCCCGCCGGGGGGAATCCCCTCTCGCCCCCCTTTGCCAAAGGGGGGTGGGATGATTTCGTCTTGAAAATGCGCATCGCATTGTCCCTGAGGCAATTCATCGCGCGCTGGCTGGCGCGGCGCCGCGCCCGTGCCAACGCCGCTACACGCCGTCCGCGGGTCGCGTCTCCGCTGGGCGTCTGGCTCAACGACACGGTCCAGTACCACCATTGAGGGCCAAAACCTTAACCCCTCAGTTGAGGGTGCGGCGTCTCCCAACTTCCCTGGCGCTAAACCTTCTCCCAGTCTTATTATCTAATCAGAGGTATGCAATGCAACCCATCAGCCAGATTGCCGCCCGCCTGGGCATCTCCGAGCAGCACCTGATTCCCTACGGGCATTACAAGGCCAAGGTGGCGCCCGAAGCACTGGCAGAGGCTCCCTCCCGGCAAGGCAAGCTGGTGGTGGTCACCGGCATGACTCCCACTCCGGCCGGCGAGGGCAAGACTACCACCGCCGTGGGGTTGACCCAGGGTTTGGGCAAGCTGGGTCATAACGCCGTGGTCACATTGCGGGAGCCGTCGCTTGGCCCCATCTTCGGCATCAAGGGCGGCGGCACCGGTGGCGGCCGGGCGCAGGTGGTGCCGGAGGACGAGATCAACCTCCACTTCACCGGCGACGCTCACGCCGTGGCCTCGGCCCACAACCTGCTGGCTGCCTTGGTGGACAACGCGGTGTACCGGGGCGCGGCCAACGGCCTGGAGCCAGGCGGCATCCAGTGGTCGCGGGTCACCGACGCCTCGGACCGGGCGCTGCGGCAGGTGGTCACCGGCCTGGGCGGCGGCAACAACAGCCCGCTGCGGGAGGCCCGTTTCGACATCATCGCCGCCTCGGAGATCATGGCGATCTTGGCCCTGTCCGCTGACCTGGAAGACCTGCGCGCCCGGCTGGCCCGCACCGTGGTGGGGGCCACTCCCAAAGACGAGCCGGTCACCGTAGAGTCGCTGGGGTTCACCGGGCCGTTGCTGGCCTTGCTGCGCCACGCCATCCTGCCCAACCTGGTGCAGACCCTGGAGGGGCAGCCTGCCCTGGTTCATGCCGGCCCCTTTGGCAACATCGCCCACGGGTGCAGCTCGGTGGCGGCGGACCGGCTGGCGCTGGCCTACGCCGACTACGTGGTCACCGAGGCTGGGTTTGGGTCAGACCTGGGGTTCGAGAAGTTCATCCACATCAAGTGCCGCCAGAGCGGGCTGCGACCCAGTGCCGCGGTGCTGGTGGCCTCCGTGCGTGCGCTGAAGTGGCACGGCGGGGCGACCCGGCGGGAGCTGGAGCGGCCCAATGCGGCGCAGGTGGCGGCCGGCGGCCCCAACTTGGCGCACCATGTGGGCATCGTGCGAGGCATGGGCCTGCCGGTGGTGGTCGCCATCAACCGCTTCGGCACCGACAGCGCGGAGGAGGTGGCCGCGGCGCGGAAAATCGCACTGGACGCCGGAGCCAGCGACGCCGTGGAGTGTAACGGCTTCACCGACGGCGGCGATGGCGCTACGGCGCTGGGCGAGGCGGTGGTGCGCGCCGCCAAATTGGGAGCGATGGAACCCAGCTATGCCTACCCGCTGGACGCCACGGTGGAGGACAAGGTGCTGGCTTTGGCCCAGAAGATTTACGGGGCTGATGCCGTCGCCTGGTCGCCCGAGGCCCGCCGCCGGATGCGCCGGTTTGAGGAGCAAGGCTGGGGCAGCCTGCCCATCTGCATGGCCAAAACCCACCTGTCCATCTCCCACGACCCGGCGCTGCGGGGCCGTCCCCGTGGCTACACTTTCGCCGTGTCGGACATCCGGGCCTCCGTGGGCG
>SHYG01000087.1 GCA_009692925.1 Dehalococcoidia bacterium
GGCTTTTTTGCTAACATTTTGCTAACATACTGCGCAGCACCAGGCAAGACTAGGCAGCACCCAGATACGTTCTCTCCCCAGGGTGGAGGGGGGTTTTGTTCTAAAACAGTATCTAACAGCATAGAACAACACGCCTTGAACAAGACTTCGAACCCAGGGGTTGCAGGTTCGAGTCCTGCCAGGCGCACTTCTCTTCCACCCTGCTATTGTAGCAAGTCCGCACCCCTATACTCACACCGCACCGGCAACAGCTTGTTGTAACAAGTTGTAACCAACGGGTATGCTGTGCTACCGTAATTCGGCGGCGGACGTGCGGCTTCGTCAGCGCGCTCCAAACCCGTGACGCCTGCCCGGAGCGCAGCCCCCCAGCAACGGCATGTTTCAAGAGCCCTAGGAGGTTATCCAGTGAGCTTGCCCATGCGGGGTGAACATCCCGGCACCGCAGGCGCGGAGCGCGTCCGGTGGCAGTCGTGGGAGCCCGCCGCCTTTGCGCAAGCGCAGGCAGAGGGCAAACCGGTGTTGCTGTCCATCGGCGCAGTCTGGTGCCACTGGTGCCACGTGATGGATCAGACTTCCTATGCCGACCCTCAGGTAGTGCGGCTGGTCAACGGCAGCTTCATTGCCATCCGCGCCGATACCGAGCACCGCCCTGACATTAACGCCCGTTACAACGTGGGCGGCTGGCCCACCACCGCCTTCCTCACCGGCCACGGCGGGTTCATTGGCGGCGCCACCTACCTGCCGCCGGACCAGCTTTTGGCGATGCTCATGGAGGTGCGCCGGGCCTACCAGGAGCACCGCCCCCAGCTTTATGACAAGGCTCAGGACTTGCAGCGACAGCGACAGGAGCGTGCCTCCCGGGTTGCCGCCGGACCGGCGGTGACCGCGGCCCTGGTGGACCGCATCGCCCGCAGCGTGGCCGGCGCCTACGACCCAGTCCACGGCGGCTTCGGCGAGGAGCCCAAGTTCCCCGCAGCCCCGGTGCTCCAGTTTTTGCTCCACCGGTTCCGCACCACCGGGGAGGCCTTTTACCAGGTGATGGTGGAGAAAACCCTGGAGCGCATGGCCCGCGCCGCCATCTGCGACCCGGTGGAAGGCGGGTTCTTCCGCCACTGCGCCGGCGGCGATTGGTCGGAGCCCCAGTTGGAGAAGCTGCTGGAGGACAACCTGGGCATGGCCCGAGTCTACCTGGATGCCGCGCTTCTGCTGGGACGGGAGGACTTTCGGCGGACTGCGGAGCGCACCATCCAGTTCCTGCTAGAGCACCTGTGGGACGAACATATGCCGGGCTTCCGGGGGAGCCAGGGGGCGCATTCGGACTACTTTGGCCTGCCCATGGCCGCCCGTCGCGGGCAAGACGCACCGCCGCCAGACCCCTGCTCCTACACCCACTGGAACGCCCAGGCGGTGTCCCTGCTGCTGGAAGCCTCCTGGAAGCTGCCCAGCCCCGGCCTGTCGGCGCTGGCCCTGCAACTTCTGGAGTCGGTAGATGACGTCGCCCGACGGGGCAGGCTGGCTCACGTGCGGCCATCGGCCCAGGCAGCCCAGGGGCCGGAGCTGCTGGCCGACTTTGCCGGCCTGCTCAACGCGCTGATGGACGCCTACTACCACACCGCTCAAGACCAGTACCTGGAGCGGGCCAAGGCATTCGCGGCCGGGCTGCTGGAGCGGTTTGACGACCCGGAGCGGGGCGGCTTCTTCGACGTGCCCCGGGACTCGGAGGCGGTGGGATACCTCCGCGTGCGGGAGAAGCCCTTGCCGGAGAACGCCGCGGCGGCCCAGGGTCTGCTGAAACTGCACCACGCCGCACCGGAGGCTCGGTACCGGGAGGCGGCCCAGCGCGCCCTCAGCGCCTTTGTGGAGAGCTATCGGGAGCACGGGGAGTTTGCCGCCGGGTATGCTATGGCGGTGGAAGCCCTGCTGGAGAAGCCCATCGAGGTAACGGTGGAGGGACGGCTGGAAGACCCCAGCACCTGGGCCATGCTGCAGGCCGCGTCCCGGCTGCCCTGCCCGCACCTGGTCACCCGAATCGCGGCCCCCACTGGCGCGGCGGGAGCGGCCCGCGCCCACGTGTGCCTGGACACCGTGTGCCTGCCGCCGGTGGGAGACCCGGCATCCCTGGCGGCGCTGGTGGCCGGCATAGCGGCGCCGACGGACAGCCCTTTTCAGAACCTGGGCAACATCGGCAACATCCTGGGCCGGGTTCCGGGATTGTAACGTCCTAAACTTAAGCCAGGATGAAATCAACATGTCCCCTATGCGGACCGTTTCGTCTAGAGCTGGGGCAGGGACCAGTGGGATGGGATTAGGGGATTACCATTGAATAGATCCCCTAATCCCCAAATCCCGGCGGGATATTTTACGGGAGGCGGCAGGTGCTGAAAAGCGTAAATTGCGGTGAGCTGGACGAAGGCCATATCGCTACCCAGCCAACCTTGGCCGGCTGGGTAGCCCGTCGGCGCGACCACGGCGGCATCATCTTCCTGGATCTGCGAGACCGCTCCGGCGTGGTGCAGGTGGTGTTTAACCCGGAGCAGTCGCCGGAGGCGTACCGCGTGGCGGAGCAAGCCCGCAGCGAGTGGGTACTGCAGGTCGCCGGCACGGTGTCGCGGCGGCCCGCGGGCAGCGAGAACCCCGCCATGCCTACCGGCAACGTGGAGGTAATGGCGTCCACCGCGCGGGTGCTCAACTCTGCCCTGACTCCGCCCTTCTACATCGCCGACGACGTGGAAGTGGATGAGAGCCTACGCCTGCGATACCGGTACCTGGACTTGCGGCGACCGGTGATGCAGCGCAACCTCATCCTGCGCCACCGGGTGGTCAAGTTTATCCGCGACTTTCTGGACGCCCGCGACTTTCTGGAGGTGGAGACGCCCATCCTCATCAAGAGCACTCCCGAGGGCGCCCGCGACTTTCTGGTGCCCAGCCGCATGCAGAAGGGCAGCTTCTACGCCTTGCCCCAGTCGCCCCAGCAGCTCAAGCAGCTCCTGATGGTCGCCGGCGTGGAGCGGTACTTCCAGATTGCCCGCTGCTTCCGGGATGAGGACCTGCGGGCGGACCGCCAGCCCGAGTTCACCCAGCTGGACTTGGAGATGAGCTTTGTGGACCAGGAGGACATCCTGGCGCTCACCGAGGCGCTGTACACCCAGATGGTGGAGACGGTGACGCCGGAGAAGCAGATCATCAAGCCGTTTCCCCGGCTGACCTACGACGAAGCCATGACTCGCTTCGGCAGCGACAAGCCAGACCTGCGCTTTGGCATGGAGATGACCGACGTCACCGATCTGGCCAAGGAGACGCAGTTTCGGGTGTTCCAGACCACCATCGAGAAGGGGGGCATTATCAAGGGGTTTGTGGTGCCCGGACAGGCCGGCTACACCACCCAGCAGGTGCGGGACCTGGAGCAGGCCGCTAGAGACGCCGGCGCCGCGGGCCTGAGTCACTTGCGCCTGCGAGGCACGGGGCCCCTCGGCGGGCTGAAGGACGAGGATGTGGTCATCTCCGCCGGGCTGCGCATGCCCCTGGAGTGGACCCGCCGCCTGGCGGAGCGCATGGGCGCGCGCCGGGGCGACATGGTGCTGCTAATGGCGGGGCCGCCCAAGCAGTGCAACCAGTGGTTAAGCACCTTGCGCCACCAGCTGGGTCAAAAGCTGGGCCTGGCTGACCCCAACCTGCTGGCCCTGGCCTTCGTCACCGATTTCCCCCTCTTCGACTGGAACGAGGAGAGCAAACGGTGGGACTCGGCCCACCACCCCTTCACCGCTCCTGCCGAGGGCGAGGAGGCGCTGCTGGACCAGTTCAAGCCGGGCGACGACATGAGCCGCCTGCGCTCCAGGGCTTACGACCTGGTGTGCAACGGCTCGGAGCTCGCCAGCGGCAGCATCCGCATCCACCGGCCGGAGCTGCAGGAGAAGGTGTTCACCATCCTGGGCTACACCAAAGAGCAGGTTAAGGCCCAGTTCGGACATCTGCTGGAAGCCTTTGAGTACGGCGCGCCGCCCCACGGCGGCATCGCCCCCGGCATTGACCGGCTGGTGACCATCCTGACTGGCGCCAGCTCCATCCGGGACGTCATCGCCTTCCCCAAGACCCAGAGCGGCGCCGACCTGCTCTTCGGCGCACCGTCGGCGGTGGACGCCCACCAACTTCGGGAGCTGGGCATCCGGCTGGTGGAGTGAGGGGACGACCCCCATGTAGTCCCCCCTTGGTAAGGGGGGACGGGTCGGGCCGGCCTTCTCCCCCTTGGCAAGGGGGAGACCGAGAGGGGGTGGTACTACCCTTCCTTCGACTACGCTCAGGACAGGCTCTAACCTCCCCTTAGTAAGGGGAGGAACACCACGGATTGCTGTGCCGTCGCTGGTCTATTGTGTTCAAATGCCCGCCCAGCTAAACTTACCGGATTGACCGCATTCGCATTGCCAGATCCGGTTGCGCCCAGGAGGCCACGACCATGCCCGCGTCCCAGCCCTTCAGCTACGACAAGCTCTTTGCCAAGAACTCCCAGGTCAGCACCCGCGCACCGTCGCGCCACGCCAAGTACGACTTCGCAGTGGCCTACCCCGACCCGGACAACCTGCCCCTGGAAGGGCTGGTGGAGTCGCTGCAGACCGCCCTGGAACGGGAAGGCCGCGACCTGGCCTACTACCCGGAGGTCAACGGGCTGGCGTCGCTGCGCGAGTGGGTGGCCGAGAAGCTGGCCCGCGACCGCAACATGAAGCTAACCGCCGACGACGTGGTGCTCACCGCCGGCTCCGGCGAGGCCATCTCCATGGTTATCCAGGCCCTCACCGACCCCGGCGACGTGTGTCTCACCGAGGAGTATGTGTACCTGGGCACCATGCGGCAGATGCGCCGCTTCGGCTCCGAGGTGGTCAGCGTTAAGTGCGACGACCAGGGCTTCATCTCGTCAGACCTGCGCGCCACCCTGAAGAAGCTGACGGGCCAGGGCAAGAAGGTCAAGTACGTGTACACCATCCCCAGCTTCCAGAACCCCCTGGGCTGGAGCATGTCCCTGCCGCGCCGCAAGGAGCTGCTGACCATCACTAAAGAATACGGCGTGCCGGTATTTGAGGACGACTGCTACTGGGATCTGCGGTTTGAGGGCGAGGACGTCACCTCCATCCATTCGCTGGATGAGACGGGGCAGGTGGTGTACTGCGGGTCTTTCTCCAAGATTCTGGCGCCAGGGATGCGTCTGGGCTATCTGGTGGCGCCCAAGGGGTTGCTGGAGCGGGCCTTGAGCTTCAAGGCCGGCGGCGGCGTGAACCAGTTTGCCGCCCTGGCGGTGGACGAGTACGTGCGCCACCACCTGCACGAGCACGTGGACGTGCAGAACGAGGCTCTTATAGTGAAGCGGGATGCCATGCTGGCGGCCCTGGGGGAGAACTTTGGCGGCATCGCAAAATGGAGAGTGCCCAAGGGCGGGCTATATATGTGGGTGACCTTCCCCGAGGGGACGGACATGGCGGCGATGCAGGAGACCGCCTTCAACGAGGGCGTAGGCTATTACAACGGCAGCCAGTTCTCACCGGAGGGCCGGGGCAAGAACTGCATCCGGCTGTGCTTCGGCCACCCCGACGCTAAGACCAACTACGATGGCGTGACGGAGTTGGCGCGCATCATGGAGCGCCACGGGGTGATGCCGGCGGGGTAGGCGCAGACAACTTTAGTCCCGGACAAGCGTAGGGGCGGGTTTGAAACCCGCCCCTACGCTATTGCCAACCAGAGAGTTCTTACTCTCCTACCGCTTCCGCGCCGCCGCGGGCTTGGCTGTGGCCGGGTGGGCGCCGTTGGTGTCCTTGATGGCGAACTGGTTCACCAGGTCGGTGATGCTGGTGCGGAAGCCGCTGTACTCCAGCTCGCCGTAGGGCAGCATGGCCGCTCCGGACCAGCCCTGGGAGCGCATCTGAATGCCCTTCTCCTGCGCCAGGTTGCGCACGTAGTCCCAGGCGACGTTGTCAAAGAAGTCGCAGAAGGAGTCGGAGAAGTTGCCTTTAGGCGCCAGGGAGAAGCCGATGCAGGACACCAGAGGCAGGCAGTACATGCCCGTCACCGAGGTGTTGATTGCCACCGGCATCAGCGGCATGACGTGGGAGCCGCGGGCGTCGCCGCCGATGAAGTGGGCCTTGGCGAAGGGCGAGATCAATTCTTCCGGCGCGGGGAAGACGCCCTGGTTACGCACGATCGCCACGGGGTCGTCCTTGCCCGTATAGGTGCCCGCGATGTTATGCATCCGAGTGGCGGAGATGGCCGCAGCCATCTGCCCCGTGTGGCGCGACACGATGGAGTCGATGCCGAACCGCTCGTTGTCCCGCAGCAGCACGGTAATCTTGTAGTAGTCCTCCGGGGCGTTCAGGGAGATGATGCTGTCGCCCTCCGTGTTGTCCATGTCGATGATGTTGAAGGTGAACCCTTCCGAGAGGCGGGGCAGCATCAGGCCGCCGCAGTACATGGGGTCGGCAAAGCCCAGGAAGAGGGGCAGGTTGTAGGCGCCTGGGCCGCACTTGTCGGCGGCCAGCACCATAAAGCTCTCCGCGGGGCGCACGCGGTTGGTCTTCACCGGGTCGTGGTCAAACTCCACCTCGGCCACCGCCGGGCCCGCGCCGCGGATGTTGCCCGAGGGCGCATCCACCAGCAAGTCTTGCCCTGCGCCGTAGAGTCCATAGTCCCGCGCGATGCCCGTGGCCTTCATGAAGGCGTTCCAAGCGAACTGGTGCACCTCGGTGTTGAGGGGGCCGCGAGTGTGGGTGCAGGTGATGCAGATGTCATCGCCCGTATGACCCACAAAGGTGTCGATGAGCAGGCCACTGCGCACCGCGGTGGCGCAGTCGGCGCGGACGGCGTCCAGCATGCGGTCCG
The DNA here is from genome assembly GCA_009692925.1 of Dehalococcoidia bacterium. Lineage (GTDB taxonomy): Bacteria > Chloroflexota > Dehalococcoidia > Lucifugimonadales > UBA3495 > SHYG01. Next base: position 6,859 of record SHYG01000087.1, read on the forward strand.
AGGGCCGGGTGTGTCCACCAATGGATCCAACGTCTGCCTTCAGGATGGAAATAGTGAGTTTCATGGAGTACTCCTCTGCGATTTGTGACAATTATACTCAGGGGCTAGCGACCCTGTAAAGCTGACTTTCGGCTAACCTGCTTGGAGGCGGGCATTCCCCGGCAGGGCTCAGTTGTGAATTACGCCGCCAACGTGTATATTTTATACGTATATTATAGCCAAGATGCGCCTGGTTCGCCAAGCAAGTGCCTGCCGAGTCAATGTAAAAAGAGGGTACCACCACTGGACGCCACCGCAAGTGTAATTCTTTCGTACGTATCCCTGGGCCTGGTAGTCTTGTGGACTGCCAGGTTTGCCTGGGCCAAGGGCCGGAACCCGTGGATCTGGGGCGGGGCCACCGTGCTGTTCGCCCTGGTGCTAAAGGGGATGGACTTCCGATTGTGGCAGCTGGCAGCCATGGCCCCCATGGTGATGCTGCTGTTCCTGGGCTCACGCGCTTCCCAAGGGGAGACGCCAGCGCACCCCGCGGGTGTCACTTGTCCCAAATGCCAGACCCGCCATTTGGCTACCCAGCATTACTGCGTAAACTGCGGCTGGGACCTGGCCAAGCC
>SHYG01000015.1 GCA_009692925.1 Dehalococcoidia bacterium
GGGCCATGGTCGGCGTCAAGGGCGAGGTGGTGGAGGCCTGGGGCGTGGTGGACGCCGAGTACCTGCGCCGCTTCAGCCAAGCCGTCATGGATCCCGACCCCCGCTACTGGGACCAGGAGTTCGCCGAGACCACGCCCTATGGCGAGATTATCACGCCGCCCATCATGGTGAGCTACATGGCCAGCCGCATCCGCCCTGACGCGGAGGACCCCATCACCAGGGCCTTTGAGGAAGACCCCATGTCCGACGGCATTGGCCGCGTCCACCGCCACGGTGAGCTGCCCCGGGTGCCTACCAAGCTGGTGCGGGTGCTCAACGCCGGCAACGAGTTGGAGATTTTCAAGTACCCCAGCATCGGCGACAAGGTGTACTTCCAGCACAGCTACTCGGACATCCGCGAAAGGGTGGGCCGGGACGGCAACCCCTTCCTGATAATTACACGGGAGACCCGCTACTGGAACCAGAAGGACGAGACCCTGTGCATCACCCGGGCCTCGACTATACGGCGCTAGAGGTGACTGCCATGACCATGCCGTTGGACGACCTGCTGAAGCTCTCCGCGGAGGAGATACTCACCCACAACGAGAAGCCCTCCGCCGCTCAGCTCCGGCACAAATCCCAGACCTACTTCCAAGACATATACGAGGGCATGGAGCTGCCCAAGTACATGTACAAGCCTACGCCCACGCACCTGTTCCGGTGGAGCGCGGCCATTGAGAACTTCCACCGAATCCACTATGACCTGGACTTCGGCCTGAACCACGACAAGAATCCCAGCATCCTGGTCCACGGCTCCTGGAAGCAGAGCGTGGTGCCCCAGTACCTCAAGGACTTCACCCTGCCCCACGGCTGGCCCTGGAAGGCGCGGTTTGAGCACCGGGCCATGCTGGTGCCGGGGGATATCCTCATCATGTGGGGCAAGGTCACCGGCAAGCAGCAGCGGGATGGCATGGGAATGGTGGAGCTGGAGATTGGCATGAAGACCCAGGACGGCATCGAGAGCATGCCCGGCACCGCCACCGTAGTGCTCCCCCTGCGCGGTGGGCGGGCCATACCATACCCCTTCGTGCCCCCAGCAGAGTAGGGACTGGTCTCACGGCTCACCGCAGAGGCGCAGAGAACGCTGAGATTATGGTCCTAGAAATGAAATCTCTGAGTACTCCGCGCTCTCTGCGGTGAAACAACGTACTGAGGTATAAAATGGCCCGATTCATCGCCATACATAACGTGCCCGGCATTACCGAAGCCGACTTCCGCGACAAGCTGGATGCGGTGCGCAAGTGGCGCCCCGACCGGCGCACCACCATCCTCAAGGTCTACGGCGACCTGAAGAGCGGCCGCCTGGTGTCGGAGTGCGAGGCCGAGGAGCAGGCCCACTTTGAAGACTGGATCAAGATGGTGGGCTGGCCTGCCGAGTCGGTGCACCGGGTGAACCTGATCTGCCAGGTGGGCAACATCTGGGAGGTGTAGGCCTATCTATTGACACCACGGCTCCACCGTAGGGGCGCACAGCTGTGCGCCCCTACGCCTTGCCCCTACGGCGATGTACCACCCAGCCGCAGCTCCTGCCAGCGGGCGCTGATGTGGGCCCCCAGCAACAGTATCGTGGCCGACAGGTAAATCCAGGCCAGCAGCACTATGGCTGAGGTCAGCGGGCCATAGATCCGATCGTACACCGCCAGGTCCCGCAGGTACCAAACAAACAACCCCTTGCCAATCTCCAGGAGCATCGCCGCCACCGCTGCGCCCGGCCACACGTGGCGCCAGCAGGCCTTGGGGGAGGGCACAAACCGGTAGATTAGCAGGAACACCAGGAAGCTGGCCGCCCAGGGCAACCCCCGGCGGGCGACCTCGCCCAGGGCCAGCAACAGCCACCGGCCCGGCAGGTCCGGGACACCCTGGACCAAAAGCTCCACCAGGGCGCTGGCCCAGGTAGTGGCCAGAAACAGGCCGGCCACCGCCAGGGCCAGGCCCCAGCGCAGCGGCATGGCCAGGTAAGAAGGACGGGGTTGAGTCACCCCCCAGGCCTCGTTCACCAACCGACCAATGGCCCCAAAGAGCATATTGGCGGTACCCACCAGGCCGGCCGTCGCCCCCAGGGCCAGCACGCCCCGCTGGCGCACCACTTCATCCAGATTGAGCTGGACCGATTGGGCGGAGCCCGGCAGGTGGCCCGTCACCAGCTCCAGGAACCTTTGCTGCGCATCCTGGGAGTGGTTCAGGACTATGCCCAGCACCGCCAGGGTCCCCAGCAGCAGGGGAAACAGCGCAAACAGCGCGTAAAAGGCCACCCCAGCCGCCATCTGCGCCGAGTCTCCCTTGACCATCCCCCGGGAGACTTGCCAGGCCAGCACGGCGATTTGAGACCGCCCCAGGCGAGACTGCGCCAGCGGGGCCAGGGCCCGCTCCATACGCTGCCGCCACCGGCGGGGTTCCGCCAGCACGCGGGCAATCCCCTGCCGTGCGTGGGCAAACAGGGTTCGCAGCCAGTCTGTTAACATCAGCCTTGCGCGCTCCCCAGGAGTGTGCCTGCGGGCAGCACTCTGCCCCAAGCTCTGAGCGGCCAGCAGCGAAACCACACGCGCCCCAGGACTAGCTCCCGGCTGACCGGGCCAAAGGCGCGGCTGTCCTGACTATCGGCGCGGCTATCCCCCAGCACAAACCACTCGCCGGGCCCTGCCATCCACTCCCTGGGGTGCCGGTTCACCGGGCAAGGCGGGCCATCCAGGTAAGGCTCGGCCAGGGGCAGGTCATTGACGCAGACTGCATCGTCGCCCAGGCGAAGGTGCTCGCCGGGCAGGCCGATGACCCGCTTGATGATGACGCTGCCTGGCTCCAGAGGGTGGCGCAGCACCACTATCTCACCGCGCTCTGGCGGGGCATTCGCTGCCCTTATTCGGCGGGCCAACACCTGCTGCCCGTGGCGCAGGGTAGGACACATGCTATCACCCTCCACCCGGAAGCGGGCGGAGGACAGCAAACATCCCAACACATGGCACATTTCGGCAAGTGAAAGTCGCCCCATGGGAGTATTGTAACCCGTCGCTGGACTCCCCTGCTCCACTGCCCTATAATCGGGGCCGCGCAATCCAAGCTAGCAAGCTGCTAGTCCCCGGCAGGGACCGGGGCTTCAGGAGATTGAACATGGCCAGCACCAACGACGTCGTGCGAGTAGGTCTAATCGGCGCGGGCCGCAACACCCGGGAGCGCCACATCCCCGGCTTCCAGAAGCAGAAGGGTGTGGAAATTGTGGCGGTCGCTAACCGCTCCCAGGAGTCCGGGCGGCGCGTGGCCGACCAGTTCAATATCCCCCAGGTCTACGACGACTGGCATCAGCTAGTGGAAGACCCCGGCATTGACGCCGTGTGCATCGGCACCTGGCCGTACATGCACCGCACCCTGGCCGTGGCCGCCCTGGAGCATGGCAAGCACGTGCTGTGCGAGGCCCGCATGGCCGCCAGCGCCAAGGAGGCCCACGAGATGCTGGCCGCCTCCCGCATGCACCCGGAGCTGACCGCCCAGATTGTGCCGGCGCCCACCACCTTCAAGGTGGACCGGCTGCTGATGCAGCTCATCAGCGACGGCTACCTGGGCGACACGCTGGCAGTGGAGGTGCAGGTGCTGGGCAGCGAGTTCGTGGACACTACCAGCCCCATGCACTGGCGTCAGGACCGCTACCTCAGCGGCTACAACATCCTGAACATGGGCATCTGGTACGAGTCCATGATCCGCTGGGTGGGCCAGGCCACCAAGGTGATGGCCATGACCCGGGTTAACGTGCCCTTCCGGCTGGACGAGGCCGGCAACCAGGTGGGCGTGACCGTCCCCGACCATGCGGACATCCTGTGCCAGTTGCCCAACGGCGCCCAGGCCCACATGCGGTTCAGCGCCGTCACCGGGCTGTCGGCGGGCACCGAGGTGTGGCTGTACGGCACCCAGGGCACCCTGCGAGTGGACGGGCGGTTCAACGTCTTTGGCGGCAAGCGGGGCGACCAGAAGCTGTCGGAGATCCCCAACCCGGCGACGCAGCAGTACGGCTGGCGGGTGGAAGAGGAGTTTGTCAACGCCGTCCGCGGCCGGGAGCCGGTGACCCGCACCCCCTTCCACGTGGGGGTCCACTACATGGAGTGGACTGAGGCAGTGACCCGCAGCGCCCAGTCGGGGCAAGCCATCTCCCTGCCGCTGTAGACGTGTCCTCCTCTCCCTCGATGGGAGAGGATTAAGGTGAGGGGAATCACCCTCACCCCAACCCTCTCCCATCGAGGGAGAGGGCGCAGGGAGCTTGTTAGTGGTTATTCCAACCCCCCCGGGAGGCATCTTCCCGGTGCAGCGACTGCGCCAGGCTGTGGCCCAGGGCCTGATCCACTCGGAAAAGTCCCCCATTCCCAACGCCAGCTTCCAGCCCGCCAGCCTGGACCTGCGCCTGGGCGAGAAGGCCTACCGCCTGCGGTGCAGCTTCCTGCCGGACACCCGGCGGGTGGAGGACAAGCTCCCAGACCTGCTAATGGGGGAGATTGACCTGCGCGACGGCGCGGTGCTGGAGAGCAACCGCCCGTACCTGATCCCCCTGCTGGAGGAGCTGCGCCTGCCCCCAGACCTGCGGGCCAAGGCCAACCCGCGCAGCTCCACCGGCAGGCTGGACGTTTTCACCCGCGTCATTACCGACTACAGCCACCAGTTCGACGAGATTAAGGCTGGCTACCAGGGCAAGCTATACCTGGAGGTGGTGCCCCGATCCTTCACCATCAAGGTGCGGACCGGACTTTCCCTGAACCAGTTGCGACTCTTTCGCAACGACCCGCGGTGCTCCGACCAGGAGACGCTGGAGTACCACGCTAGCCGCGCCCCGGTGCTCTACGCAGGCGGCAAGCCGGTGCCGACCCGCCGGTTGCTGCTGGCCGACGGGCTGTTTCTCAGCATTGACCTGGCCGGGGGCCGTAGTCCTTCACCCGCAGGACGCAGCCGGCGGCCCAGAACCGTGGGCTACCGGGCCAAGAAGAACAGCCAGTTCATTGATCTTTCCAAGGTGGCCGAGTACCACGCGATGGATTTTTGGGAGCCCGTGCAGGCGGAGCGAGGCAACCGCCTGGTGCTGGAGCCTGAGGAGTTCTACCTGCTGCTCTCCGCCGAGAGCGTGAGCATCCCCCCGGAGTTTGCGGCGGAGATGGTGGCCTACGAGCCTACCAGCGGCGAGTTGCGCACCCACTACGCCGGCTTCTTCGATCCCGGCTTCGGCTACGACCCCCAGGGCCGCCTCACCGGCACTCGCGCGGTGATGGAGGTGCGCGCCCACGACGTGCCCTTCATGATTGAGCACGGGCAGAAGGTGTGCAAGCTGGGGTTTGAGCGGATGCTGGAGCCTCCCGACATCCTGTACGGCCCGGCCATCGGCTCGGCCTACCAGCAGCAGGCGCTCACCCTGAGCAAGCACTTCTTGTCGCCAGACAAGGCCCAGCTGAGCCTGCTTCAGCGCAAACCGTAAGGAGGTTCCTGGATACCAAACTCCGGGATGACTCATAGTCAGGCAACCGCTACGCGTCGCTGGAGCGGCTGCGGGGAGACCGGGCCGGCGCCGGCGCCGCGGCCTCGCTGTTCCGGCGCTGGTCCAGGTAGTTGGGCGCGGCGATGGGCTCCCAGTCCACCAGGGTGTTGTCCGCCAGCCGGGAGGCAATGCGCGGCTTGGCCTTTTCCAGCTCCTCAATGCTAAATGGAGACGTGATGATGGTGGGCAGCCGCACCTCGTGGCGGTGCAGGATGATCTGGCCCAGTTTCTCCTCGGCCCAGGGGGTGCTCTTCTCCGCGCCCAGGTCGTCCAGGACGAGCAGAGGTGCGGTCTTCACCTGCTCAAACAGCTCGTCGTAGCCGATGGGGTTGTCAGGGCGGAAGGTGGCCCGCAGGTGGTCCAGCAGGTCCGGGACCCGGACGAAGAACACCGGAGTGCCCCGGCGCAGCTGTTCCACTGCCGCGGCCACTGCCAGGTGGGTCTTGCCGCACCCGTAGTCCCCGGTGAACAGCAGCCAGCCCTCCGGGTGGGCGGCGAAGGTCTGGGCGGCCTTCTTGACCCGCTCCAGGGACTCGCGGATGGCGCGGCCGGCCTTGGGCCCGCCCCGGAGGTTGAAGCTCTCGAAGGTCATGCGCTGCCGCATCTCCGCGGGCACCTCGCCGATGCGCCGCGCCAGCCGGTGCTGGACTGTGCCCAGATGCACCACCCGGCAGAGGCCGTCGGTGGCTTCCAAGCGGGCGCGCAAGCCTTCCTCCAGCCGGTCCAGGGATCCCCGCACGGTGACCAACGTGGGCAGCGCCGCGTTGAACCGGTGGTTGAACACCTGGAACAGCTTCTCCTGCGCCCAGGGAGTGGCGCTGAGGCTGGTCAGGTCGTCCAGCACCAGCACCGGCGCGTTACGCACCTGGTCGAACAGCTCGTCGTAGGGCACCTCGCTGTCGGGGGCGTAGGCCGCCCGCAGGTGATCCAGCAGGTCGGCGGCCGCGATGAAGAAGGCGGTCTGCCCCCGCTCGATGCAGCGGTTGGCGATGGCCGCCGCCAGGTGGGTCTTGCCGGAACCGCTGGGGCCGGTGAGCACCAGCCAGCCCACGGGGTTTTCCGCGAACTCTCTAGCCGCCGTCAGGGCGTGGGCAAACAACCGCTGGCTGTCGGGGTCGGCCAGGGGGCCCTGGGGGTTGGTGTCCTCCAGGGTGATGCGCGCCAAAACCCCCAGGTTGCTGTATCGGCGCAGCGCGGCGGCGCGGGCAGCGGGGTCGTTGGCTGGATGACAACGGCAGGGAAAGGCTTGGCCGAAGTCGGGATGGTCCACCGGCACCCGCTTGCCGACCCAGCCCCTGCCGTGGCAGTAGACGCAGACCGGTCTTTCAGGCTCCCTGGTCGGCCGAGATGCCCCATCGCCGTTGGTAGTCTTTGAGGTGCTTCTGATAGTTATCTGGCGGAGAATGTCTCCCAAGCTCTCCATGGTCTTTCCCCTCGGCGTCCCAGCGCCGCAGTATCGCTTCAATGTAGGCCAGGTTCCGGGCGTTGCGCGCCACCGCAATGTCAAAGGCCTCGGCGATCCAGCCCGCTGGGTACTCCTCTTCCACCGCCGTCAACTGGCCGGCGACGAGGGGCCCGATGGTGCCGATGTTGTCCTCGTAGAGGGCGAATATGTTGGGCCGCACCGCCGCCGGCGGCTCCGCTCCGCTGGCGCGGGACTTGACCTCCGGCTGGAAGTCCGCCGAGACCTTCATCCCCTGCTGGGCCAGAGCCTCCCGGTCCTCCTGAGTGTTGAGCAGGAAACACTCATCGTGGGCATTCGCCGCCGGGAACTGGCTAACCCCAGCAGGACAGTACAGGAACACCTGGTGCTGCACCGCCAGGGCCAGTCCCCGCAGGATCTGCTGCTCCGGAGAGGCCTCGCCGCCCGCCAAACCCCGCAGCAGCACCGGGTCGCTCAGGAACTCCTGGAGGCAGACCGGGCGGAAGGCGCCCTTTTTGAGGTTCCGCAGCCACACGCCCCGCAGGACTACCTTAAGCTCGGCTAAGTCCTGAATCTGCTCCAGCAGCAGGCCGAACAGGGGGTCGGGCAGCGCGGTGGCCCGGGTGCCCCGGACGAAGCCGGTGAACTGCATTATCATTCTCTCGCAAAATTCGGCTCGCGGTTCTCTTGTCCGTCTCGCAGCGCTTCAAGATAGTTCTTGTCCAAAGCCTCGAACCGCACCAGGTTATCTCTGAAGTACAGCTTCAAGCTCCCGGTGGGGCCGTGGCGGTGCTTGGCCAGGATGATCTCCGCAACGTTCTTGGGGTACGGACGATCGGGAAAGTGCCCAGGCCACTCCTCTTCGGTGTAGTAAACGTCCTCCCTGAAGATGAACATCACCACGTCGGCGTCCTGCTCAATGCTGCCGCTGTCCCGCAGGTCGGAGAGCTGGGGCCGGTGGCCGGTCCGGTTCTCCACCACGCGGCTGAGCTGAGAGCAGGACAGGACCGCGGTGTTGAGGTCCTTGGCCATGAGTTTCAGGGAGCGGGAGATTTCGGTCAGCTCCTGTACCCGGTTTTCGCCCCCACGGCCACGGCTGTTGCCCTGGATGAGCTGGAGGTAGTCCACCACCAGCAGGTCCAGCCCATGCTCCAGGGAGAGGCGGCGGGCCTTGCTACGCATCTCCACCATGCCTTGGAAGGACGAGTCGTCAATGTAGATGGGCAAGTCGGAGAGGCGGCCAATGGAATGAGTAACCCGTTGCCGCTCAGCCTCATTGATGAGGTCCAGGCGCAGGTGATGGGCGTCCACCTCAGCATCGGCGGCCAGAATGCGCAGGGCCAGCTGCTTCGCGCTCATCTCCAGGCTGAACACGCCCACGGCGGCACCGCTCTTGGCGGCGTTGACCGAGATGTTCAGGGCCAGGGCGCTCTTGCCCCGGCCGGGCCCGGCGCCCAGGATTAGCAGGTCGGAGCGCTGCAAGCCGCCCAGCAAATCGTCCAGGTCGGAGTAACCCGACTGAAGCGGAATGTCGCCGGCGGCCTGGGCTTCGGTGAGTGCGGCCTGCTCCTGCAGGAACTGGTCGAAAACCTGGCGCAGGGGGACAAAGTCGCGCTCCCGCTGGCCGGAGCGCACCTGGAACAGCGTGTCCTCCGCCCGCCGCAGGGTGACCTCAATGTCCTGGGAATCCTCGTAGCCGATGGCGGAGATGCGGGAGGCGGCTTCAATGAGCCGCCGCATGGTGGCGGTGCGGGAAATGACCTGGGCGTAGTGTTCGGCGTGGGCCGCCGCGGGAGTGATGGCCACCAAATGGCTTAGGTAGGCCATGCCGCCCACCGCATCCAGGTGGCCGTCGCGGCCCAGCTCCCGGGCCACAGTTACCTGGTCAATGCCCTCGCTGCGCTGAAACAGGTTCACGCAGGCTGCAAAGCACAGTCGGTTTTTTTCGCGGTAGAAGTCGTCGGGCTTAATCAGCGCGGCGACCCGGAGGACCGAGTCGCCGTCGATGAGCAGTGCGCCGACTACCGCCTCCTCCGCCTCGATGTCGTGGGGCAGGAGCTTCTCAGCGTACATCTAAAGCCTGCCTGCCAGGCGCACGGCTATCCCCTGCTCGTGGTAGCCGGGGTGAAACGCTGCGCGCATGGCTCACTCTTCGGTTTCGGCCTTGATGTGGATGGATGCGGTGATGTCCCCGGACAGCCGCAGCACCACGTCGTACTCGCCGGGCTCGCGGATGGGATCCATGTCCTCCACCAGCCGCCGCTCAATAGTGCGGCCCAAGTTGGCGCTGAGCAGCTCGGCGATGCGGACGGAGGTGATGGCGCCGTAATACCGGCCCGCGGGGGTGACCCGGGCGGACACGCTAACGCTGGTCTTATCGATAAGCTGGGCCAGCTCCTGAATCACCTGGGTTTCCTGAATCCGTCGCACATCGCCGGCGGCGGAAAGCTTGCGCACCCGCTTCAGCACCTCGGGGGTGGCCATGGCCGCCAAACCCTTGGGGATTAGGTAGTTGCGGGCGTAGCCGTCGGCCACCCGCTTGACCTCGCCGGCGTGGGCCTGGTTATGCACATCCTGGATAAATACAACTTCCATAGCTACGACCTCTCTACTGGCTTGCAATTCCGGCCCGCCGGGGGTGTTTACCCACGCATTATAGCGGACTTCCGGGGCTCCTGAAAGGGTAGTGGGGACTTTCGATTATGGTCCGGACTGTAGGGGCGCACCTATGTGTGCGCCCCCGGGACAGACCTTCCACCCGTGGGCAGACACCCTTCGGCGCGGCTCAGGGCAGGCTCCGGTCTGCCTCTACACTCGGGGGCAATCGAACAACCCGTGCAACAAACCCCTTGACAAGCTGCTAGCTGCAAGCTAACTTGGGCCTAGCGTAATTGGGCGGATATCTAAGCCCCCAGAGCAGTTTGGAGCAGTTAAATGCCAAAATACAGCTACGACCACATCCACCTGCGCAGCAAGAACCCCATGGGCATGGCCCAGTACTTTCGCAAGATGTTTGACGCCAAGATTGTGGAGTCGGTCCAGTCCGACGGCCAGCCGCGCATTGACCTGGACATCAACGGCCTGGCGGTGTTCATCGCCCGGGTGGCCCCGGAAGTGAATATGCCCGCCAGCCCGGCGACCCCGCACCTGGGTCTGGACCACTTCGGCTTCCGGGTGGACAACCTGGACGAGGCGGTGGCGGACCTGAAGCGCCGGGGCGCGGAGTTCGCGGTGGAGCCGTACAACATCCGGCCGGGGGTGCGAATCGCCTTTGTGCGGGCGCCCGACGACGTGCGCATCGAACTGCTGGAGCGCAAGTAGCCGTAAGTGGCCGTAAACAGCAAGGACCGGCAAATGCCTGACTACCTCCTGCTGGAGCGCCAGCCCCCCGTTGCGACCATCACCATCAACCGGCCAGGCCAGCGCAACGCCATCAGCTTTGCCATGTGGGGCGAGCTGGCCGGGATGCTGCGGGCCCTGGACGCCGACGCGGAGGTCCGCGCCATTGTGATTACCGGCGCCGGCGGCGCGGCTTTCTCAGCCGGCGCCGACATCCGGGACTTTTCCCAGTACCGCAGCGATTCCACCAAGGGCCGCGCCTACAACGACGCCGTCAACGGCCTGCTGACCACTCTCCACGAACTGGAAACGCCCACCATCTCCATGATCCAGGGCTTCTGCGTGGGCGGCGGCTGCGAGCTGGCGGTGGCCACCGACCTGCGCGTCGCCGCCACGGGGAGCCGCTTGGGCATCCCGGTGGCCCGGTTGGGGATCACCATTGGGCATCAGGAGATGCAGGGGTTGCTCAACCTGGTAGGCCGGGGAAACGCCCTGTACATCCTGCTGTCGGGCCGGCTGCTGGACGCGGAGGAGGCCCTGCGCATTGGCCTGGTCAATCAGGTGACGCCCGCCGGGGAACTGCGAGAGCACACCTACCAACTGGCCCAGGAGATTGCATCTTTGGCGCCCCTGTCCCACGCGGTGAACAAGCGCACTCTGAACCAGGTGCAGGCCAAGCCCTCCCTGGCGTCGCTGACCGCCGAGGAGGCAGACTTGCCCCTGACCCAGTTTGACACTGCAGATTACCAGGAGGGCTGGCGGGCCTTCCTGGAAAAGCGCCGCCCCCGATTTGTGGGGCGGTAGGCAAGTACAATCACCACAGACCACACGGAGATCACTGAGATAGTCGGCGACGAATCTTAAAATTCTCTGTGTCCTCTGTGCTCTCTGTGGTAAAAAGGGAACTAGATGACCAAACCGCGCCGGGCCGCGAAACGCCGCGCCGACCTGCTGCTAGCGGAGCGCGGGCTGGCGGAGAGCCGGGAGCAGGCCCAGGCGCTGATTATGGCCGGGCTGGTGTACACCCCCGCCGGGCTGGTGGCCAAGCCAGGCACGCCCCTGGCTGAGTCCACGCCCCTGGATGTCCGGGGCCGGCTGCCCTACGTGGGCCGTGGGGGCGTGAAGCTGGCCCATGCCCTGGATAGCTTTGGACTGGATGTGGCGGTGCTGACCGCCCTGGATGTTGGCGCCTCCACCGGCGGCTTCACCGACTGCCTGCTGCAGCGGGGCGCCCGCCGAGTCTACGCGGTGGACGTGGGCCACGGCCAGCTCAGCTACAAGCTGCGGGAAGACCCCAGGGTGGTAGTCATGGAGAAGCTCAACGCCCGCTACCCCTTCCCTTTGCCTGAATCTGTGGATATAGTGACCGTGGACGTGTCCTTCATCTCTTTGGCCCTGGTGCTGCCCCCGGCGATGGAGCATTTGAAGCCCAAAGGCCAGGTTGTAGCCCTGGTGAAGCCCCAATTTGAGGCAGCGGCCCAGGACGTGGGCCGGGGCGGGATTATCAAAGACCCCAAGGTACACGCCCAGGTGCTGGGCAGAATGATTATCTGGGCGGTAGAACACAAGCTGCGGGTGCGCAACCTGTGCCCCTCGCCTATCCTGGGGGATGCGGGCAACCAGGAGTTCTTCCTACTGTTGCAAAAAGGAGGCGGTTGAGCTGATGGAAGTGATTGAGTTGGCCGGGCTGCTGACAGCCCGCAACGAGACGGTTTCGGTGGCGGAAGCCTGCACCTGCGGGCTAGTGGGCTACTTGCTGGGCACCGTAGCGGGGGCGTCCAAGTACTTCCCCGGAGGGGTCATTGCCTACACCGGCGGACTGAAGCAGAGCATTCTCGGCGTCAGCGACGACGACTACCACACTTACGGCAGCGTCAGCCGGGAGGTGGCCATCGGCATGGCCCGCGGCGTCCGGGAGCTGACTGGCAGCGACTACGCCATCTCTACCACCGGCGTCACCGGGCCAGGCCCTGGCCACTCGGGCCTGCCCGCTGGCACCTTTTTCATTGGCCTGTCGGTGAAGGATGGGACCGACTCGGCCATTGAGATCGAGATTCAGGGCGGCGATCGCGACAGCAACAAGCGGGGCGCTGCCCAGGCCGCGCTGGACCTTCTGGGCCGCTACCTGAAAAGCATCTGAACCTGGCCGAAAATTCACCGCTGAGCACGCAGAGACCGCTGAGATGGACGACGTAATGTAGGATTCTCAACGCTCTCTATGGTTAAACAGAGGTACAAATGCAGATAACGCCGCACGTCTACAGCACCCACATCATGGAAGACCCCAACACCTTCGGGGCGATGCACCCCGGCGGCACCCAGATCTACTTTGTGGGCGACCCCAAAGACCACATGGTGGTGGTGGATACCGGCGAGCCGTACCGCGCCTGGACGCGGCAGATCATGGACTACTACGGCGAGCTGGGGCGGCCTCGCATCTCCGCCATCCTGATTACCCACAGCCACGGCGACCACATTGGCGGCGCGGACCGGCTCCAGGAGGCCATGAACTGCCCGGTGCGCTGCCACCCCAAGCTGGAGTCCCGGCTGACCGAAAGGCTGGGTCCGGGCGTGGTGGTGAAACTGCGCTCCGACGAGGTGGTGCCCGCCGGCGGCGGAGTGGGCTTGCGGGCGCTCTTCACCCCCGGCCACGAGGACGACCACATTGCCTACTACCTGGCGGCGGACGGTGTGCTGTTCAGCGGGGACACCATCCTGGGCAACTCCACCGGCACGGTGCGCAATTTGAAGCAGTACATGTCCTCCCTGGAGCTGATGGCCAAGCAGCGACCCGCCATTATCTGCCCCGGCCACGGCCAGGTGGTGCAGAACGGCGCCGAGCGCGTCCAGTACTACATCACGCATCGCCAGGGGCGGGAGAAGCAGGTGCTGGCGGCCCTGGCCAGCGGCGCCAGCACGGTGTCGGAGATTGTGTCTCAAGTGTACCCCCGAGATTTGGCGGCGAACCTGCACGAGGCGGCGTCGCGCAACGTGCGCACCCACCTGGACAAGCTGGTGGAGGAAGGCCGCGCAGTGGAGCGCGCCGCCAGCTACGGCCCCGCGGGCGGGTAGGCGGCGGAGCCCAATGTTCTACCGCGCTAACTGGGACGGCCACCGGGCCTGCATCGGCTGCGGGCTGGCCCTTATCATCCTGGGACTGGTGCTGCTGCTGCCCATCATCGGCTGGCTTATCAAGGCCCTGGGGTGGATCGCCATCGTGGCGGGCCTCATCGCCGTGGTGCTGGGAGTCCTGACCTGGGCCTTTAGCTCCCGTAATCAATCCCCCTAGCTCGCCTCCCTAGCTCGTGCCGTCCGCCATCCACACCAAACTTGACAACCCCCTGCGTCTGTACCACAATCTAGGGCAATCGCGCCTGCCCCCGTCCATTCCTGTACGCGACAGCGATGCGGGGCCGCACCCAACCTGGAAAGACGATTCTAGCTGGGGGGCAATGTATGACAACTACCAAAAATGGCAGAGAGACCACCGTCAGCGTAGGCACAACCAAGGTGCAGATGTTCACCGGCGGCTCCGGGCCAGCCCTCCTGTTTCTCCACGGCGCCGGCGGCAGCGCCGGCTGGCAGCCCTACCACGAGGAGCTGTCTCGCCGCTACACGGTCTATGTGCCTTCCCAGCCAGGGTTCAACGGCACGGAACGCCCCGACTGGATCTACACCATTGCCGACGTGGCCCACTTTAACCAGCAGATGGTGCAGCAACTCGGCCTGAGCCAGTACATCCTCATGGGCTCATCCATGGGGGGCTGGCTGGCTGCGGAGATGGCCGCCATGTGCCACCACAATCTGAAGGCCCTGATTCTGGTGGGCCCCGCGGGCATCAAGCCCCAGAACAGCGACATCGCGGAAATCTTCATGGTGTCGGCCCAAACCCGCCTCAAGCAACGGTTCTTCGATCCCACCCAGGTGGCCGACTACCAGAAATACTCCCGCCCCCTGTCCCCCGAGGAGCAGCAGGTGGACCACGGCAACCGGGAGATGGCCTCCCGCCTCTGCTGGAAGCCCTATCTTTACAACCCAAGCCTGCCCAACTACCTGAAGGGCGTGCCCACCCCAACCCTGGTGGTGTGGGGCAAGCAGGACGCCATCATCCCCTTGGAGTGCGGCGAGCTGTTCCGGCAGGCGCTGCCCAACGCCACCCTGCGCATCATTGACCGCTGCGGGCATTCCCCAGCGCTGGAAAAACCCCAGGAGTTCCTTAAAGCGGTGACGGAGTTTTTGGCCCGCGTGAAGTAACCAGCTTGGCCTGAAGGAACCGGCCTGAAAAAGGAGGAGAGCATATGGTGGAAGTCTACTGGTTCTCCGAGCAGCCCTACGGGTTCATCACGGATCAGGATTTGGCGCCCCATGAGTCGGGCCGGATGCACTTTTCCAACAGCCACTTCGACCCGCTGAAGGCCCACGTCCTGTATGGGAACTACCACGACCAGTACGCCTGGGCCGATCAAAACGGCTTCGATGGCATCATGTCCAACGAGCACCACAGCGCCTACTGGTGCATGAAGCCCTCCGTGAACATTGACGGCGCCGTCATCGCCAAAGTGACCAAGCGGGCCAAGATCGCGCTGCTGGGCAACGTCATCGCCCTCAACGACCCGGTGAAGATGGCGGAAGAGCTGGCGATGCTGGACTGCATCTCCGGCGGGCGGCTCATCTCCGGCTTCGTGCGCGGCACCGCGGTGGAGACCCTCCACGCCGGCATCAGCCCCACGGAGAACCGCGACCGGTTTGAGGAGGCCCACGACCTGATCCTCAAGTGCTGGACTACCCCCGGCCCCTTCCGCTGGGAGGGCCGCTACTTCCCCCACCGCATGGTTAACCCCTGGGTGACTCCCATCCAGAAGCCCCACCCGCCCATCTGGTTCCCCGGCACCGGCAGCCCGGAGAGCGTCATCTGGGCGGCACAGCACCAGTACCCCTACATGAACCTGGGGGCGCTGCTGGACCTGACCATCCAGCTCAAGAACATCTACCAGGAGACGGCCCACGAGATGGGCTACGAGCCGGGCCCAGAGCACTTTGGCTACCTGATGCGGGTGTTCTGCGCCGACACCGACGAGAAGGCCTACGAGATCGGCAAGACCTTCCTGTGGACTCAGGCCCACCGCCAGCGCGGCCCCGTGGAGTTCAACGACCCGCCGGGCTACCAGTCCCGAGAAGCCCTGCGCATCAAGATGACCCGGCCCATGCTGGGCACGGGAACTATCGGGCGGCAAATGACCTACGACGACCTGCAGGCCGCCTACAACATCGTGGTGGGCAGCCCCGAGACGATAATCAAGAAGCTGCGCCACGTGCGCAAGGAGCTTAACCCCGGCTACATCTTGATCTACGGCAACGAGGGCAACATGCCCCATGAGGACGTGATGCGCTCCGTGGAGCTGATCGGAACTAAAGTGATCCCCGCCATCAAAGAAGACATATAGCACCGCACGCCGCAGTGGAGTAGGGGCGGGTTTGAAACCCGCCCCTACGATTTTGCGCGCATTTTGCGCGGTGCCTTACCCAGCTTGTAGGGGGTCAAGCTGTATGGTATCCTTTACCAACGTCGGGGCGTAGCGCAGCCCGGTAGCGCACCTGCATGGGGTGCAGGGGGTCGCCGGTTCAAATCCGGCCGCCCCGACCATTACCCCTAATTCAAATATGGAACCATAGCTGGAGGCCACCACGCAGGTGGCCTCTTTCTTTTTGAAAGCCGCTAATCCGACCCCCTCCCTCCACATTGGCCCTGCAGCGGCCTTCCGCTACCGATGCTTGCCTGCCGACCGCCGCTGCGGCAGGAGCCAAATCACCGAGGCGTGCTTAAATATCTAACTCGGTTGGGCAGCATTTGAGACGAAAATCCCCCCAACCCCCCTTTGCGAAAGGGGGGTTGGGGGGATTTTCGTCTCGGCCAAGGTTAAGGCAACTATGCAAGGGTCGTTAGTACGATTAAGATCGTTAAGTGCCTGGTGGCGGGGGCAACCCGAAATGGCTAGAATGTCCCGTAAATGCAGCCCCAAGCGGTCCAGGTGATTCGCGAATCATCCCTGGGCTCAAGGGAGGAAAGCAATGGCTTCGCAAGGAGTCCTTCAGGGTATTAGAGTGCTGACGCTGGAACAGGTTCACGCCCTTCCCTGGGGCACCGCTTTTTTAGCTGATCTGGGCGCTCAGGTGATCCGCATCGAAAGCGTAGACCATCTCCAGGACCGCAAGTCGGGTCCGTTTGTGGACGGCAAGCCCGGGAAGGAGTGGTGGAACGAGGGCGGCAACTTGGTGTATTTCGGCACGCGCAATAAGCAGAGCCTCTGTCTGGAGGTAAACAGTCCCAAGGGAAGGGAGGTTTTCCTTCGGCTGGCGAAACACTGCGACGTGGTGACCGATAACTTTCGTCCCGGCACAATGGAGCGTCTTGGCTTCGACCACCCCAGCCTGGCCCGGATAAACCCTCGAATCATTACTCTGAGCGGCACTGCCTACGGCTACACCGGTCCCTGGAGGAGGGCTGGCTCCCGCGCCCGTACCGTCGACGCGGCCTGCGGCCTGTCCTCCCTCACGGGCTATGAGGGTGGACCCTCGATGCGCGCCAGCAACAACTATATGGACCACTCCGTAGGCAACAACGTGGCCTATGCCCTCCTGTTGGCCATTTATTCCAGAAAGAAGACGGGCAAGGGGATGCGAATTGACCTGACCATGCAGGAGACCGGCGTGTCCTGCATTGGCCCCGCAATTCTGGAAGCCCAGCGGGGCATCAAGCGCTCCCGCCTGGGCTGTGGCCACCTGTGGAAGTCGCCGCATAACGTCTACCCCTGCCGGGGCAATGACCGTTGGATTGCCATCGCCATCTCTGACGATGCCGAGTGGCTGGCATTGAAGCAGGAGATGGAGGAACCCTCTTGGGCAGCAGACTCCCGGTTGGACTCGGCCTTGGGGCGCTGGCAACACCGGCGCGAGCTGGACGATCACCTGGCAACCTGGACGGCCACTCAGGACGACCAGGTTCTAATGCGGCGTCTGCAAGACCGCGGGGTCCCCGCTGGTTCAGCGCTGACCGCCAAGGATTTGGTGGGTGATCCCCATTTGCAAGCCAGGGGGTTCCTGCAGGAGTATGACAACCCTGGGTGTCCTCAGGTAGGTCGCCGGGTATATGCGGGGCGCCCCTTCCGTACTCCAGAACTCCCCATGGCCATTCGCGACTCCGCCACGCTGGGGGAGCACAACCACCAGGTTCTGCGGGAGGTTGGCGGACTGTCGGAGGACGAGATCGAAGAGCTGGCTAGGGAAGCCGTGATATCAACCAGACCTGGGGCTGAAGAGCGCGCGCCTTAACCAATACTTGCGGAGGGGTCCATGCCGGGAATACTGTCCGGGGTGAGGGTACTGGAACTTACCAACGCGCCGTCAGGGGCGTTTTGCGCCAAGCTGCTGGCGGATCAAGGCGCCGACACGATCAAGGTTGAGCCCCCCGGCTGGGGTGACCAGGCCCGGCACGAACCTCCCTTCATGGGTGGCGAACCCCACTTCGACCGAAGCTCCGCCTTCCTGGCGTTTAACACCAACAAGCGGGGCATCACCCTGGACGCCGGACAGACAGCGGGCCGAGAGTTGCTTGGCCGGCTGGTGAAGGGGGCGCAGGTGGTGATTGAGAGCTATCCCCCCGGACACCTGAACGGTCTGGGCCTTGGCTACGAAGCTCAGAAAGAGATTAACCCATCGGTAATCCTGCTATCCATCACCTACTTCGGACAGACCGGGCCTTACTCGGGTTATCGGGGCGACGATCTGGTGGCCCAGGCGATGGGAGGGTATCTCTACGCAGTTACGGGCTCCGCCGACCGCCCGCCAATGGGCACGGCGCTGCAACAGATGGAGATCACCGCGGCGCGTAACGGGGCCATCGCGATTATGGCGGCCCTGCTCCAACGGGAAGAAACGGGCGCGGGCGCGCACATCGATCTTTCGGTGATGGAAGCGGTGGTGGCCACGCCCTCGGGGCTGATTCATCCCTACAGCTTCACCGGACGCAGCCCGCGCCGGGGTGGCGGTGATCACAACGTGATGGACGGCATGCACATGCCGACGCGGGACGGCGAAGTGACGCTGACCACCGCGGGCACCGGCGGCCGGCCAATGGAGGTGTGGGCCGAGCTGTTGGCGCAGCCGGACCTCCTCGACTCAAAGTTTACCACCCGGCAATCCCGGCTGGAGAATTGGGAGGAGTTGCGCAGCTTGGTGGCCCCCAAGCTGGCCCAGTGGGACAACTTGGACCTGATGAAAGAAACCATGGCCCGGGGTTTGGTAATTGGGTTGGTTCAGAGCCCGGAGCAGGTGGTTAACTCTCCTCACCTGGCCGAGAGAGAATACTTTGTTCAGTTGGAGCATCCGGAAGTTGGCCCACTGAAATACCCTGGTTCTGGCTTCCTGATTGACGGCATGAACCCGATGCAAACAACTAGGGCGGCGCCGCGGTTGGGAGAGCACAACGCCGAGGTCTTTTGTGGTGATCTGGGCTTGTCCATGGCAGAGTTAGGCTTGCTGCGCGCCGCCAGGGTTATCTGATGCAAGCCTATCTGTCGGTGCTGCGGGACCGGAATACCGGCGTGGCGGAATTCCGCCGCAACTCCGACCAGTTGGCGAGGCGCCTGGCGGCGGAAACCTTGGTAAAGCTGCCCACTGTCCGCAGGGAGTCCGAAACTCCCCCAGGGGATGCTGCCGTCCCAGCCCCACCCGGCGATGTTATGGTGGTGGTGATCTTGCGGGCTGCGCTGGCCCTCCTGGGATCGTTCATGGAGGCCATTCCCGGTTTGCCGGTGGGCTTCATCGGCATTGAGCGCGATGAGCTGACCGCCCGCCCCCACTCCTACTACCAGAAATTTCCGAGGGTCTTGCCCGGCCGCGCCATTCTCCTGGACCCGATGTTGGCAACAGGAGGCAGCGCTGGGCTGGCAGTGGCCACCCTGCGCCAGCTGGGCTACGCACCGGAGTCCATCTACTTCACCGGGGTAATCGCCGCCCAGGAGGGTTTCCGCGCTTTGTCCCAGTTGATACCACCGTCCCACATCACGGCGGCGGCCATCGACCCGGCTTTGGACCATCAGAAGTGCATTGTGCCCGGCCTGGGGGACTATGGAGACCGGTATTTCGGGACGTAGGCTGGATGCATGTAGCCCTACGGAGTCCCTTCAAGTCTGAACAGTTATTCTGACTCGCACCGGTAGCTGACCCCCAGGCAATGCTGTATAATGCGGCCAGCAAGGACTGGAGGGCCTACCAACCCGTGCCCCTGCATAGACAGGAGCACAGGTGGTTTACAGGCCAGTTTCGTATTTGAATGCAGCCCTTGCATGGGCCCACACACCCACCTTACCCTCCATATGGCCACCAACTTAGAGCCTTCGCAAGGGAACCGCAACACCAAATGTCAGAAGCGCAACAAACCCAAAGAGAGCAGCCCCTCTACCAGGCCAAGCACCGCGTTCCGGTGAACCTTACGTTTTTCCTGGCCCTGATCGTGGTCGGTCTGGGGATCTGGAAGGCCGACCCGGTGCTGGTGCTGGCTGGTACCGGCGTAGCCGCCTTCACCTGGTTCGCCAACCCCAGGCTGTACCGGGTCTATCCCGGCGCGCTGGTGGTGGTGTACGGCTCTCCCCGGGTGCGGGTAATCCCCTTCCAGAAGATCTCCCACCTGGATATGCTGAAGCTGATGATCGGCGACCGGCTGCGGGTGCGGCTGGTAGACCCGCTGGCCCTGCGCCTCTTTGACCGCCGCCGCCTCATCCTGGAGTTGAAGGACCCCCAGACCTTCCACGACCAACTCCAGACGGCCCTGGACGAGTTCCGCCGCACCCACCCTGAGACGGGGCCCAGTTCCTGAGCTTTTGTCGAAGGGTGCAGGCTCGTGGTTCGGCAGGCTCACCACGAGCGGCGATTGGCACACATGCTCTAAGAATCTCTGCGGTGAATCCGTCTCCCCCTCAGTAAATCACCTGCGCCTCCACCAGGGCTTCCACCTCGGGCTGGGACAGGCCCAGCAGCTCCTCAAACACGTAGGTGTTGTGCTCCCCGCGCACCGGCTGGGCCGTCATGTTGCCCCCCGCCTCGCCATCCAGCCGCCAGGGGGTGGCCGGCAGCTCCTGCATGACGCCGTCCTGCTCCCGGTAGGTCTGGAAGAACCCCCGCTCTCGCAGCTGCGGGTTGTCCCATAGCTGGTCCACCGAGGAGGAGGCCCCGGCGGGCACCCCAGCCTGCTGGAGCCGCACCATCAACGCCAGGGCGTCGTGGCGGCGCGTGACGGCGGCCAGGGCGCGGTCCAGGCTGTCCTGGTTCTGCCACCGGCGCAGGGCATCGGCATAACGGGGGTCAGCCGGCAGCTCGGTCAGACCCAAGACTTGGCACAGGGACTGCCACTGGGCGTCGGTGGCGACGGCGATGCCGATCCACTGATCCTCGCCCTTACACGGGTAGTTGCCGTGGGGCGCATAGGCCGGGTGCTGGTTGCCCAGGGGCTCCGGCACCCGCCGGTTCATGGAGTAGTCCAGCATCGGCTCGGGCAGCAGCATGGTGGTGGCCTCCGCCATGGACAGGTCAATGTACTGGCCCTCGCCCGACTGCCAGCAGCGGTGCAGGGCGGCGTTAATCAGAAACACCTCCAGCATCCCCACCACCGGGTCGGTCCAGATGCCCCCGATGTCCGGCGCGTGGCCGGGGTAGCCTTGCAGGGCGCTCCACCCGGTGAAGCACTGGATCAGGGTGCCGTAAGCCACCTGCTTCATGTCCGGGCCCGAATGTCCCAAACCGGCGGAGGACAGCATGATGATCTCCGGCTTCACCCGGCGCAGCTCCGGGTACCCCAGCCCCAGCCGCTCGATGACTCCGGGGGCAAAGTTCTCGATGACCACGTCGCTGAGGCCGATGACGCGCTGGGCCAGCTCGATGCCCCTGGCGTGGGAAAGGTTGAGAGTGATGCTCTTCTTGGACTGGTTGATGAAGCGGCTGATGCTGCGCTCCCGGTAGGGGTCCGGGCGGCGCTCGCTTTCGATGCGGATGACCTCCGCGCCCATCATACCCAGGTAGCGGGTGCAGGTGGGGCCGGCAATCTGCCAGCTAAAGTCGGCGATGCGCACGCCTTCTAGGGGCAGGCGGTCCATAGCACTAACCTCTCCGATTCAGTGTAGCGGCGGCAATAGCTCGTCCTTCAGCGGAAGGACCTACCAATGTGGCGAACGTCCTTATAAGCGAAAAACGCATACGACCCCAAGGCCAGGCTGATGGCCCCCAGCACCGTCACGGTCAGATTCGCCGATGTGAACTGGGTCATTGCCCCCACCAGCATGCTGGCGAAGGGGGTGAAGCCGTGATCCAAGTGGTAGATCGCCATCACCCGGCCCCGCAGGCCGTCGGCGATGTTCATCTGCAGCGAGGTGTTGTTGTTAATCTGGAAGGCGATGCGGAATAGGCCCAGGAAGAACATGGCGGCCAGGGACACGGGCAGCCAGTGGGAGACGCCCAGGACAATGGCCGTGCAGGACAGCAGCAGCAGGGCCACCATCCCCACCTGCCCTTTCTGGAAAACTCTGCCAAAGGTGGCAAAACACGCGGTGCCCAGGATACCGCCCACACCCATGGCCAGCACCAGGAAGCCATACACCTTGGGCCCATGTCCCAACACCTTGACAGCGATAACCGGCATGATCCCAATGACCGGCGCCACCAGAAACGCGGGAATGTAGCTGAGCAGCAACAGGTGAAAAAGCAGGGGCTCTGAAGCCACGTAGGTGAAGCCCTGCTTCAGGTTCGACTTGACAGAAGACTTGATGGCGGTAATCTCTTCCCGATAGGGGAGCTTGATGGGGACTATGGCCAGGGCCATCAGCACATACAACACGCCCTCGATGGCGAAGTTAATCTCCGGGCCCAGCCAGGCGATGAGCACCCCACCCACGCCCGGCCCGATCACCCGGGCCACATTACCGGCCACCGAGTTCAGGGCAATGGCGTTAAACAGGTCCTGGCGGGGCACCGTGTTGGCTACCATGGCCTGGCGGACCGGCTGGATGACAGCATGGAGTGCCCCGCCGATGATTGTAAATATTAAGGCGTAAGCTACGCCGGCGCTCCCGGTAATGTAGCCCTGCTGCACGGCCAGGGCGAACACGAATACTACCGCCGCCAGAATGGACTGCACTATGATGACCATCTTGCGCCGGTTCAGCCGGTCCGCGAAGACCCCGGCCAGAGGTCCAATAAACAGGAAGGGCAGCGAGCGCGCGCCTCCCGCAACGCCCACCAAGAAAGGCGATCCGGAAATTTGCCAGACCACCCAAGGGACGGTAATCTGCTCAAACCAACTGGCGGAGGCATTGAACAGGTTGCTTACCCAGAGGAACAGGAAGTCCCGATGGCGCAGGGAAGAGAAGGTCTGAAACCGGTCCGATGACCTGCGACCGTCGCCAGCGGCAACCGGGGGGGATCCCTGTCCCGCTCCGGGCGGAGACGCCGCAGGGCGGTGTACATGAGACATCTCAGCCCCTGCCCTTTGAAGCGGTAGGAGCGTGGTGCGAGACGCAGGATGGGGGCAAGTTTCGGTGGATGTTCATTTTCAGGCGCCTCTAGTCCCCCGGCCGGTACAGGTACACTGGGCGGGTCAGCTCAAAGACGTGGTCGGTGTGGCAGTACATGTTGCCCGCCAGCCGTCCCACGGGGCGCAGCTTCTGGTGGTCGATGTGGTGCCCGCTGATGATGTCGTCCCGGATGTGCAGCAGCACGATCTCGCCGATGACCAGGCCGTTCTGGCGGCGTCCCTCCCCGATGTTGACCACCTGGTTCAACCGGCACTCCATGTTCACCGGCGATTCGGCCACCCGCGGCGGCCGCACCAGGTCGGAGGGCGCCGGCGTCAGGCCCGCCACGCCAAACTCGCTGACCTCCGTGTGGTACTCGGCGGCGGTCTGGTTCATGGCCTCGGCGATGTCGTCCACCACCAGGTTGACCACAAACTCCCCGGTCTCCTCAATGTGGGCCAGGGTGTCCTTGCGCTTGTCCGGCCAGCCGGGGGCGTAGCGGGAGCAGGAGAAGGCCAGGGTGGGCGGGTCGCTGCACACGGCGTTGAAGAAGGAGAAGGGCGAGAGGTTGACCTGCCCCGATGCGGACATGGTGGAGACAAAGGCGATGGGCCGGGGCACTACCACGCCGGTGAGCACCCGGTTGAACCCCTCAAAGTGGCGCGGGTCTATCTTCAAATCAGTCCCTCCAAGTATTTCACCGCAGAGACGCAGAGACGCAGAGAACGCAGAGTTTTTAAGAACCTTTTATAAAGCTCTCCGCGCCCTCGGAGCCGGCCCTGAGCTTGCCGAATGGGTCTCTGCGGTTATCGTAATCAGGCTCAAATCACGTTCAGGGTACGCAGCGACACCAGCTGGTCCTGGGTCAGCCCCAAGCCCTTAGCGCCCAGCACCGCGGCATTGTCCTGGCCCAGCAGGGGCGCCGGAGTCAGCTCCAGCTTCTGTCCAGACCCCAGTTGGATGGGCCAGCCAGGATAGCGAAGCGGCCCGGCGGCGGGATGGCCCACTTCCACGAAGAACTCCCGCGCCCGGAATTGCGCCGACTCAAACAGGTCGGCGGCGGTGTTCAAGGGAAATGACGGTATGCGATGCCCCTGGGCCAGGCGGTAGACATCCTCCTTGTTCTGCCCGCCGGTCCAGGCCGCCAGCCGGGGCTCCAACTCGTCCCAGTGGGCCAAACGGCTCTCCCGAGTGGCGAACTTGGGGTCGCTGGCCCACTCCGGGCTGCCCATCATCTCGACACAGCGCTCCCACTGGTCCTGCTGGCGGGGCGAGAGGCCCACGAACCCGTCGCGGCAGGGCAGCAAGGCCAGCAGCGATTGACGGCCCGCCACGTCCTTGTGCCGCCCCTTGGGAGGCTTCCCTAAGGAGAACTCGGCCAGGGTGGTCTGAGGCAGCAGGGCCAGCGCCTCCATGCCCGACACATCCACGTGGCTGCCCAAGCCGGTGAGCCGCCGCCGGTTCAGCGCCAGCACAGACGCCGTGGCCCCCGCCAGCCCAGCCACAAACTCGGCCTGGCGGGCGGCCAACTGCAGCGGCGGCTGCTTGGCCAGGTCATCCACCGGGCCAGGGTGCTCCCTGGAGTGGCCCGCCAGGTTGGACAGTATCAGGTTGCTGGCCTGCCAGTTAGCCCAGGGGCCGGTCTGGCCGAAGGGCGTGATGGAGGTTACTACCAGCCGGGAGTTGGCGGCGCGGAAGGCAGCGTAGTCCAGCCCCAGACTGGGCAAGTACGCGGGCGGGAAGCTCTCAATGAGCATATCCGCGCCCTGGGCGAGCTGGACCAGCAGGCCCCGGCCCGACGCCGACTCCAGATTAAGCGTGACGCCCAGCTTGTTGGTGTTCAGGGCCAGGAACAGGCCGCTGCGCTCCGGGTCGGGCGCGTCGCCGGGGAAGGGGCCGTCCTGCCGCGACGAGTCGCCCGCCGGCGGCTCCACCTTCACCACCTGGGCGCCCAGGTCGGCAAACAGCTTCGCGCAGAAAGGCCCGCTAATGCCCTGGCCCAGGTCCAGGACTTTCAAGCCGCCGAAGAGGTTGAAGGGCATGAGCTACCTGCTCCCGGCAGGGCGGCTGCTTGCCTTGGTTAAGCCCAAGGAAGCGGCGCCCCGCAATTTCCCTGAGTTATATACTCATATCCAGCGGCTGGCAAGGGGCGGGCCGCCGCCTTTGACATTCGCCCTGGGCGCTGCTATCTTGAAGGTCGATTTTGCTGATAGGAGTGACCCCCTCTGTATCTCCCCCTCAACGAGGGGGAGAGGGGTTCGAGAGAGCAGACATCATGAACTGGGCCGAGATTATCGTAGACTCGCTGAAGAAGTGGAACACCTCCCTGATTGCCTACGTGCCGGACATCTCCATCAGCCAGGTCACCCGCCTGATTGAGGCCGACCCCTACTTCCACCTGGTGTCCGCCACCAGGGAGGAGGAGGCCATCGGCATCGCCGCGGGGGCCTACGCCGTGGGGCGCAACTCCGCGGTGTTCATGCAGTCCAGCGGCTTCGGCAACAGCATCAACGCCATCGCCAGTATGTGCATACCGTACCGGATACCCATACCTATGTTCATCAACCTGCGGGGCGGCCCCGGCGAGTTTAACATCGCCCAGGTGCCCATGGGGCGCAGCACCCGCCCCATTCTGGACCTGCTGGGACTGGTGCACTTCACCCTGGACGACGACTACAAGATGGACAGGATTGTGGACGGGGCGATGAAGCTCTGCCACGCTAACCGCCAGCCGGTGGCCATCTGCCTGACCCAACTGCTGCACGGAGGCAAACTTGCTTAGGTTTGAAGCCACCCAGATGATCTTGCGCCACATCGGCGACCGGCCCATCGTCGCCAACCTGGGGCCCACCACCGACGAGCTGTGGCACGCCGGGCACCGGGATCGCAACTTTTACACCTACGGCAACATGGGGCTGTGCTCGTCTCTCGCCCTGGGCATGGCCCTGTCCACCCCGGAGAAGGTGGTCTCCCTGGATGGCGACGGCTCCCTGCTGATGAACCTGGGGGCCATCGCCACCATTGGGCGGGAGCAGCCCAAGAACCTGGTGGTGGTGGTGTGGGACAACGAGCAATGGGGCCAGACGGGGCACCAGACCAGCCACACGGGCTGCGGGACTGATCTAGAGAAAGTGGCCCAGAGCTGCAGCATCAGCCACACCGCCACGGTGCGGGACCTGGAGACCCTGGAGTCGGTGTTCCAGCAGGCGCTGGAGGAAGACGGGCCCTGGTT
Organism: Dehalococcoidia bacterium; assembly: GCA_009692925.1. Taxonomy (GTDB): domain Bacteria; phylum Chloroflexota; class Dehalococcoidia; order Lucifugimonadales; family UBA3495; genus SHYG01. The sequence goes on from SHYG01000015.1 coordinate 26,097, forward strand.
CATCGTGGCCAAGATTGACGAGGCGGGGTACATGCCCGTGTCGCCCATTGAGCCGGAGATGACCCTGTACCGGTTCAGGAACTCGTTCCTCAAGCAGTAGGGGCGCACCTATGTGTGCGCCCTGGGCAGACACGCAGGTCTGCCCCTACGAGATACCAGTGCACCTTAAAACAGTAGGGGCGGGTTTGAAACCCGCCCCTACGTTGTTGCCAGGGTTGGTAAATCCAGGGGTTTAGCGGCGGCGGGCTCCGCCAGCAGCGGCAGGCGCGGCGGCCTTCAGGTTCTTGTCGAACCAACCCACGGTGCGGGTCCAGGCGTCGTCAGCGGATGCCTTGTGGTAGCTGGGGCGCTCGTCGCAGTTGAAGCCGTGGTTGGCCTGGGCGTAGCTCTTGAAGTCGTAGGTGACCTTGTTCTTCTTGAGCTCGGCCTCAATCTTGGCCATGTCTGCGGGACTGGGGTTCGCGTCCAGGCCGCCAAAGTTGCCCATCACGGGAATCTTGATCTTGCTGGTCAGCTCGATGGGGGCCTTGTTGCCCTCGCCGAAGGGAACCAGACATCGCCCGGGATAGTAGGCCACCGCGGCGCTGAGGCCCGGAACCGTGGCGGCGGCCAGGTAGGCGATGCGCCCGCCCACGCAGAAGCCCACGATGCCAATCTTCTGACCCTGAGTGCGCGGGTACATTACCTGCAGGTAGTCCACCGTGTACTTGAGGTCGGTGATGATCTCGTCATCCTTGAGGGCGGCCATGTACTTGGTGCGGGCGGGAACATCGGCCTCGCCGTAACCCAGCTTGGGGTTGGGATGCTCCCGGTGGAACATGGCCGGAGCCACCGCCACGTAGCCCGCCTGGGCAAACCTGTCGCAGACCTTCTCAATGTGCCGGTTGACCCCGAAGGCCTCCTGCACCACGATGATGGCGGGCCATGAGGTCCCGGCGGTGGGCAGGGGATGACTCACGTAGGCGTCCATGTGCTGGCCCTGGTAGCCGTGCGCGTCTTCGAGTTTGTTGTCCCCGGGGAACATGATGAGCTCCCAGAATGATGGCATAACCTTCCTCCTCCTTTTGAAAGCCAGTTGAACCTGACCCGCCACCGGCGGACTGGCCCGATTGTACCATGTGGCAAAGGCCGGAGCAACACGTACCTACTGTCCGCCGGTCGCAGCGGCCCGGCCCCGAGGGCGTCGTATGCTATACTGACCTGCATAAACGTATCTGAGAGCAGTGAAGAACCGTGCTAACATCCCTCCTTGGCATGAACACCGCAGAGCTGAGCGTCCTGGCCCAGCAGGCCGGGGAGTCCGCCTACCGGGGGCAGCAGATCGCCCGGTGGATCTATCGCCGCGGCGCCCGCTCGATAAGCGATATGACCGACCTCTCCAAGCCCCTGCGGGCGCGCCTGGAGGAGCAACATCAGGTGGGCCGCAGCCGGGTGGCTGCCCAGCAGCGCAGCCGCGACGGCACGGTGAAGTTTCTGCTGGCCCTGACTGACGAGGGCGGAGGCATGGTCCAGACGGTGGAGACGGTGGGCCTGCCCTACGCCCACTACCTGTCCTGCTGCGTGTCCACCCAGGTGGGGTGCCCGGTGCGCTGTGCCTTCTGCGCCACCGGAGCCAGCGGCTACACCCGCAACCTCACCGCCGGGGAGATTGTGGACCAGCTGCTGACGGTGCAGGACACTGCGACCGGGAACCCGCCCCCCCTGGACCGGGTGAGCCACGTGGTGTTCATGGGCATGGGCGAACCCTTGATGAATTACGACGCCACCGTGCAGGCGGTGCGGCTGCTGAACACCGAGGTGGGCATCGGCATGCGGCACCTGACGGTGAGCACCGTGGGCTACGTGCCCGGCATCCGGCGGCTGGCCCAGGAGCGGATGCAGATAACGCTGGCGGTGTCGCTGCACGCGCCCAACGACCAACTGCGCCAGCAGCTTATCCCCACCATGACCCGTTGGAGCCTGGACGAGATTCTGGACGCCTGCAAGGCCTACTTCAAGAGCACCGGGCGGCGGCTGACCTTTGAGTACTGCCTGCTGGCCGGGGTTAACGACGGCGTGCGGCAGGCGCGGGAGCTGGGCCACCGGCTGCGGGGGCTGAACTGCCACGTGAACCTGATCCCCTACAACCCGGTGGGCAAGCTGGGTTTCGGCGCGCCCGCGATCTTGCGGGTGAACGCCTTCCGCGAGGTGCTGGAGCAGATGGGCATAGTAGTGACCCAGCGGGCGCAGAAAGGCTCGGACATTGACGCCGCCTGCGGGCAGTTGCGGAGAAGGGATGCGGCGGAGCGGGTGGGGGCCACGTCGCCAAGCTGACAGGCCTCTGTGGAGTGCGGGATGGACCATCCGATTTATCAAGTGACGTCAGTGGAAATAGTGGCTTCCCACACCCTGCGAGTGGGGTTTGACGACGGAACTTTCCAGGTGATTGACTTCCGGCCCGTGCTGAAGGGCGAGCTGTATGGGGCACTACGGGATTTGTCCCTGTTCAACGGTGTGCGAATTGACCCTGAGGTGCACACCCTGCCCTGGCCCAACGGCGCAGATTTTGACCCGGCAACTCTGCACGACTGGCCTGAGCACCTGGAAGAAATGAAGACGCTGGCACAACGCTGGGCCAAGACCGCCACCTGATCTTCCGTGTTTGCTTCATGTCCTGCTCCTTCGTTTGCCTCATTTTAGGAGCGGGACTCTCTCTTAGCCACCTGTACAGATTTTGGGGACCACCTCACTGATCAGAACGTCGCGCTCGTTCAGGTAGATCTTGGCGTGCAGGTACTCGGCGCCTCGCACAGCAACTCCATGTTGCTGCAACCAGTTAGCATCCTCGATTTTGCCCCAATCTGGCTTTCCATCTTTACATCGCACAATGGCTGTGACTTTGACACGCTTTTTCACTGCTAGGTCAAGAGCGTTTTCAACATGACGCCAGTCCCTAATGTTGATATAGGGAGTAACGATGATCACGTACTTCGAGGCATCTTGAACGATGTTGATAATCTGCGAGGCGATTTCATCGTCCACGAACACAGTCTTCAGCGACTCAGCCATAGCTGCCTCCTGACCTCAACAGCGTAAAGGATTGACAGTTTCACTTCCCCTCATCCCCCCGACATAACCTCCCCCACCGCCCGTGTGACCAGGTTGGCCGTCAGGGGCACTTTGTAGCCGTTGTCCGCCATGGGCCGGGGGTTGGGCAGGGCCAGGCTCCCAGCATGGGCCGCATCAACATCAGCCACTTGCTGGCCTCGCAGGTACTCCTCCACCGGTCGCGCCCGGTAGGGCACTGGGGCCACACCGCCCAAGCACACCCTGGCCTGACGGATGGTGTCCCCCTCCAATGCTACGGCGACCGCCACGCTCACCAGGGCAAAGTCCCCCGTCTCCCTCTCCCGCGCCTTCAGGTACAGGCTGCGCACCGGGACGGAAATCCCCCCTACCCCCCTTTGCAAAGGGGGGCCAAGGGGGATTTCGTCTTGTCCCGGCAGCAGCACTCGCGTCACCAGCTCACCCGGCTCCAAACCGTTCTCCCGCAGCAGGTCCTGGCCGGGGCCAATGAAGAACTCGCCGATGGGCATGGTGCGCGTCCCCCTTGGTCCGGCAATCTCCACCCTGGCATCGAACACCGACAGCGCCACCGCCGTGTCCGAGGGGTGCACGATGTAGCAGCGGTCGCCGCCAGTGACGCACAGGTACTTGCTGACCCCCGCCAGGGCGTAGCAACGGTCGCCACCCTTCTTCAGGCACACGGTCTGGGGGTGGCGGTAGTACCAGCAGCGCGGCCGCTGGGCCAGGTTGCCCCCCAAAGTGCCCACGTTGCGGATCTGCGGCGTGGCCAACTCCTCCGCCGCCTGGGCCAGGGCGGTGTAGCAGGCGCGGATGGCCGGGTGTTGGGCCAGCTCGGCGATGGTGGTCATGGCGCCCAGCTCCAGGCCGCCGCCGGTCTCGCGAATGCCGCGCAGCCCAGGGATGCCCGCCAGGCTCACCAGCCGCCGGGGCGCGGCCACGCCCTCCTTGATCTCGCTGAGCAGATCGCTGCCCCCGGCGATGAGCTGCGTCTCGCCAGGCTGCGCCGCCAGCAGCGCCACCGCCTCGTCCAGGGACTTGGGCTCGATGTACTGAAAAGGCTGCAAGAAAACCTCGCTTGTAGCTGTCAGCTTTCAGCTTTCAGCCGTCAGCAATCAACCCCCCGCCCCGGTTGCTTCGGGTGGTGGGTGGGCTGACCGCTGATCGCTGAAGGCTGAGAGCCTCTAATACTCGCTGGGGAGTAATCGGCAGGCGGGTGAACCGCACGCCGATGGCGTCGTAGATGGCGTTGGCGATGGCTGGGGCCACCCCCACGGCGGGCACCTCGCCAAGAGCCTTGGCCCCCAGGGGCCCAATGGGGTCCACCACATCGGCAAAGATTATCTGGATGTCAGGGTAGTCCAGGATGGTGGGGCACTTGTGCTCCAAATAGCTGCCGTTGAGGGTGATGCCGGTGGGCCCGTCGGTGACCAGCTCCTCGGACAGGGCAAAGCCCAGCATCTGGGAGATGCCTCCCTCTACCTGGTTCAGGGCCAAACGCGGGTTCAGGATGCGCCCCGAGTCGTGGGCCGCCACGTAGCGCAGCACCCTGACCTGGCCGGTGCCGGTGTCCACCTCCACCTGGGCGAAGTGGGCGCCGAAGGAGTTGATGATGTGGTTGGGACTGCCGGGGTTCACGGAAGCGCTGGCGGATAAGACGTCGCTAGCCGCCCGGCGCACCACCTCCGCCAGGGACATGCGCCGCGCCGGGTCGCCCTTGACGTAAACCGCGCCTCCCGACAGCTCCAGGTTGTCCACCGGCGCCTCCAGCCCGTCGGCAGCCAGCTCCAGGAGCTGCCCCCGCAGCGAGGTGGCGGCCTGCACCACCGCGGTGCCGGTGGAGAAGGTGGCAGTGGAGCCTGCGGTGATGGGTGCGTTGGGCGTGGTCGCGGAGTCAGCAAAGATGAGGCGGATGTCCCGGCTGTCCAAACCTAGCCCCTGGGCAGCCATCTGGGCCAGCACCGTGGTGGCGCCCTCTCCCACGTCCATGAGGCCGCACACCAGGCTGATGACGCCCGACCGGTCTATGCGCACCTCGGCGGCAGAGGCGAACCCCGGCCCGCCGCGGTAGATCATCATGCTCATGCCCCGGCCTCGCTTCTTGGCCGGGTCGGCGGGCTGCTCCGCGGGCTCGCCCCAGCCGAAGGCTTGCGCGCCCAATCGCAGGCACTGGTCCAGGCCGTTGCTGGAGAAAGGCACTCCGCCTTCCAGAGGCTGGCTGTCAATATTCTGGCCCGGCGGTGTGGTGCGACGCCCCGGCTGGCCTTCCGCCCGCACCTGGTTCTTCAGGCGGAACTCCAGAGGGTCAATGCCAAGGGCCTCGGCGGCGCGGTCCATCAGGGTTTCCAGGGCGAAGTGCCCCTGGGGCGCGCCCAGGGCTCGATACGACCCGCCCGTGGGCCGGTTGGTGTAGACCAGATAGGCCTCATACTTGGAGTTGGCGCAGTGGTAGAGGTACAGCGACCCCTGGCCCAATCGCCGCGCCACGCCGGGGCCGGAGGCCAGGTAGGCCCCTTTGTTCAGGGTTGCGATGGTGTGGATGGCGGTGATGCTGCCGTCCCGCTTGAACCCCGCCTTGATGCGGATGCGCGCAGCGTGGCGGGTGCGTCCGGCCACGAACTCGTCCTGCCGGGAGTACTCCAGGCGCACCGGCCTACCTGCCCGCTGGGCCAGCACCGCCGCCAGCGCTCCCAGACGCGACTCGTCCTTGTTGCCGAAGCCCGCACCCAGGTAGGGGCCCACCACTCGCACCTTGGCCGGCGGGATGCCCAGGGCCTCCGCCAGCGTCGCCCGGTCCACGTGAACACCCCGGCTGGACTTCCACACGGTGAGGGAGTCGCCCTCCCAGGCGGCCAGCGCCGCCCGCGGCTCCAGGGCGGTGGCCGAGTGCACCGGGATGAAATACTCCTCCTCCAGCACCAGTTCCGCCTGGGCAAAACCCTCGGCCACGCTGCCCCGCTCCAGGGACAGGGGCTTGCCGCCGACCAGATTGCCTCCGGGGTTGCCTTCGGGGTGAATGACGATGGCGCCGGGCTTCAGAGCATCCTCAGGCTCCAGGACGAAGGGGAGCGCCTGGTACTCCACCTCCAGCAGGGACAGGGCCTGGCGGGCGATGTCCAAGTCGGCGGCGGCGACGGCGGCCACCTCGTCGCCCACGAAGCGCACCCTGCGATCCAGGATGGCCAAATCCGGCGCCACCTTGCCAGGCGGGACATCGAAGGGGGTGACGATGGCGTACACTCCGGGCAACCTAGCCGCCGCCTGAGTGTCAACGCTCAAGATGTTGGCGTGAGGATGAGGGCTGCGCAGCACCAGGGCGTGAAGCATCCCCGGCAGCTTCAAGTCGGCGGTGTACTTGGCCTGGCCGGTGAGCTTGTCCCGCAGGTCGGTGCGAATTACGCTCTGGCCGGTGGCGGCGGTAGTGGATGAGGTCATGGGTGCTGGCCTCCTATGGGCTGCTGGGCTTCTACCCCTGGAAGGTCATCTTGCGGAAGATCTCCCGCGTGGCATGCACGTCCCGCAGGCAGTACTGGCAGATTTCATCCAGCCGCCCGGCTAGATAATAGTCGTGCACCTGGCTGCCGTCCATGCCCCCTTGGGGGAGGCCACCCCCAGGGCGCGGGCCAGGGTGTCCAAGCGAATGTGGTCGCGGTTGTCCCACTGGAGCCACTCGCACATCACGTCGTAGATGTGGTCGCTGCGGTAGCGGGCAAAGGACGGCGTGTTGGTGGGCTTGACGCCGTGGATGATAGACCGCTGCATCAGGAACTTCAGGTCGAAGTCCATGATGTTGAAGCCAACGAACTGGCCCACGTCGCGGGACAGCTCCCAAAAGTCCTGGAGCAGGGCAGGCTCTTCGCCGCTGAGGACTCCCTGGGTAAGCTGGCTGGGGGTCTCCTTGACGTAGCCAACGCAGAAAACCCGGCCCCAGTGGCCCTCCAGGGAGGTTTGCGGTACTTCTCCTCCACCAGGGCGGGCTTCTTCTCCTCCCGCCACTTCTGGATAGTCTCCAGCTTGGTGAGGTTGCCCGGCGGGGCGATGCCCTCGGCGATGGCCTCCTTCAGCTACTCGGGGCCGGGCAGGGTCTCAATGTCCAGGAACAGGCGGATCATGGGCGGCCTCCCGAAAGAGTTAAAACCAACGTAGGGGCAGGTTTAAAACCTGCCCCTACAGTTACTCGGATACCAGGCGCCACGCGGGGCCTAGAGGATGTGGTACATCAGCAGGTGGTCGCGCATCGCGTCGTTGGCGAAGTCGTTCTCCACGTTGCGCAGCACCGAGTGGATGTGGTTGGCGCCGTTCTGCCGGTTGTCATACTCCACCACAAAGTTGCCGCCGTGCAGGCGGTAGTAGTGGGGCTTGAACTTCTCGGCGGGGCCGCCCCAGGCGAAGTGAATCTTGTCCATCCCGCCCTGCTTCAGTTCGTCCATCTTTTCCGAAGCCAGGTCGGGGCGCAACGCGGTCACGTACTCAGTGCATAGGGCCATGAGCATCTCTTTCTGAGTGCCGGACATGCGAGCGGAGGGCAGGCCCTGCTCCTTGGGAAGGGAAGCCCGGGCGGCGTTGAAGGTCAGGATATCCGCGGGCGCCTCATCGAAAATAAGCGCCTTAGACTTCTGGCCGGCGTCCAGGCTGTTCATCAGCTCCAGGGCGATGTCCTGCCTGGCGCCCAGGATGCGCAGGCCCTGCTTGGGGCCCTTGCGAACCTCCGCCGGGTTGGCGCCGAAGAAGAAGGGGGTCGCCGAGACTACCCGCTCGTTCCAGATGGTGTAGTGCAGGGAGACGTGGTGGCCCTCCACGCGCCAGCCCCAGGGGTCTTGGCCGGCCGGGTCGCCGAAGATAGTCCAGGAGTACAGCAGCGGGTCTCGGTCCCAGGTGATGTGACCCTGCTCCTTCTCCAAGGGGCCCAGAATGCCCTCATGCTCCATGATGGCGTTGGCCTTCTGGTTGGCGTCGGCGCTAAGGCCGGTGGCCATGAGAGCCTTGGCGGCCTGGCGCTGCTTGGCGTCCATGTCCTTGATGCGCAGCCCGTGGCGGTTCATGGGCGGGTAGTACCAGAAGATGCGCTCGCCGTCGTAGAAGCTGAAGGTAGCCTTGGCCTTCTGCTCGGGCTTCAGGGAGGCCAGGAACTTGGTGGCGGCATCCCGCATCTCCGCGGCTGCCTTGGGGTGGCCGTGCTGGTAGTCGTGCTTGTGGGGGTGCTCGTGTTCTGCCGTTGGCCGGGTAGTCATTGGTGTCTCCTCCTAAACAAACGAAAAACTAGCGAATAACCATACTAGGGCCTAGTGGCCCCATTGGCTTGGAGTTTAGTCTTCCCAGCTAGCCGTGTCAACGGGCGGCGTCCCGCATGGCCCGCATAGATTGAATGATTCTGCCGTAGGCGTTGCATCGGCACAGGTTGCCCGCCAGCGCCTGACGTATCTCGTCGTCGCTGGGATGGGGATTATCGTCCAGCAGCGCCCGGGCGGACATCACAAAACCGGGAGTGCAGTAGCCGCACTGGGCGCCGTCGTTGTCCAAGAAGGCCTGCTGCACGGGGTCCAGGATGTTGCTCTCTCCCAATCCCTCCACCGTCACCACGGGGCGGTGGCCCACCTGCAGGGCCAGCACCTGGCAGGAATAGACCGGCCGGCTCGCCAGCAGCACGGTGCAGGCGCCGCACTCGCCCCGGTCGCAGCCGCGCTTGGCGCCGGTGAGGTCCAGCTGCTCCCGCAGCACGTCCAGCAGGCTCCAGTGGTGGCGCACCGTCAGGCGATGAACTCGGCCGTTGACCTCCAGGGCGATGGTGGCGGTGGTTGCGGCAGCGGGGACGGCATCTGGCATGGGGAGACTCTCCGCGGGCAGGCTGTTGCCGCTATATTAGCTGCGGTGGTGGGATTCGGCAAGGCGTTGAAGGGAAATCCCCCCAACCCCCCTTTGTGAAAGGGGGGTTGGGGGGATTTTAAGAAGCGCTGATGGCTACATCGACGAGATAAACAAATAGCTGGTAATCTGGCGCAACCGGTCGGTGAAGATGACGATGCCCAGGGCGATGAGCAGCACCCCCGACACTTGGCTGGTGTACTGAAACAGCCGCCGTTTTGACCGTACGAAGCCCAGGGCGCCCTGGGAAAATAGCCCCATGGCCAGGAAGGGCACCATCATGCCGAAAGAGAAGGCCAGCAGCAGGGTAGCTGCCCGCAGGGTGGAGCCGCTGGCGCCGGCCAAGGCCAAAATGCCGCCCAGGATGGGGCCCACGCAGGGACTCCAGCCCACGGCCAGGGTGGAGCCGACGATAAAGGAGCCCACGTAGCGCACGTTCTGGCCGGGCAGGATTCCGTTGATGCCCCGGGCGCGCTGCAATGCCGGGAGCTTCAGCGCCCCCAGGCTGACCAGGCCGAAGGTGATCATCAGCACGCCGCCGATGCGCGACAGCCACATCTGGGAGCCCTCCAGCCCGGAGGTGAGGGCGCCCACCGCCGCGCCCAGCAGCACGAACACCACGGTGAATCCCAGGACAAAGCAGATGGTGTTAAAGAACAGCGCCAACCGGTGGGGCTTGGCCTGCACTACCGCCGGGGCGTTGCCCGTCGCGCTGGCGACGCTAGCCACGCTGGCAGTACTGCCGCCGCTAAGCCCAGCCAGATAGGTGAGGAAGATAGGCACCAGCGCCAGGGTGCAGGGCGACACAAAGGAGAGAAACCCCGCAGCGAAAGACGCCAGCAACGCTAAATCAGCCATGAAACCCAGACCTCCTTACGCTCCCCAATAGTGCCTCCCGACATATGGAAGACAAGCCTTACGGCCCTTCACTGTAGATGCCAAAGGTGAAGGCGAAGAGGCCAAAGTTGTCCGAGGTGGAGCTCATCTCCAGCCGCTGCCGGGGGAAGTAGCTGGGGTGGTCCACAATCTGGTAAAGGCGGGAGCCAGTTACCATAACGTAGCTCTCGCCATCCGGCCCGATGGTCACGTCGCGCCCCTTGTTCGCCTGGGTCAAATACTTGCCGCCCACGGTGACCCGCACTCGATAGGGAGCGTCATCATCGGCGGTGAGCACCGCGTTAACGCTCTTGGCGGAGTAGACCAGGGCCAGATAATCCGGATATCCCTCTGTCTTCTGCGCGTGGCGCACGCTTTCCGGCCCGATGAACCAAGGCCCCTGGAAGTAAAGCTGATGGGGCGAAAGCTCCTGGGGTATGACGAAGGCCGCCACCTTGTCGGTATTCTCATAATACGAGTCCCGCTGGCCCACGTAGCCGCCGCGACCCAGGAAGGAGTCTCCGCGGTTGCGCTCATAGCCGGCGTAGGTCTCGCGGGTAATCTCGCCGTTGCGGGTGGTCAGGTAGACGGGGTCCACCGGCTGGTCCGACGGCAGGGCCAGGGGGTCGTCAGAGAGGTCGGCCCCCGCCTCCACCAGCAGTTCGCGGATCTTCTTCTCGGTGGCGGCGTACTCCCCCTCGCCAAAGTGGGTGTACCTCACCACTCCATCCTGGTCCACCAGGTACTTGGCGGGCCAATAGCGGTTGGAATAGTTCTCCCAGGTCGTAAAGTCGTTGTCCAGGGCTACCGGCCACAGAATGCCGTTGTCGCGGGTGGCCCGCACAACATTGTCCAGGTCCTTCTCAAACTCAAACTCAGGGGTATGCACACCCAGGATTACCAGGCCATCGTCGGCGTAGCGGGCGTGCCACAGCTTGAGATACGGGAAGGTGCGGATACAGTTGACGCAGGTGTAGGTCCAGAAGTCCACCAGCACCACCTGACCGCGCAGTGCCTGGATGGTCAGCGGCTGGCTGTTAATCCAGGCGGAGATACCCTCAACCTGCGCCGCCTGGGGCCCCGAGGCGGGCTTGCGTCCGGAACGAGGCGTAGCGAGCGATGGGGCCAGCGGATCGGCGCCTTGGCCTTGGGGGCCGGGGACCACCACCGGAGCGCCGGCGACGTCGGTGCTGGCCTTGCCGGATTGCCAGGGCCGCTCAATCGCCAGAATGGTTCCCACAATGACCGCCAGGGCCACGGCCAGGGGCAGATAGGGACGGAGTCGTCGCATTGCCTTCTCCCAACAGCGTGTTCGCTTAGCAGGATGCTGAAAAACCCCGATTTTGCGAAAAATGGACGGACTCTCAGATACGAAAATTGGGAGGATTTCGGGCCGTCGACCCCTTTTTCAGCACCCTGTTAGTAGATAATACGCTGGGCGGGCCTGGTCGGATGCAGAATAGCCGCGCCAGCTACTAACGAGTCTCGAATTGACCTGCGAGTACCGGTGTGGGATAATTATAAGGTATGGGGACGCGTGGGTTCGACAGGAGCGTTCTCTGGCGAATTGCAGGCCGAGGCGGCTACTGAACTCGTTAAACCGGTGGCAAACAATAAACGGCGATCGTGAATTCGCACTAGCGGCCTAAGGGCTGCTACGTCTGCCCCTTGTCCCTCCCGGAGACGAGGGAGCAGGCGCCATAAGTCCGGGATGCGGCCGTGCCAACGCCGATAAAGCGCGGTCAAAGAAAAATCGGCTGGCCTTGGGGTGATTCCGCCGGTGGAAGTTCCCTG
>SHYG01000088.1 GCA_009692925.1 Dehalococcoidia bacterium
GCCCCGCAGTTGTGCGTTGATGATGCTGATGTGGGTGTCGTTATCCACGCCGGGCGACCACTCCGTCCCGAAGGCCTCCGTCACCCGCGGGTAGGTCTCCGCCTCAAAACTCGCCGCGGACTTCTCCAGGTCCTCCTGAGCGACGGTCAGGCCCTCCTCCACGTACCAATACGCCCTGGGGGTTACCAGCCGCAGCTCAAAGGACTGTTGATACATCTGCAGGCGGCCCAGGTCTATCAGCCAAAAGGTATCCGTACGCCCCGCCGCGTAGTCCGGCGGCGCGGGGTTGACCACCCTGGGAATCTCCGGCGCTCCCGGCGTTGCGGACAACTGGCTGGCCAGGCGGTGCAGGTCCCGGTCCGGCGCCGGGGGCAAGCTGGTGTGAACCAGCTCCCGGGGGCTGACCGGAGTGGGGATGACGGTGGGATTTGGGATAGTTGTTTGGGCAACGCTGGCAGGCGGGGGCGCGGTGTGGGTAACGCCTGGGGTGGCGCGTGCGTCGCAGCCGCCGGTAGTGATGATCATAACCAGCGCCGCCAGCAACAGCGGCAGAAACGCCAGGGCGGGTCTATGGGGCATACGCACTCCCATCGGCGCAGGCGCAGCTCAATTGAACCGGTTCATGGCCGCCTGGATGGACTCCTGCAGCAGGCAGTCCGCGGCCTGGGCCACCAACTCCAGCGCCTGGTCAACCACGGGCGCCTCCTCGGTGGAGAAGGCGCCCAAGACATGGGGTACCTGCCCAACGCCGCCGGGGGGTGGCCCGATGCCGACCCGGATGCGCGGAAACTCCTGGGTTCCCAGAGCGGCGATGATGGACTTGATGCCGTTGTGTCCGGCGTCGCTGCCGCCGGTGCGGACGCGCAGCTTGCCCACCGGCAGGGCCGCCTCGTCGTAGATGACCACCAGGTCGGCGGGCTGGATGCCGAACCTGGCCCGCAGGTAGGACACCGCCTCTCCGCTATGGTTCATGAAGGTGCGCGGCTTGGCCAGCACCACATCCTGGTCATGGCGGTGGCCTTGCCCCAGCACCACCGTGGCGCGGCGCTCGTTCATGGTAATTCCCCACTGGCGGGCCAGCAGGTCGATGCACCGGAATCCCACATTGTGCCGGGTATTGTTGTAACGGGGGCCGGGGTTGCCCAGTCCAATGAACACGCGCACGGTCATTAGAGGTCCTGGGCCTGGACTTGGCCCAGGACCTGGCGCAGGAAGGCTACCAGCTCATCGCTGAGGGTGTTGGAAAGGGCGGACAGGTCGCTGGCCTGCAGAATCTTCAGGAAGTCGTCCAGCCGCTGGTCGGCGCGCCCCTGCAGCACCTGCTCCATCAGCAGGTTGCTGAGCCGGCGGTTCTTGTCCCCCAGCAACGAAGCGATGGTGGCGCCCAGCCGGGATAGTTCCTGGACGGGCAGCCTTTGGTCCAGCCCCAGCGCGCAGCCAGGACACCGGGGCGCGGTCTCCAGGGGCAGGTCATCCGCCTGTGCCGTGCAGGTTGGCGGCCCGACCCAGAGTTGCGCCAGCGCCTGATCCAATCCTTGACCGGCGGGGTCGCCCAGCTCCGGCAGGGTGTTCAGCAGCGCCGGGGCCCGCAGCTCCCGCGCCACGGTGTCTCGCTCTCCCAGGTATGCGGGCAGGGCCTGGTGCGTGTCCTGGTGGTGCGATTGGTACGCCGTCCCGTACTGGGACTTGAAGGCCAAGACCTGCTGCTCCAGGAGACTCCAGCTTCGGGAAAGCCAGAGGAGGCTGGGCGCCGACAGCGCCGCCTGCAGCGCCCGCCGCTGCACCGACAGCTCGGCCATGCTGGGGGGCACTGCTGCCCCTGCCAAGTAGTGTCGTGCCGTCAGCAGCGCCTGGGCGTGGCGTCCCAGCTGCACCAGTTGCCGCAGCGCCTCCAGGTCGGCTTCCAAGCTGCGGAAGTCGCGGTAAGTGGTTCGCGCGGCGCGGTATACCGACTGAAAGTCACCGCCGGAAATGCCGGACAAGCGCTGCAGCATCTCCGCCGCCGGGTTGGCGGCCGATGCTTCTTCCGGGGCCGGCGACAGCAGCCCCAGCAGTTCCCGCGCCTGGGCGACCTGCCGGGCGATCTCATCCACCGCATTTTGCAGCTCGGCTACCAGACCGGTGGGCGCTTCCCCATGGGCCACTGGCGCCAATCGGGGGGACAACACCCCGAGGTACGGCAGGGTGTCGTTCCATTGGGGCTGAGTAGCCGGGCCGATGGTCGCGGCCCAGTCCGACAGCAGGGGGTCCCATTGGATCAGCGGGACCAGCTCGCCGGTTAACTGGGTGCCCCGGCTGAAGTCGGGGCGACCGCCCAACAGCGTCAGGCGATGTTCCGGATGCAGCCGCACCTCCAGGTCCGGCGCCGCGTGGTGCAAGTACAGCAGCAGGTACAGCGTGGCCAGGGGGCGGGTGAGTCCCACCTCATGGGCCAGGTAATGGTGCAGCTCGGGCCAGGCCGCCGGGGAAGAACGGCTCGCCAGCCATGCGCGGATCAGGCCGAAGATGGGACAGTTGGAGGGATTGTACTCCGCGGGACTCTCCATGGCCGACAGATGCAGGCCAGGGCCCAGCTCCGCCAGGGCGCCTCGGGTATCCCCTGGGTGGCCGAAGATGCTGCGGTGCAGGTGGCCTGGGTCATCCGGGGTGACTGGTCGCGGCAAGGCCTGCTCCGCCACCGGCAGGTCCGGGTACGCCCGCGCCAGCAGCCACTGGCCGATGCGGGAAAACCACTCCAGGGGGTCGGTCCCGGCGAAAAAGCTGGCGGAGTAGATGGACTCGCCGCCGGCGGTGAGTAGCATTCCCGCGCTGAATCGCGCCGACTCCTCGGCCAGCAGGTCCTCCTCCAGGCCCCGTTGCCGGCGCTCCAGCGTGCGCTGGATTAAGCCGGCCTCCCCGACAAGTTGGGGCTGGGTGAAGTAGGCCGCCTGGGTCTCCCGCAGGGTGGCCAGCTCCCCGCTTGCCTGGCTGCGCTGGCGGGATGGCCCGGTGGACGGCAGGCAGAGGGCGATGCGGCGGTCATGGATCGCCGGCGGCGCCCCGGAGCGGCGCTGTTGCAGCAAAATAATGCGGAAATAGACGTCTCCCGACAAGGGTGACCCCCATGCCGCCGGCCAGCGGCTGGCGCGGATGACCTCCCCCGGATAGCGCAGTCCGTGGTAGTCACAGGCAAAGGGCTGAGGCTCATTAAGGGGGAAGCGCTCCAGCCAGATTCGGGGTTCATCGTAGATGCTCAACGGCGGGACTCCTGGGGGGCTTGGCCCGTGGACAACATCTCCAGGAAGGCGGTCTCGTCCAATATCGGCGTCTCCAGTCGCGCCGCGGTGTCCCGCTTGGAGCCCGGGGACTCCCCGGCCACCAGGTAGCTGGTCTTGCGGGTTACTGAGTCGGTGACACTGCCGCCCAAGGCCTTGATGCGGGCCTCGGCTTCCCGCCGGGGCATGGCGCCCAAAGTGCCGGTGATGACGAAGGTGAGTCCCTGCCAGGGCAGCCCGGGGGTCCCGGGGCGTTGGGGGGCCTCCTGCCGCATCTTGACCCCGGCCTGGCGCAGCTTATCAATCACTCGCCGGTTGTGGGATACCTGGAAGTAGGCGGTCACGCTGCCGGCGATCTTGGGGCCGATGCCGGGGATTTCCATGAGCTGCTCCGATGTGGCCTGGGACAACTCGTCCAGGCTGGGGAACCGCTGGGCCAGCAAATCCGCCACCTCCGACCCCACGTGGAAGATGCCCAAGCCGAAGACCAGCCGGGGCAGGGGCCGGTCCTTGCTGGCGGCGATGCTGGCCATGATCTTGGCGGCCAGCTTGTCTCCCGTGCGCTCCAGCTCCAGCAACTGGTTTCTGTTGACATAATAGAGATCCGCCACGTCCTTGACCAACTTCTGGGCGATGAGGGTTTCGCACCACTTCTCGCCCAGGCCGTCCACGTCCATGGCGCCCTTGCTGACAAAGTGCTTCAGCAGCTCGAAGAACTGGGCCGGGCAGGAGGCGTTGGGGCAGCGGCGCATGGCCTCCCCTTCGGGCTTCACCACCGGCGTGCCGCACACCGGGCAGTTCTGCGGCATTCGGAACTCGCGTTCCTGCCCCGTGCGCCGTTCCTTCTCAGGGCGAACCACGTGGGGGATAACCTCCCCGGCCCGCTCGATGGTCACCCAATCGCCGATGCGCAGACCTTTGCGCTGGATGTCCTCCTCATTGTGGAGGGAGGCCTGCTTCACCGTGGCGCCGCCCACCACCACCGGTTCCAGCACGGCGTAGGGGTTGAGGCTGCCGGTGCGCCCCACGTTGATGCCGATGTTCAGGAGCCGGGTGACTGCCTGCTCCGCGGGGAACTTGAAGGCGATGGCCCAGCGGGGCTCCCGGCCCACCACACCCAGCGTCTCCTGGTGGGCGTAAGAGTCCACCTTGATGACCACACCGTCCACCTGATAGGGCAGCTCGTGGCGGCGCTCCACCCAGCTCTGGTAGTAGCTGTAGGCCTCCTCCAGGGTGGGGGACAGACGGCTGTGAGGGTTGGTGCGCAGCCCCAGGGTCTGGAGCCACTCCATGGCCTGGAAGTGGGAAGGCGGCGGCTCATAGCCCGCGGTATCCCCCAGGCCCCATATCCAGACCTGCAGGTTGCGGGCGGCGGTCATCTTGGGGTCAAGCTGGCGCAGGCCGCCCGCGGCGGAGTTCCGGGGGTTGACGAAGAGAGTCTCCCCGCGCTCCTGGCGCTCCTCGTTCAGCGCCCGAAAGCTCTCGAAGGGCATGTAGACCTCGCCGCGCACTTCCAGGTAGGGCGGCGGCTCGCCCTGCAGGGACAGGGGTATGCTGCGCACCGTGCGCAGGTTCTGGGTCACGTCCTCCCCCACGGCGCCGTCGCCGCGGGTGGCGCCCTGCTCCAGCACGCCGTTGCGGTAGGCCAGGCTCACCGCCAGGCCGTCAATCTTCAGCTCGCAGGCCAGGCCGAACTCCGTAGTGTCCAGCAGGTTGCACACCCGGCGGTGCCAGGCTTGCAGCTCCTCCAGGGTAAAGGCGTTAGCCAAGCTCAGCATGGGCCGCCGGTGCTGCACCTGGGAGAAGCCTGCTGCCGGGGGGGCGCCCACCCGCTGCGTGGGCGAGTCGGGCGTCACCAACTCCAGGTGCGCCTCCTCCAGCCGCCGCAAGTCGCGCATTAGCCGGTCGTATTGGGCGTCGCCAATGGCTGGGTCGTCCAGCACGTAGTAGCGGTAGTTGTGGAAGTTGATCTTCCGCCGCAACTCCGCCAGCCGCTGGGCGATGGTCGTGGTGTCCACCATGGTGACTTTGTCCGGGACTCCAATGGGTCAACTGCGACTACAGTATAATATCAGGAAGCCCCGGCGGGTAAGAATCTTCTGTCACCAATTAGCACTGAAAGGAGCGAATCGTGGCTGCTGCAATCCCCGAGGAGGCCCGCGCCCAGATTGTGGCCCTGGTGCGCGATTTTGTTCGCCGCGACGTGATTCCTGTGGCCGCGGAGCTGGACCGGGAGGACAAGGTGCCCCTGGACCTTATTGAGAAGATGAAGGCGCTGGGGCTGTTTGGCATCACCGTGCCCGAGGAGTACGGCGGGTTGGGGCTGGACTACACCACCTTCGCCATGATCTTTGAGGAGATTAGCAAGGGGTTCATGAGCCTCAGCGGCGCCATCGGCACGCATCATATCTTGACCTACGTGCTGACCCATTCGGGCACGGAGGAGCAGAAGCGGCGGTTTCTGCCGGACCTGGCTGCGGGCCGCAAGCGAGGCGGTCTGGCCCTCACCGAGCCCAGCGGCGGCAGCGACGTGGCTAACCTGCAAATGACTGCCGTGCGAGACGGGGAGGAGTATGTCCTCAACGGCACCAAGATGTTCATCACCAACGGCCGCTACGGCGACGCCTTCTGCCTGCTGGCCCGCAGCGACAAGACGGCGACGCCCCGGCACCGGGGGCTGAGCTGCTTTGTGGTGGAAAAGGGTGGGGAGGGGTTCCGGGTGGGGCGGGACCTGGACAAGCTCGGCTACCGAGGGCTGGATACTTGTGAGCTTATCTTTGAAGACTTCCGGGTCCCGGTGGAGAACCTGGTGGGGGGTGTGGAGGGACAGGGGTTTGGGCAGGTGATGAGCGGGCTGGAGACGGGCCGCATCAATGTGGCGGCTCGCGCCGTGGGAGTGGCCCAGGCCGCCTTTGAGGCCGCCATACGCTATGCCCAGCAGCGGCATGCCTTTGGTGCGCCTATTTCCCAGCACCAGGCCATTCAACTGAAGCTGGCGGACATGGCGACCAAGATTCAGGCCGCCCGCCTGCTGACCTACGACGCCGCGGGCAAGAAGGACCGGGGCGAGCGGGTAGACCTGGAGTCGGGGATGGCCAAGCTCTTCGCTAGCGAGGTATGCCAGGAGGTGGCGCTGGAGGCCATGCGGGTACATGGCGGGTACGGCTACATCAAGGAGTCGCCGGTGGAGCGCTACTACCGCGACGCGCCGCTGATGATCATCGGCGAGGGCACCAACGAGATTCTGCGCCTGGTCATCGCCCGGCAGCTCCTGCGCCGCCCGGAGTACCAGATCTAACCAGCCGGTCTAGCTGTCCTCGTCGCCGGTGCCCCAGGAGACCGGCTCCAGCTCCGCCTTGGGAACATCTTCAACGCCGTCCTTGCTGCTGTTGCTGCCGCCGCGTCGCCGGCCGTGGGCGATGCCGTTGAGGTACACCATTGTCTGACTGCGACGGCCCGTAATGGGAGAAACGGCGGGGAGTTTAGCGGGGGCGGAGCTGGTGATGGGAGCAGGCGGGTGCGCCATTTGAGTAGCCTTCACTGGCTCCTTAAGCCTGGCCGGCTCCTGTCCCTCGGGCAAACCCATGGCCCCGTCCAGTATTGCGCCCTGCAGGTCGGTTCCCTGCAGTTTGGCGTCCCACAGCCGCGCCGAGCTGAGGTCTGCTCCGCCCAAGAAGGCCCCATCCAGGTTGGCGGCCTGCAAGTCGGCGCCGCGCAACTGGGCGTCCCACAGCTTGGCGCCGGCCAGTCCGGCTCCCCGGAGCCGCGCCTCCACCAGGTGAGTTCCCACCAGCCGGGCATCCACTAAATTGGCACCCTCCAGGATGGCCGAGTCCATGAACGCTCCGCCCAGCCTGGCGCCCTTCAAGTTGGCCCCGGTAAAGTCGGCCCGTTGCAACTGGGCATACTCCAGGTCTGCGCCGCGCAGGTCAGTGGCGGTCAGGTTCAGGCGCTGTCCCAGGGTTTCGCCGCTGCAGTCCCGCCGCGCCAGCACCGCCAGTGCGGCCTGCACATTCGCCGGCGAAGCTGACTTTGAAACCGCTTAACCACCATGGCTTTCCGCCGCCACCGCGTTGAAGGTCACGCGCTTCACCGGGTGCTGGGTATGGTTCCGCCACTGGTGAGGTAAGTTGGGCGGAACCAGCACGCCGTCGCCCTCAGAAACCAGGTAGTCCTTGCCGT
>SHYG01000089.1 GCA_009692925.1 Dehalococcoidia bacterium
AGGAGAGCATTAGCGGGGTGCGGCTATTACGCTTGTTCGGTCGCGCCCCCGCGTCGGTGGACCGGGTGGCCGGCCTCTCTCGCCAGCAAGCGGGCGCCAACATGGCGGTGGTGCGCCTGCGTGCCGGCTTGCAGCCGATATACGCCAGCCTGGTGACTGCCGGCGTGGCCCTGGTGCTGTGGCAGGGTGGGTTGCGAGTGGTTGCGGGGGCCATGACCCTAGGAGCATTGGTGGCCTGCCTGCAACTTTTTCTCCGCTTTGTGGAGCGGGGATCCCGCATCCCGCAACTGGTTAATTCGATCCAGCGAGGTGGGGTGGCCCGCCGGCGCCTCCGGCCCTTGCTGGCGCCTCCCCTGGGAGTACGTGGCGAGCCACGGGCCTCCTCCTTCCGAACCGGCCATGTCGCCGGAATCAATCAACCGGCAGTCCCGCACCCTGCGCGTTCAGCTTCCTAGTAAACGGAAACACAACGCAATAGGTGGTGGCCAAGTAGCCCTAAACCACCGGATTCCCCAGTCTCGGAAGCAAAGCGGGGGCCCCGAACTATCGGGGCCACCGATCCTGGTGTAATGCCGCGCCGCTCAGGCTTTGAGGCGGTCTCGGTACAGCTTGCGGAACTTGGCTACCTTGGGCGCCACCACCATCTGGCAGTAGGGCTGCCGCCCGTTCAGCCGGAAGTACTCCTGGTGGTAGTCCTCCGCCAGGTAGAACTTCTCAAAGGGCACAATCTGCGTCACAATGGGGCTGCCCCACAGCTTCTGGGCCTCCAGCTCCTGCACCACCTGGCCGGCGGCGGCCTGCTGCTCCGGGCTGTGGCAGAAAATGACGGAGCGGTACTGGGTGCCCGCGTCGCCGCCCTGCCGGTTCAGGGTTGTGGGGTCGTGGACCGTGAAGAACACCTGCAGGATGTCGCGGAAGGAGACCACCTGCGGGTCGAACTGGATTTGCACCACCTCGGCGTGCCCCGTGCGGCCGGTGCAGACCTGGTGGTAGTCGGGGTTGGGCACGGCCCCGCCGGAGTAGCCCGACTCCACCTGCTTCACCCCCTTCAGCTCGTCGAACACCGCTTCGATGCACCAGAAGCAGCCTCCGCCCAGGGTCGCGGTTTCCAGCCCGTCTTCTATTCTCTGACTCATCACGGAACTCCTCCGCCAATTGCTTAACTTTGACGCTTGCTTGACTATACGCAGTAGCTAACCATGCAGAGATGGAGCACGTCAAGAGGCGACGGGGGCGGACGACCCCCTCCGTAGGGGCGACGCATGCGTCGCCCCTACGGAGGGACGCCTTGGGTATAATGGCCTGACGTGAGCGGGCTTCCCGCCCCAGTTGACGCATATTTGGAGGTTGACCGTGATCCGAAGCTTTCAGGGCAAGACCCCCAAGATCCATCCCACCGCCTGGGTGAGCGAGGCGGCGTATGTCATCGGCGACGTGGAGATCGGCGAGTTCTCCAGCGTGTGGCCGGGCACCGTGATCCGGGCGGACACCATCAAGATTACCCTGGGCAGGTATGTGGACATCCAGGACAACTGCGTGCTCCACGCCGACAGCGACGCCTCCTACGGCGACTACGTTACCCTGGGGCATGGCGTCACATGCCACGCCAAGACCATCAACGCCCACTGCCTCATCGGCAACGGCGCCACCCTCAACGACGGCGTGATTCTGGGGGAGTACTCCATTGTGGCCAGCGGCGCGGTGGTGCTGGAGCGCAAGGTGTTTGCCGCCAAGTCCTTCGTGGTGGGCGTGCCGGCGGCGGCCCGGGAGGAGCCCACCACGGAACGCCACCACCAGATGATCCAGCGGACGGCGGAGAGCTACGCCCGCAAGGCGCAACTCTTCAAGGCGGAAGGCCTGGGCGGGACCGAGGTAGAGGGATAGCAGTACGGGAGACGGAAATCCCCCCAACCCCCCTTTGCAAAGTGGGGTTGGGGGGATTTCCGCCCGCCAGCCTCTACTTGATCTTGTACACCCGCACCGCGGTGTCGTGGAACATGGCGGCACGCTCACCCGCCGAGTGGCCCTTGGACAGGCGCTTGAAGGCATTGTACAGGATATTGTAGGAGTAGGAGACCTTGTCCGGCGGGAAATTGCTCTCGAACATGCACCGCTGGGGGCCGAACTGCTCGATGCAATAGTTGATGTAAGGCGCCATGTCCTTGGCCAGATCCTCCGAGCCGATGGGCTTGGTGCGGGTGTGCCAGTCAAACCCGAAGCGGGGCATCCCCAGGCCACCCAGCTTGACGTTGACGTTGGGGCAGGCGGCCAGCGCGGCGATACTCTTCCGCCAGCTGCCCAGCACCTCAGCATCCTTGCCGGCGTAGGGGCCGATGCGGTTGACGCCGCCCACGTGGTTCAGGATGATGGTTAGGTCGGGCACGGTTTTGGCCAGGTCCACCAAATCAGGCAACTGGTGGAAGTACATCCATCCTTCCAGGGACAGGCCCATCTTGGCCAGCGCCCGCGCGCCGGCGCGGAAGTTGCTGGTGGTCATGGTGCCCTTGGGTTGCCGGGTTTCCACC
Organism: Dehalococcoidia bacterium; assembly: GCA_009692925.1. Lineage (GTDB taxonomy): Bacteria > Chloroflexota > Dehalococcoidia > Lucifugimonadales > UBA3495 > SHYG01. The sequence continues at coordinate 2,526 of SHYG01000089.1, forward strand.
TCCGGGTTGGGATCCCAGTTCACCGAGTGGCGGATGCCCCGGAAGCGATTGGGGCTGGCTGCCTTCAGAGCCTCCAGCACCGGCACCACCTTGTCGCCCAGCTTTAGGTCGGCGTGGCCGATGATGGCGGCGGCAGCGCGGCCGGGGCCGTACAGCCCGCTGGCGCTGGCGGAGGCCAAACCCTGGACAAACTCCACCTCGCCCACGGGCTTCATCTCCACCGGGCCGTCGGCGCGCAACATGGACCGGGCCTCAATGAACACGGTGGAGCGGATGTTGTGCCCGCTGTTGATGTCGGCGGCCAGCTCGTGAAGCAGATAGCGCTGGTAAGGGATGCTCCCGGAGCGCATGTCCCAGAAATGGTGGTGCGGATCGCAGATGGGGAGCTCCGGCTCCAGGGTTGGTTCCTGAGTCAAGGCTAGCCAGTCATTTCCGCCGAAGGGCATAATGGGCCTCCATGCTTAACAATTCAGGTACAGGGCCACGGTTGGAAATCCTTGCAATCACCACAATCAGCCGGCCAGCGCGCCCATGGGGTCCCACGGCGGGAGCACGATGGGCTCTAGCTCCAGGGCTTTTTGTAAATCGGCGGGCAGGTACTGTTTGGGCGCGGCAATCTCAAACATATAGTCGTCAAACCAGGAGTCGTTCATCAGGAAGAACCCCTTGTCCCCCACCTTGTCATCCCAACTGTTCTCCACCCGCCACCGCCGGGGCCGCCCATCCACCACGTCGACCCCGGTGAACACCATGGCGTGGGTCATCCGCGTCTGGCAATACTCCAGGCGACCTGCCTTGTCCAGGGAGAACTCAGCGCCGTAGACGCCAGGGTAATCGAACAGCTTGGCATCCCACACACCAAGCTGGCGGTGCATCTGCTTGGAGGTGTCGCAGCCCATCCACACCGGCTGTCCGTCCTCCAGCAGGCGCTGCGCGATGTCCTTGATGAGCTGGATGTCCACGTTGAGGTACTTGACCGGCGACCCGCCAACCACGTTGCCCAGGCAGGCCACGGTGAAGGTGCGCCCCAGGGGACTGGTCTGCCGCGGGTCGTGCACCAGGCAGACGTAGTCATCTACCGGGGTGGTCACGTACTTCTGCGCAAACTGGAGCGGCGTCATCTCGCCATCCCGATGGAACTGGCTGTCCTTATCGGTCCACTGCCAGTCGAACCGGCTGGGCGGGTTCCCCAGGTGGATGCAGAGCACCCGGTAAATCACCTGGAGGGTTTCCTGCTTCGCCCGCCGCATTTCAGTTAACCCAGCCTCCTGGGCGTAAATGTCGCGGATGGCCTTGGCCCCCTGGCGCACCTGGTAGTTCAGGATGAAGTTCATCCGCTGGGAATTGCTCGAGCTCTCGGTCTCCGGCATCACCGATTTGGGCACTACCCCGTGCTTCTTGACCAGGTTGACGAACATATCCCACTGGCCGCCGTCGCTGATGGGATGTTGCAGCAGCCAGGCCACGGTGCGGTCGTCCACGGGCTTGTCCGCGGTTTCAATGACCGCCTCCAGCAGGAAGTTGGCCCGTTCGATCTTGTCCCAGAACATCAGGTAGTTCTGGCTGAACTCGAACTGCTTCACCTTCAGCAGGTTCTTGGAGGCGGCCCGGAACAGGTTCAGCCCCGCGAACATCCAGCAGCGGCCGGACTTGGCCTGGTTGGTGACGCCCCAGTTGTCCAGGGCGATGGAGAAGGAGTGGGTGGCGCCGGTAACGATGGACCGGTCCAGGGCGATGTCGTTTACGTCGTGTTGCGTCACGGCGTTCTGCACCAGGCGGTAGGCGGGGTTGGCCTCAAAGCCGCCCTGCAGGCTGGACAGGTCCTCCCCGGTCAGCGCGCCCGCAGCCTTGACCGCGCCATCTGCGGCGGTCTCCACCGCGGGCTGGGTTCGGGATGTTGCCGGCGACCTGCGGGGACTCATCTCACTCTTCCTCATGGCGGTGCGATTAGCCGCCGCACCAAACCAGCGCGAGGGTTACTCGGAGCAAATATCTGGAACAGGCTCTTTACTAGCGAACCGGTGTGGCGTAATTGGGACTGAGTCTAGCACCGGGCTAGATTTGGCGCAACTACAGACCTTTGCATGAATCTCTAAGAGGGTGCGTGGGAACCCGTCCTTCTCCCCCTGCGAAGGGGGAGATACAGAGGGGGTGGTCTGCGTCCTGCGCCGCGCGGCGATGGACGGGGTACGCCCCCCCTGTAGTCCCCCCTTCCTAAGGGGGGACGGGGATGGGCCATCTTCCTTCCTCGGTGCAAGGCTTGTTCTGTGCAAATGCAAATGGAGACGGAATTTTCACACACCCTCTAACAGGGTGCTGAAAAAGGGGTCGACGACCCGAAATCGTCCCAATTTTCGTATCTGAGAGTCCGTCCATTTTTCGCAAAGTCGGGGTTTTTCAGCAGGCTGTTAATGCGATTGTGAAGCATTGGGGACGGAAATCCCCCCAAACCCCCCTTTGTAAAGGGGCCAGGGGGGATTTCGGCACAGTTCTCACCAGCCACTGTGGATACTCACGCAAATCTTGGTAAGCCGGGACATCCCTTCGCCGCCAGCGTCAATCCCGCCGGCACTGTACACGCCAGCGGAAATTGGCTAGACTCGCCACAGAACTGAGTCAGATGCGCAACTGGAGTAGTCCCATGAAAATCACCCGAGTTGAATGCTTCATCCTGGACAAGCAGTTTCCCTTCGTGAAGGTCCACACCGATGCAGGGATTACCGGCATCGGCGAAATCTTCCGGCGCAACGCCTACATCTACAAGGCGGCGCTGGACAGCGTGCTGGCGCCCGCTCTGATTGGCAAAGACCCGCTGAACACGGAGGCCCTGTGGCAGGAGATGTCCCGCGCCGGCGTCGCCATCGACACCCGCAGCGCCGTGTACTGCGCCATGGCAGGGGTGGACATCGCCCTGTGGGACATTCGCGGCAAGGCCTGGGGCGTGCCCATCTACCAGCTGCTGGGCGGCAAGGTGCGGGACAAGATTCCCGTATATGCCAGCTCCCTGGCCCGCACCCTGACGCCGGTGGAGGAGGCCAAGCGCGCCGCCCACTTTGCCGAGCGCGGGTTCCGGGGCTACAAGCTGCACAACGGCATCGCCGCCGCCCTGGACGACCCGCGGGAGACAGTGGTGGCCAGTGTGCGAGAGGTGCGCCGCGCCGTGGGCGATGGCTACCCCATCCTGGTGGACGTCAACGGGGCCTTCTCCGCCCACCGCGCCATCGAAATCGGCAAGCAGCTGCAAGACCTGGGAACCTTCCACTTTGAGGAGCCCTGCCCCATGTACGACCTGGAAGGGCTGGCCCAGGTGGCGGGCGCGCTGACCATGCCCATCGCTTCCGGCGAGTGCATCTACACCCGGCGCGACTTCGCCGACCTGATCCTTAAGGGGCAGGTGGACATTGTCCAGCCCGACATCGTGAAGGCGGGCGGCTTCACCGAGATGCAGAAGATCGCGGCGGTGGCCTCCACCTTCCGGCGGCCCATTACGGTACACAACGTGCAGCCCACCATCTGCACCGTGGCCCACCTGCACTTCTGCGCCAACCAGCCCAACGTGGTGTACTCCCAGGAGTACGTTATTGAAGACGTGTCCATCCGAGACAAGCGGCCCATCATCAAAACACCGCTGGAGGTCAAGGACGGCTACCTGGCGGTGCCGGAAGGCCCCGGTCTGGGCGTGGAGATGGACGAGGCGGCGTTCTCATATTGGGCAGAGAAGTAGGACGTGGACGATCACCACAGAGAGCACAGAGGACACAGAGAGTTGGGAAGGTCACTGGTGGACAAGACGATGATCCCCTTCGATTGGTATGCCAAGGCCAAAGCGCGCATTGACCGCTTCCTGCCCGGCCTGGACAAGGACCTGGAGGTGGACGTAGATACGGACATAATCACGCCCCACGACGGCGGCGCGGAGTATTCCACGTTTATGCTCACCTTCTGGCATCCCACCAATCCCAAGCTCAATTGGAGTATGGAGGTGCGGCTGGATGAGGAGTACATCCAGCACCAGCTGGAGGAGACCGTCAGGAAGATTTACTATGAGCGGGTGGAGTAGCAACCGTGCCTGAGTTATTGCACGGCCAGACTCGCATCGCCTACCAGGTGGTGGTAAGCAAGCGGCGCACCACCATCGGGATCGTGGTTGGCCCAGACCAGCGGGTAGTGGTTCGCACGCCAGGGAGGGTGTCGGCGCGCCACCTGGAGCAGGTGGTGCGCAGCAAGGCGCCCTGGATTCTGAAGCAGCTTGCCGCAATCGCGGCCCGTGAAGCCCTCCATCCGGCGCCCAAGGAGCTGGTCAGCGGCGAGTGTTTTCCCTACTTGGGGGAAAGCTACCCGCTGGAGGTGAGTCTCGCCGGCGTGGCCAAGGCGCAGGCGCGGCTGGAGGCGCAGGGTTTGGTGGTCTGGCTGCCCCAGGACATTAACGACACCGACCCAGCGCAGCAGCAGACCCACGTGCGCACCGCTCTGGAGGCGTGGTACCTGGCCCGTGCCAGGGAGGTGTTGCCGGTGCGGGTGGCGGCTTTCGGCGGGCTGGTGGGCAAGCAGCCTGCCAAGGTGTCGGTGCGGAGCCCGCAGCACCGCTGGGGCAGCTGCTCCGCCCAGGGCAACATCAGCCTCAACTGGAGAATCGTCATGGCGCCACTGCCAGTGGTGGATTACGTGGCCGCCCACGAGGTCTGCCACCTGCAAGTTCTCAACCACTCAGCGGCGTTCTGGCAGTTGCTGGGCACGGTGATGCCCGGCTACCCGGCACACCGGGAGTGGCTGAAGGCCAACGGGCAGGGCCTGGCGCTGTAGGGGCCGGGCCTTGCATAAATGTCCAATTTGGTTGGGAAAGAAGTGGGGACGGAAAT
>SHYG01000016.1 GCA_009692925.1 Dehalococcoidia bacterium
GCCCGGGAGAAGGGGGTGGAGGTGCGGGCCTTCCAGCCCTCGGAGGACAATGATGAGGAAGAAGACCTGTCCGGCGTGATGGAGTCGGCCATGCGGGAGGCGGAAGAGGCGGCCCAGCGCGTGCTGGCCGGGGAGTTCTCCGTGGAGCTCACGCCCCAGAGCTCCTACGTGCGGCGGCTGCAGCACCTGCTGGCGGAGCGGTTCAGTCTGGCCTCCACCAGCCGGGGCCGGGAGCCGGTGCGGGCCGTCCTCTTCTACCGCCCGTAACCTCCGTCACCGTTAAACAGGCTGAGGAGAAATGAGGAGTGCAGAGGGGTGAACCCCCTCTGCCGGTCCTTCTGCTGAAGAATGAAGACGTCCCTCAGGCTCCAGATTATTCCCCCCTTCCTGGACAGTAAGGGGGACACGGCGATGGTCGAAAAGAGTTTTCCAGTACCCCAGCTGGAGATTTGAGTGGCGGCCAGAGACGAGAATATCTTGCCGGGTTCCTTTTTTGCAGTCTTTGAGGGCGGCGACGGCGCGGGCAAGAGCACCCAAGCCCGGGCCTTGCTGGGCCGGCTGCGACGGCGGGGTGTTCCGGCCCTGCTGACCCGCGAGCCCGGCGGCACTACCTTGGGTGAATCCGTGCGCCGCTGGCTCAAATCCCACCGGGACACCGCGCCAATGGCGGAGTTGCTGCTCTTCAGCGCGGCCCGCGCCCAACTGGTGCAGCATGTAATCCGGCCCGCCCTGAGTGATGGCGTAGCCGTCATTTGCGACCGGTTCACCGCCTCCACCGTGGCCTACCAGGGCTGGGGAAGGGGCCTGGACCTGGCTTGGATTGATAAGCTTAACCAGGCCGCTACCGGCGGTCTAGCGCCGGACCTGACCATCCTGCTGGACTTGCCGCCTGAGGCTGCCCTGGCCCGCCGCGCTCGTTCCGGCGACGGCCCGGATGATTCCCGTGCCGACAGATTTGAAGCGGCGCCCCTGGAGTTCCATCGCAAGGTGCGGCAGGGATATCTGGGGCTGGCTGCCAGCTCGCCCCGCCGGTGGCTCGTGCTGGATGCCGCCAGCCCCCCGCAGTTGCTAGCCCGCCAGGTCTGGGAAAAAGTACAGCCCCTCCTGTGAGGGAGGGGCTGTTAGGTTCCTGAGAGATTTCCGCTGGGCGGTTAGTCGTCCGCTGGGACAGGCACCATGCTATCCAGTTTAGCCTTGATGCGCTCCTTCATCTTGCGGACCCGGGCCAGGTCGGGGTAGATGCCGCCCTCACCCTTGCGGTCGAAGATGCGCTCGCCATCCAGGAACACTTCCATGATGCCCTGTCCGCGGGGAGAAATGGTGATGGCCGCATCGGGGCCGTAGGCTCGGAAGAACTCATTCGCCATCCACGTGGCGGTGGCATGATGCTGTCAAGGCACGCAGTAGGTGATTTCGATCTGAACCTTTCCTTCCATGAAAATCCTCCTTCACCCGATAGTTCGGGGCTGTCCCCCTCATTCTAGCGCAAATTGCGCCCAAGTCAATGGGTTTTGAACCGGGGTTTGCGGCATATCTACTGGGTAGTGGTTCAGTTGGTTCCTCGTCATACCTTACGCTCGCTGCTAAAACAAGCCGCCGCAAACCGGAATCCATCAGCGCATGCCAACCAGCAGGCATCTGGGCACCGGCCTTCGCCGGTGTGACGGCTAGACACTCCATTCCCACTCGCAACAAGCTGTGACACTGCCGGAAGAGGTGTCTTGCCGTATCTACTGGTACAGCTTGCGGGGGCCCACCGTTTTCATGTAGCCCTCAAAGTTCCGTCGGGTTTCCGGCAGGGAATCGCCGCCAAACTTCTCCAGGAAGGCATCGGCCAGAACCAGGGCTACCATCGCTTCGCCGATTACCCCCGCCGGCGGCGCCTGGCACACGTCGGAGCGCTCAAAGTGGGCCTGCACCGCCTCGCCGGTGTCCAGGTCCACAGAGGGCAGCGGATTCCTCAGGGTGGCGATGGGCTTGATGGCGAATCTGGCGACTATGGGCATGCCGTCGCTCATGCCGCCCTCGGTGCCGCCGGCCCGGTTGGTCAGACGCTGCCACGGGTGGTCCGGGTCGCTGACCGGCTGGATCACGTCATGCACCTGGGAACCCCGCAGGTCCACCACCTCCCAGCCGGGGCCAATGGATACCGCCTTGACGGCGTTGATGGACATGAGGGCCTGGGCGATGCGGCCGTCCAGCTTGCGATCCCACTGGATATGCGTGCCCAGACCGATGGGCACGTTCTCAGCGATGACCTCCACGGTGCCGCCTACGGTATCGCCCGCCTCTTTGGCGGCGTCAATGGCGGCGACCATGCGGGAGGCGGCCTCAGGGTCGGCGCAGCGCACCGGCGACTCCTCCACCGATTCCCAGTTTATGGGCTCCACCGGCTTGGCCCACACGCCGCCAATGGAGACCACGTGGCTGTGCAGGGCGACGCCGAACTCCTCCAGCAGCCGGATGGCCACGGCGCCGGCAGCCACCCGCGCGGCGGTCTCCCGGGCGCTGGCCCGCTCCAGCACGTTGCGCACGTCCTCAAACCCGTACTTCATGGCCCCCGGCAGGTCGGCGTGGCCGGGGCGGATGCGGGTAACCCGCCGGTTGCGTCCCTCCTGGGACATGTTCTCCACCGGCGCCACGGACATGGCCTCCTGCCAGTTCACCCAATCCTTGTTCTCCAGGGTTATGCCAATGGGGCTGCCCAGGGTTAACCCGTGGCGCACACCAGACATAATATGCGCGCGGTCCTGCTCGATGAGCATTCGCCCGCCGCGGCCATAGCCCCGCTGCCGCCGCGCCAACTGGACGCCAATGTAGTCCTCGCTGATGGTCAGGCCCGCCGGCACTCCCTCTAGAATAATCATCAACCCCTGGCCGTGGGACTCCCCTGCCGTGAACCACCGAAACATCTAACTTGCCCTCCGTGCTGCCATGGCCTTTTCCGCCGATTGCAGCATCACGTCCACCGGCGCTGGCTGGCCGGTCCACATCTCAAAGGCTGCGGCGCCCTGGTACACCAGCATATACAGCCCTCCCAGGGTCCTGGCCCCAGACCGGGCCGCCTCGCGCAGCAATGGCGTCTCCGCAGGATTATACACCAGGTCATAGACCAGGGCCGCGGCGGGTATCTGCTGGCTGGAGAGGGGCGTACTTTCCTCCCCTGGCCCGTGGAACATACCCAGGGAGGTGCAGTTAACGATCAGGTCTGCCAGGCCCGCCTCGGCCGCAATTTCCGGACCGGTAAGGGAAATGGCCAGGCTGGTCACACCCCGCCGCTCCGACAGCTTCGCAAGCGCCTTCGCCCGCTCCGGCGTGCGGTTGGCGATGGCCAGGCGGCCCACGCCGTCCCGCACCAGGGCCAGCACCACCGCCCGGGCAGAGCCGCCGGCACCCAGCACCAGCGCCCGGCGTCCCTGGGGGCTAAACCCCCTGGCTTCCCGCAGCGCCCGCAGAAAGCCGTAGCCGTCGGTGTTGTGCCCGGTGAGCCTGCCCTGCCGGTGGACTATGGTATTCACCGCGCCGGCTTCCGTAGCCCAGTCGTCCACCTCGTCCAGGTGGGGGATTACCGCCTCTTTATGGGGTACTGTGACGTTGATGCCCAGCACGTCTGGGCGGCGCAGGTCTCGGATAAACACGGGTATCTGCGACGGGGGCACTTCCCAGGCGGAGTATGTGGCGTCAATGCCACAGGCATCCAGCCCCGCCTGCTGGAAAGCGGCCGATATGGAGTGCCCAATGGGATAACCGATGATTCCCAGAATGGATGTCATGGTGCGGCGGCTCTCGGAGGGTGCGTGAAGAACCCCTCCTCAGGAGATTACTTTCATATGACCAAGTCTGCACTGTGAAAACGGGCCGCGTCAATAGCGGTATGGCACAACTTTAGACACGCGCTGAAGGCCGCCTTGACCCCGTCGCGGTTAGTCCCAGTTGTGCGAGGTAAGCATTAGTCGTAAAATGTGCGAAATCGCACAGGGGGTTGAAGCTATGGTTGAGGTCAAGGCGCCATTGGCGGGGTACCGAGTCCTAGATTTGGGACGCCAGCAGGCCGGGCCCAGATGCGCCCAAGTCCTGGCGCGTTTGGGCGCGGAGGTCATCAAGGTTGAGCGGCTGGGGGGTGAAGAGACTCGTTACAGCCAGCCCTGGGTCGGCAAGCAGAGCGCCTACTGGGTCCAGTATAACAGCGGCAAGAAGAGTCTCAGCATCGACTTGCGAACCGAGAAGGGCAAGGAGGTGCTGCGGGAGTTGGTGAAGATCTCCGATGTCTTGCTGCAAAATTTCCGGCCCGGCACCATTGAAAAGATGGGGTTCGGCTACGATGTCTTGAAGAATCTCAACCCCATGATCGTGATGGTGAACGTGTCCGCGTATGGGCAGTTCGGTCCCTACTCGGAACGCATTGGGGTGGACCCCATCGGCCAGATGATCTCCGGCATCACATACACCACCGGCTCCCGTGACATGCCGCCCATCCGCACCGGGGTGCCCATAATAGACCGCACCACCGCCTTGCACGCCGCCATCGGCACCCTGGCGGCGCTGATGGAGCGGCAGGTGTCCGGCCAGGGCCAATGCATTGATGTGTGCCTGGCGGATTCAGGCTATAGCTTTACAGAGATTCCCATCACCGCCTACCACGGGACTCATGTCACCGAGGAACGGGGTGAAGATGCCGGCGCTGGGGCCACCGGTGGGATCTTCCCCTGCAAGAATGGGTATGTGCTCATCACCGCGGGGAGCCAGCCCCAATGGCCCAGGGTCTGCGAGGCCATCGGCAGACCCGAGTGGAAGACCGATCCTCGGTTTGGCTCCCGGCATGCCCGCTCGGCCAACCGGGAGATTGTTAGTGACGCCATCAAGGAAACCATCGCCGGGATGACGCCCTACGAGGCCGCCGAGCACTTCGTCAGCCACGACGTGATCGCGTCGCCGGTGAACACCATTGCCGAGGCGGCGGAGGACCCCCATCCCTGGGAGCGCGGCGCCCTCAAGGAGGTGCCCGACTTCCTGGCCGGCACCATCGCCGTTTCCGGAGACTTCTGGCACTTCAGCCGGACCCCCGCGGTGGTTGGCTCCACTCCCCGGGTGGGTGAGCACAATGAAGAGATCCTCTCCGGGCTGCTGAAGTACTCCGCGGCAGAGATTGCCGGCATGCGGCAGGAGAAGGTCATCGGCGAGTGGGACGAGTATGCCAAAGTCCCCGGAACCCCCATGGTCTAGTTGCTGTGGTGAGAGCTTGACACCTCAGGGTGCCGGTGGCAGACTACTTGCGCTGTCCGTCCGAGGCCACCCCGAAGCCACTATTTATGAAGGGCGCACGCAAGTAATACAAACGCGGGAGGAAATACATGGCAGACAAGGTTGAAGTCCGGCTTAATGGACCTTACCGGGTGTACGGGCCCCTGAACCTGGTGGATGCCGACGGCAAGGCGTTCAAGCTGCCCTCGGGAGAGTGGGTGTCCCTGTGCCGCTGCGGCGCCTCCGCCACCAAGCCCTTCTGCGATGGCAACCATAACAAGGCCATCAAGTTCAACGCCCCCACCAAGGCCGTCTAGTCCACCGGCGCCTGCACAAGGGCCTCAACTGCTAGGCAGCCGGGGTCGCTCGGGCGGGTGCGGCAAGCACCGAAACTTGGGAGGGAATAAGGAATAACATGTCCGACAAGATTGAAGTACGCCCCAACGGTTCGTTACGCGTGTACGGGCCGCTTAACCTGGTAGACGCCGACGGCAAGGCGTTCACGCTGCCCCAGGGCGAGTTTGTCGCCTTGTGCCGTTGCGGCGCCTCCAAGAACAAGCCATTTTGCGACAGTAGCCACCGGACCGTCATCAAGTTCGAGGCCAACACCAAGGCCAGCTAGCTCCCCAGAGTCTGGTTGGCGAGATGCTTGGGTACTGGGCAGAATTGGGCCGGGGCCGCTCCCTCTAGGAGTGCAGCCCCGGCCCTTTTTTGTAGTGGGCCTACCGGCAGGACCGGTATATGCCCTTGATGGACCGCACTGAGGCCAGCCGCGTTTCCGCCAGGCGGTCCGCGGCCAGGGCGGTGGGAATCTCCTCCCGCTTGGAGATTTCAATCACCTTGCCGATAATCTCGTAAATGCGCTCTGTCTTCTCCCTGGCCCGCTCGGCGCTGTAGGTGGCGCCAATCTCCGTGGACACGTTGATGATGCCCCCGGCGTTGATGATGTAGTCCGGCGCGTAGAGAATGCCCCGGCGGTGCAACTCCTGCCCATCGGCCTCGGTCAAGAGCTGGTTGTTGGCCCCGCCGGCCACGATGCGACAGTGCAGCCGGGGAATGGTGTCGCTGGAGATGACCCCGCCCAGGGCGCAAGGGGCAAAAATATCGCACTGCTCATCGTAAATCTTCTCCGGCGCCACCACCTTCAGCCCCAACTCCCGCGCCTTATCCAGAGCGCTGTCGTAAACGTCGGTGACCACCAACTGGGCGTCCTCTTTCATCAGGTGATGGGCAGTGTTCTGGGCCACCTTGCCAAAACCCTGCATTGCCACCCGCTTGCCCCGGAGGGAGTCGGAACCCCACACCTCCTTGGCGCAGGCCTTCATCCCCATGTACACCCCCAGGCCCGTCATGATGGAAGTGTCGCCGCTGCCGCCCAGGGAGGTGGCCAAACCTACCACGTGCCTGGTCTCCTGGCGAATGTACTCCAGGTCGCGCCCGGTACTGCCCACATCGGTGGTGGTGATGTACCGGCCGCCCAGAGTGTCCACAAACCGCCCGTAGGCCCGGAGCATGGCCTCGGTTTTCTGAGTACGGGAATCGGCGATGACCACCGCCTTGCCGCCGCCCAAGGGCACGTCCGCCGCCGCCGACTTGTAGGTCATGGCGCGGGACAGGCGCAGCACGTCGGCCAGCGCCTCCTCCTCGGTGGCGTAGGGCCAGATGCGGAGGCCGCCGCAGGCCGGGCCCAGGGTGGTGTCATGGATTACTATGATGGCCTTCAGGCCCACCGACGGGTCTGAGCACATTACCAACTGCTCGTAGCCGTGGCGTCCCAGGTGTTCAAACAGTTCCATTGCCGGTGGCCTCCTCATGCGGGGTTGTCATTTGCTAGGGAAGTCTGCATCGCAAAACCGTGATAATAGTGAATTATAGTCCTGTTTTGAGATAGGGCAAACGGCAGTGGCACGACGATTCGCACTCAAAGCCGCCTCTTTCTCTGCATTCGCCACGCTTAGGTGCATAATGCCTCCGAAAGGGATATAATCGGGGGCAGCGACAGGCGAGTCGCACTGGTTATCCAATACTTTCTTGGAGGTGGAGGACCATGGCTACTCAGCAGGCAATGCATGCCCAGATGGGCGGAGAGACTGGCGGCAAGGAAGAGCTGATCAAGGCAGGCGCGGTAACGTTTGGGGTGGAGTACCGCAAGAATGTCGGCGGCCGTGACCAGGGCGTGTGCATTCACGTCTATGGCAACGACATGCCCGGCGCCGACAAAGAGTTGCTGCGGTTGGATTGCTTCGACCTGAACCCCCACTACCATTATCGCAACGCCACCATCAAGCAGAACATCCGGCTGGAGCTGGACTTCACCTCGGAAGGCCGGCCAATCCCCTGGGCGCTGGACAAGATCCGGAACCGGTTGCCCATGATGCTGGTCAAGTGCGGCGCTGAGGACATCGCCCGCAAGGTTGACCAGCGGGAGATTAACGCGGCGCTGCCCAAGATTATCGCGTGGGCCGAGACGCTGACCAACCAGGCCCGCGAGGAAAGCGCGCCTCCCAAGATGGAGCGAGCTGACCGCCCGATGCGGGCCCACTAGCAGGGTGCTGAAAAAGGGGTCGACGGCCCGAAATCGTCCCAATTTTCGTATTTGAGAGTCCGTCCATTTTTCGCAAAATCGGGGTTTTTCAGCAGCCTGCTAAAGTCACACTACACCGGTCTGCAACAAGACCGCCAACTGTCGCCAGTACCATTCCCCCCGTCGGTGTGGTATCCTTTACGGCAGTTTGTTTTGAATTGTGACAAGGCTGTAGATAAGAAACCATGGACGCTTTAGAACTGCTCAAGCTGGAAGGCAACCCCGCCATTGAGGCCTTCACCCCGGGAGACACCGTCAAGGTCAACATCCGCATCCGTGAAGGCGACCGGGAGCGGGTCCAGCCCTTTCAGGGTGTCGTAATCCGCTGCCGGCACGGCAACACCCCCGGCGCCGACTTCACCGTCCGCCGCATGTCCGGGGCCATCGGCATTGAGCGGATCTTCCAGTTGCACTCCCCCTTGGTAGAATCGGTGGAGATCGTCCGTCACGGATCAGTGCGGCGGGCCAAGTTGTACTACCTGCGAGCCCTGCGGGGCCGCGCCGCCCGCATCAAGGAGCGCAGCCAGTACGGGACAACCGCAACTGCCGCAGCGCCAATTCCAGAGGAGCCCGTCCAGCCTCCGGAACCCGCCGAGCAGCCGGCAGAATAGTAGCTCCTTCGTCTCCGTACCACTCCCCATTCCTGCTCCCTGCGGGGCGCCGCGGTTGTTTCTAATGCCGACGGGCATCCCAGCCCAGGAGCGGGCGATGGGAGGAGGCCGGGCGCATGAAGTTCGCGGAAGTGGCGGTGGACGCGCCCGTAGCCCACTCCCGTGCCTTCTCCTACAGCATCCCGGATGGCCTTACGTTGGACCCCGGCCAGTTAGTGTGGGTGCCCTTTGGCCGCAGAGTAGTCCAGGGGCTGGTGATGGAGTTGGCCGCCGCTCCCCAAGTGGCCGTCACCCGGGATATTATTCAGCCGGTGGAGCCCTCCCCTTTGGTTTACGGCTGGGGCCTGGAACTGGCCCGCTGGATTAGCCAGTACTACCTCTGCTCCCTCTTCTCCGCCACGGCCCTGCTATTGCCCCCCGGCTTCCAGTCCCAGGTACGCTCCCAAATCCTGGCTGTCCCCGCTCCTGATGTCCTTCCGGAAGACACCGCCGCCGCAGCCAGCCCGGCGCTGGCGGCGTTGGCAGATAGACAGCGCATGGCGGAGGCGGAGTTTCTCAAGCTCCTGGGTCGGAATGGGGAGCGGGAGCTGGCCCGGCTGCTGCGGGCGGGCTTGGTCCAGCGCCGGGCAGACCTGCCCCGGCCTGGGCTGTCGCATCGCTACGGGTGTTCCCTCTTCCCCGTGGGAACCCCCGGCCCCGGCGGCGCCTGGCCGGCAACGCCTGAAGGCCTGGCTCCGCGGCAGCGCGGGTTGCTCCAGGCAGTGCGCGAACACACCGGCCAATACCCGGCTTCCCTGGCCAACAAGGAGTTCGGCCCCGGCGTGGCCGACGCCCTGGTGGAGCGCGGGCTCCTGGCCCAGGAGTGGGAGCGCGTGGAAGCCGCTCCTCCCGTCGCCTCTGACCCCGATGCGTCCGTGCCGTCTCTCACCCTAACCGCCGCTCAAGCCGACGCCCTGGCCCGGATCACCCAGGCGCTGGATGACCCGGCGCAACAACCCAGGAGCTTCTTGCTCCACGGGGTCACCGGCAGCGGCAAGACCGAAGTGTATCTGCGGGCGGCCCAGCGGGTAGTGGACCGGGGCCAACAGGTGATCTTTCTGGTCCCGGAAATCTCCCTTACGCCCCAGACGCTGCACCGGGTCAATGCTCGCTTCCCCGGCCGGGTGGCGGTGCTTCACAGCCGGCTCACCGCCCGCCAGCAGTTCGACCAATGGTGGAAGGTGCGCGATGGCGAGTATGACGTGGTGGTGGGGCCCCGCAGCGCCCTCTTCGCCCCGGTGCCCCGGCTGGGGCTGATCGTCGTGGACGAAGAGCACGAGTGGACCTACAAGCAGGAGGAGGCGCAGCCGCTGTACCATGCCCGCACTGCGGCGCAAAAGCTGGCCCAGCTTACAGGCGCGGTGTTGGTGCTGGGCAGCGCCACCCCCGACGTGGAAACCTATTACCACGCCCAGCGGGGCCGGCACCGGCTGCTGGAGCTGCCCCACCGCGTCGGCGCGGGCGGCGAGCGGGCGCTGGCGTCGGTGGAGATATGCGACATGCGGACGGAGCTGCGGGAGGGCAATCGCAGCATTTTCAGCCGCCCGCTGGCCCAGGCCCTGAAACAGTGCGTGGGGCAGGGCCACCAGGCCATCCTGTTCCTCAACCGGCGGGGCAGCGCCCCCATTGTGCAGTGCCGGGATTGCGGCTACGTGGCGGTCTGTCCCAGCTGTTCGGTGTCGCTGACCTACCATGCTGACGACGCTCGGCTGGCCTGCCACCGCTGCAACCGCCGGGTCAGGCCGCCTCGCACCTGCCGTCAGTGCGGCGGGGCGCACATCCGGCGGTTGGGCGCGGGCACCCAGCGAGTGGTGGAAGATGTGGCCGCCCTGCTGCCGGGGGTGCGGGTGGACCGCTGGGATGCCGACACCTCTCGAACCGGACAAGGTCCTGAAGAAGTGATGGCGCGGCTGACCAGAGGCCAGACCCAGGTGCTGGTGGGCACCCAGATGGTGGCCAAAGGACTGGACCTGCCCAACGTAACCCTGGTAGGCGTAGTTCTGGCTGATATTGGCCTGCACCTGCCCGACTTTCGCGCCGGCGAGCGGGGCTTCGGTCTGCTGTGCCAGGTTGCGGGCCGGGCGGGACGGGGTGACTCTCCAGGCCGGGTGATTATCCAGACCTACAACCCGGAGCACTACGCCGTGGCCGCCGCGTCCCGCCAGGACTATCTTGCCATGTACCGGCAGGAGGTGGCGGCCCGCCGCACCCAGGGGAACCCGCCCTTCGGCCAGTTGGTGCACTTTGTGTTCCAGGAGCTCAACCCCAGCCTGTGCCAGCGGCAGGCTATGGAGCTGAACCGCGCGCTCCGGCAGAAAGTCCAGGCACAGGGGCTGACCGACGTGGCGGTGATCGGCCCGGCGCCGGGGATCCCGTCGCGGCTGCGGGGGCGGCATCGCTGGCACCTGCTGCTGCGGGGCCGCAACCTGCACCGGTTCCTGGAAGGCGTGAACCTACCCCCGGCCTGCACGGTGGATGTAGATCCCGCCCACGTGCTGTAGTGACATGGGGCAGTAGGCTTTACCCGCCCCGCCGGAGTGCCTTAACGCAGCTTAGTCGGCAGGGAACTTAGTCTTGCTCATAGGCCCGCTTTAAGCCATCCATGTCAATCTTGACCATCTGAAGCAACGCCTTCATAACCCTTTCGTATCTCTCAGCATCCTGGTCTTGCAACATCTCGCCCAACGCAGCGGGAACAATCTGCCATGACACGCCATATTTGTCAGTGAGCCTGCCGCACTGTACCTTTTCTCCGCCCTCAGAAAGCTTGTCCCACAGCTCGTCTAATTCTTGTTGCGTCTCGCAGTTAACCAGGAACGATATGGCGGGTGAGAAGGTGAATGCCGGGCCACCGTTCAATGCAACGAACTCTTGCCCCTCGATTTGGAAAGTAACGGTCAACACTGATCCTTTTGGTCTTCCGGACACCTCTGCTCCAGCTTTCCCATAGCTGGTGATGCTTCCAATCCTGGAGTTCTTAAATATCGAAACATAAAACTTGGCCGCCACTTCGGCTTGGTTGTCGAACCAGAGATGCGGGATGATCTTTTGCATAATCGAGTTCCTTAGCCGGGATTGCCCATGCCGTCATTCTAGACCCGTGCCTAAAGCCCTTAATCGAAGCTGGCGAAATCCCTCCTCGCTCCCCTTTCGCAAGGGGGGGGTTGGGGGGATTTCGTCCCAGATTCTTCCCAACCGAATAAGATATTTATGCAAGTCCCGGTCGATGCTTACACATGGCGCAGCGAAGCTGAGCTTTACACTTACGGACAGCCATGTCTATACTTAAAGTCCCAGCGGTGCTGTCCAGGGTTGCGGCGGCTAGAGCGGCCTGGAATCACTGGAAACAACCATGAAGAGGTTAACCAAACGTGGCGGTGCTGCCCATGCGGTTTCTTCCAGACCCGGTGCTGCGCCGGCCAGCTCAGAAGCTGACCAAGGTGCCGCCCGGCCTGAAGCAGATGACCGACGACATGATTGAGACCATGCACGTCCAGCAGGGCGTGGGTTTGGCGGCCAACCAGATTGGGTCGCTGCAAAAGGTGGCGGTGATCCAGCTGCCCGACTGGACCGAGGCCCTGGTGCTTATCAACCCGGAGATTGTGA
This sequence comes from Dehalococcoidia bacterium, assembly GCA_009692925.1. GTDB lineage: Bacteria > Chloroflexota > Dehalococcoidia > Lucifugimonadales > UBA3495 > SHYG01. Next base: position 12,082 of record SHYG01000016.1, read on the forward strand.
AGCGGGAGGGGGAGCTGGAGCTGGAGGAGGGGTGCCTGAGCATCCCCGGGTATCGCGGCCTGGTGAAACGCTCGGTGCGCGTGCGTGCCCGCGCCATCGGTCTCGACGGCAAGGTTATCCGCATCAAGGCCGAGGGCCTGCTGGCCCAGGCCCTGGAACACGAGACGGACCACCTGAACGGCACTCTGTACATCGACCGGCTGGTGGCCCGGGACAAGATTTGGAAGATTGGCTACCGCCCGGACGAGGAAGGTCACGAAGGACACGAACACGACGGGCACGAGCACCACGCCTCGGAGGGCGCGCCTGGACCGGGTGACAGCCCATCTCCAGATGGCAGCAGCGCCTGCGTAGACCCTCCCGCGGACGCTCCCGACGCGGGCCCGCCCTTTCGGGGACCCTGAAGGGGCGGCGACCAGTTGACCCAATACGCCGAAGCGGCGTCGGCATATCCGCCCCAGGACACCACCATGCTCACCCGCCTGGCCCGCTTTTTTGCCTCCCGCCAGTGTGCTGCCTTTCTGGTGGGCGGCCACGTGCGGGACCGGCTGCTGGGCCTTGACCCCCAGGACTTAGACATTGCGGTGTCCGCTGACCCCCAGGACCTGGGCCGGGAGCTGGCCAAGGAGCTGGACGGCGCCTTTATTCCGGTGAGTCCGGTTCATGGTGTGGCAAGGGTAGTAGTCCGGCCCCAGCGTGAGGCTACCAGGGATTTGGGACAGACTGTGGTGGAGGTAACTCCCCTGGCCCAGCGCACTATTGACCTGGCTGCCCTGGCCGGGACTATTGACCAGGACCTGGCCCGCCGGGACTTCACGGTCAACGCCATGGCCCTGCCCTTGGAACACTGGCTTTCATCCCAGTGGGCCCAGGCGGTGCTGGACCCCTTCAACGGGCGGCAAGACCTGGCACGCAAGTGCATCCGGGTGGTCAGCCCAGGGGTTTTCCAGGAGGACCCTGGCCGGTTGCTGCGGGCGGTGCGTTTGGCCGCACGGCTGGGCTTCCGGCTGGACCCCGCCACGGCCCAGCTCATCCGGGCGGATGCCTCCCGCATCGCCCTGGTGTCAGGTGAGCGGGTGCGGGACGAGTTCCTGGACATCCTGGCGGGTGACGGCGCGCGGGGCCAGCTGGAAGCCCTGGACCGGCTGGACCTCCTGTGCCGCATCATCCCGGAGCTGGCTATCACCAAAGGGGTGGACCAGCCGCGTGCCCACCACTACTGGGACGTGTGGGGTCATTTGCTCCACTGCGTGGAGGCGGCGGAGGGGGTCACCGGGGGGCACCGCAACTCGCCCATTTTCACCCAGGTGCCTTGGACAGCGGAGAGCAAGGCGTATTTCCAGCAGCCCGCCAGTGATGGACATAACCGCCGCACCATCTTGAAGCTGGCTGCGCTGTTTCACGACATCGCCAAGCCCCAGACCAAGGGGCCGGACGCCATCGGCCGCATTCGGTTTCTGGGACACCCGGAACAGGGCGCGGAGATGGCCGCGCGCCGGCTGGCGGAGCTGCGCATCAGCTCGCGGGGCATCAGCATGGTTCGCCGCATGGTGGAGGAGCACCTCCGCCCCGCGCAGATGAGCCAGGGCGCGGAGCTGCCCAGCCCCCGAGCCATCTACCGGTACTACCGGGACCTGGGCGACGTGGCAGTGGACAACCTGTATCTCTCCCTGGCGGATTATCTGGCGGCAAAAGGGCCGGACTTGGCTGCCGACCGGTGGGCCGGCCATGCTAGAATGGTGGCGCACATTTTGCAGGGCGCCGTGCCGCCGGCCGGTCCGGGTCAACCGCTCCGGCTGGTCAGCGGTCACGATCTGATGCAGCAGTTCAATCTTCCGCCGGGCCCCCGCGTAGGCCGGATCCTGGACATCGTCGCGGAAGCCCGGGCTGCGGGAGAGATAGCGACTAAGGAAGAGGCGCTGGTCTTGGTTGCCAGCGAGCTTCGGAAGAGCTACCCAGAGGAGGAACCCGGTGGTCAATCCCGTGATCAAATCGGCAATCAACCCCACGAGAAGTTTGAGGAGTAACTAATGCGCGGGCGGAACATCCGGCTCTCGATTCTAATTCTGATCGTGTTGAGTCTGTCTATTGCGGCGCTGGCGTTCCATGATGTGAACGTGGCGATACCTGGACTGACCACCCTGGCTCGTAGCGGCACCGGCCCACTGGGACTGAAGCTGGGGCTGGATCTCCGCGGCGGCGGCCATCTGGTGTACCAGGCCGATACCAGCACCCAGATTGCGCTAACCTTTGCCGGTGGGATCGTGTTTGACCCCGGTGATGTGCGGGAGGTGCTTTCCAAGCAAGGGATTAAGGTCGCCAAGGTGGAACCTGTCACGCCCAGCAACACCTTCCGCATCCAGACCGCGCTGCTTAATGAGGCCCAGTTGGCCGGGCTAAGGGAAGCCATCAACACCGACGTGGGGGCTGTGGCTACTCTTGAGGCCAGCGATGAGGCCAAAGCCACGGTGGAGCAGATGGAAGGAGCGGTGAGCATCATCGCCCGCCGGGTGAACCTGTTCGGCACCGAGGAGCCGATTATCCAGCGCTTTGGCGACGACCGGATCATAGTCCAGCTTCCGGGCGCGGCGGGCTCGGTGGCTGAGGTGGAGTTCGGCGCGGCAGCCACTCCTACCACGGAGATGGTGCGGGAGGCGGTGGCTGGCGCCGGTCTGGAGGGCGCCAAGGTGGATCAGCGCGGCGGCAAGGTCTACCGCATCCGCGCCAGCACCCTGGACGAGGCCAAGCGCGCCGAGTTGCGCCAGACCTTGCAGGACAAGGTTGGAGTCATCTCCACCTACAACGTGACCAGCGGCATTGATGATGCCAAGAAGCTGATCGGCATCACGGCGCGTCTGGAGTTTAAGGAGCGGACCTGCACCGACCAGCTTTGCACCAATTTTATCGACCGCGATATAGGCCTCAGCGGCGACGACTTGGACAACGCCTTTGCCGCCCAGTCGCCCAACACTGGCGAGTGGGTAGTGGACATCCAGTTCAATGACCGCGGGGCCGAGATTTTCTCCGACCTCACCCGCAGCATCGCCAACAAGTCGTCCTACCGCATCGCCGTGTTCCTGGACGACGAGGAGATCATCGCGCCGGTAGCCCGTGCCCACATCCGGGATGGGCGCAGCGAGATAAGCGGCAACTTCACCCGAGAGTCGGCCCGCAACATCTCCATTCAGTTGGAATCGGGCCGGTTGCCGGTGCCCCTGAAGCTGGTGCAAGAGAGTGAAGTGGACGCCCTGCTGGGGTCGGCCTCCCTGCAGCGCAGCCTGATGGCGGGTATGGTGGGCCTGGGGCTGGTGCTGGTGTTCATGGTGGCCTACTACCGCATGGCCGGCGTGGTGGCTGCCATCGCCCTGGTTTTCTACAGCCTGTTGATGCTGGCCATCGTCAAGCTAATTCCGGTGACTTTGACCCTGCCGGGCATCGCCGGATTCATCCTGTCCATCGGCATGGCGGTGGACGCCAACGTGCTCATCTTTGAGCGCATGAAAGAGGAGATACGCATTGGGCGCACCCTGGCCTCCTCCATGGAGGTGGGGTTCAGCCGTGCCTGGCCGGCAATTCGGGACGGCAATGCAACCATCTTTATCTCCTGCGGCATCCTGCTCTGGTTTGGCAACCGGCTGGGCGGCCAGCTGGTCACCGGGTTCGCCCTCACACTGTTCATCGGCACGGTGGTCAGCGTTTTCACCGCGATATCGGTCAGCCGCAACCTGTTGCAACTGCTGGCCTGGGCGGGCATGAGCCGTCAGATAAACCTGTTCACCCCAGAAGGGGGAGCCCGGCCGGTGGCTGTGGCGGGAGGGAAGCAATAAACCATGCTAGATATCGTTGGCAAGCGCAAGTGGTACTTTCTGGGCTCCGGCCTGATCATTCTGGTGGGCCTGATCTCCCTGATCCTGCCGCCGGGGTGGTCCACCTTCAACTCGGGCCTGAAGCCAGGCATTGAGTTCAGCAGCGGCTCCGTGTTGACGGTTACATTTGCCACCCCGGTCTCGGAGGAGGATGTGCGCCAGCGCTTGGCGGGACTGGGCCATCCCGAGGCCTTGGTTCAGAAGAGCGGCCGCAACCTGGTAATCATCCGCACGCGGGTGCTGGCAGAGCCCACCGCCGGGACCATATCGGAGCGGGAGAGTATTCAGCAAGAGCTGGGGCGGATGGCTCCCATTGAGGCCTCGGAGTTTGCCTCGGTGTCGCCCATCGTCGCCCAGGAGACGGTGCGCAACGCCTTCATCGCCCTGGCGGTGTCCGCCATTGGGATATTCCTCTACGTTTGGTACTCCTTTCACCGGGTGCCCAAGGCCTACCGCTATGGGGCCAGCACAATTTTGGCCTTGGTTCACGACCTGGTCATCGTCTTGGGCATCTTCTCCATCCTGGGCAAGACCATGGGCATGGAGGTCAACTCCATGTTCATTGTGGGCATGCTGACCCTGGCCGGCTACAGCGTCAACGACACCATCGTGGTGCTGGACAGGATTCGCGAGAACATTTCCAGGCATCCGGACCAGCCCCTGGACCAGTTGGTGAACTTGAGCACCTGGGAGACCATGGCCCGGTCGCTGAACACCAGCCTCACCGTGTTCTTTGTGGTGCTGGCGATGCTGCTCATGGGCGGGGCCAGCATTCGAGAGTTGCTGCTGGTCCTGACTTTTGGCGTGGTGGTGGGAAGCTACAGCTCCATCTTCATCGCCAGCCAGTTCCTGGTCATCTGGGAGCGGGGCGAGATCGGCCGCTTCTTTGGCCGGGGACGGCGGGCCAGCGTGGCGGCGGCGACCATGCTGCTGCACCTGGTGGCGCGCTAAGGCACACCTAGCAAAACAACTTTGACCGAGACGCACCCCCACCTTAATCCTCCCCCGTCGATGGGGAGGAGATTCATCCCTTCCCACTCGATGGGGGAAGGTTAGGGTGGGGGTGAAAAGCTCCGCCCAGGGATTTTGCCAGGGATGCTAAGGCGCCAGCACCAGCCGGCCCAGCACCTGCCGGGTGGACAATAGCTCAAAGGCGCGCGCCGCGTCCTCCAGGGGCAGAGCCTGGCTAACTAAAGGCCGCCAGCGCCCCTGGGCGACTAGCGCCGCCCCACGCTGAACCGTGGCCTGGGAAACCCCGGCAGAACCCAGCACCTGGGCGTCCCGGAAGATGACTTCGGCCAGGTCCAAGGTCACTCTCCCTCGAGGGGCCACCTCCCCCAGCACCACCCAGCGGCCGTACTGGGCCAGACTGCGCCAGGTCTGGGGAAATAGGGGCGACCCTACCGTGTCCAGGATCACGTCCACCCCCTGGTCTGCCGTGAAGGCCCGCACCACCTCACTAAAATCCAGCGCCATCCCACTCCCCGCAGTGGCTGGTTCTACCTCAATAACTTCCGCGGCGCCCAGGCCGGGCAGGTGCGACGCCTTGTGGGGCGATGATGTGGCCGCCAGCACGCGTGCGCCTAGCAGCGCTGCGGCCTGCACCGCGTGGACGCCCAGCCCGCCGGTGGCGCCGGTGACCAGCACCGTCTCGCCGGGCTGCACCTGGGCTACCCGCTCCAGCGCCTGTAGCGTTACCCCCATGGGGCAGGCCAGCAGGGCGGCGCCCACGAGGTCCAGACCGGCGGGCAGAGCTACCAGGCTGGCGGCGTTCAGGGCTACATACTCGGCAAAGCCGCCGTCGCGGCCGTGGCCTATGCCCTCGCCGCTCCGGCACCGGTGCTCCCGGCCCGCCAGGCAGCGGTCACAGAGGCCGCAGGCGTTGGTCAGCAGGCTCACCACCCGGTCGCCGGGTCGCAGGGCAGTGACCCTCGGCCCAACCGCCGCCACTACGCCGGAAATCTCGTGGCCTAGCACCACCCCCGGCCGTACGCCGCGCCGCAGTACTCCCGACATCACCAGCAGGTCGTGGTGGCAGAAGCCGCAGGCGGTTACCCGCACCAGGGCCTCGCCGGGCTGCGGCACCGGGTCGGGAACCTGCTTCACTGCCAGCTTTGGGGGACGGCCGGGCTGCTCCAGCACAAGGGCGCGCATAGTGGGGCCATTATAAATCAGGGTCTTTTCATTGTCGCCGCCAGCGCCTCACCCCCGCTGGTTGAGTAGGCCCGACCGCAGTCGGGCCGTATCGAAACCCGTCTCCCCGTTGGTCTCGATACGGCCTGCGGGTCTACTCGACCAGCGAATGGAGGCAAATGAAACGGCCCTGCATTATAAATAAGCGGCGCTGTGCCGCCAACCCGCCGCGGGGGTATAATGCGGCGAATGCAGGAAATCCTGGGCAGTGAAAGAATCTTGCAACGAAGGGTGAAGCAATGAGGATTGGCGCGCATGTCTCCACCGCCGGGGGCATCAGCAAGGCCGTGGACCGAGGGCAAGAGCTGGGCTGCGAGACCATCCAGATTTTTGGCTCGGCCCCGCAGAGCTGGGCCTTCAAACACGCGCCCGAGGAGGAGGTGGCGGCCTTCCGCCGGCGGCTGGCGGAGACCGGCATGGGGCCGGTGTTTCTCCACGCCATTTACCTCATCAACCTGGGAAACGCCAACCCAGCCAACGTGAGCAAGGGCGTGCAATCCCTGGTCAACTACCTCACCCTGGCGGCCAGCATCGGTGCGGCGGGGGTGGTGTTCCATCCGGGTAGCCACAAGGGAGTAGGCTACGAGGCCATCCTGCCCCAGGTGGTGGCGGCCCTGCGTCAGGTGCTGGAGAAGGCGCCGGCCGGCCCGGTGCTGGCGGTGGAGAACATGGCAGGTATGGGCCAGCACATTGGCGTCAAGTTTGACGAGTTGGGCCGCATTCTCCGCGAGGTGAACAGCCCCCGGCTCAAGGTGTGCCTGGACACTCAGCACACCTTTGCCGCCGGCCATGACCTAACCAATGCGTCTGGGGTGAATGCCATGATGGCCGAGTTCGACCAGGCCATCGGCGTGGACAACCTGGTGGCGGTGCATGCCAACGACTCCAAGCAGCCCCAGGGCTCCGGTGTGGACCGGCATGACAACATCGGCGAGGGCTTTATCGGCGAGGCGGGCTTTGCCGCGATCATGGCCCACCCGGCCTTCCGCAAACTGCCCTTCTTTCTGGAGGTGCCCGGATTTGAGGGCAAGGGGCCGGACCAGCGCAACGTGGATATCCTCAAGGGCATCCGCCAGCGGGCAGGCGTTGACGCCGGAGGGCCTTAACGCCCGTGGGCATTGACGCCCGTGAGTCTTGAGGTTTGATGGTGCTCACCCGGCAGCAGTTTGTCCGGCTGGTGCGGCGGTCGTACCTGCAGCTTCCCCACGGCGTGCGGCAGGTGCTGCGCAACGTGGATGTGGTGGTGGAAGACCGCCCCAGGGGAGATGACCGCGATCTGGTATCCCAAGGGGACACGCTGTTCGGTCTGTACACCGGTGTCCCGCTGATCCATCGGGAGGGGCCTGACCCCATGCTCCCCGACCGTATCACCATCTACCGGCGGCCCATCCTGGAACGCTGCGCCACCGCCGAAGAGGTAGCGGAGCAGGTGCGCATCACCCTTTGGCACGAGGTGGGCCACTACTTGGGCCTGGATGAAAGCGACCTGCACCGTCTGGGGTATGGTTAGCTTCGTGGGGGCTGGCCGGGTGATTGGCTGAATGATTGTCCGGGTGATTCGCGGGTTAACTTGGCTGGTGGCCACGGGTCTGGGGTCGGGACTGGCGCCGGTGGCTCCGGCCACGGTAGCCAGCTTGCTGGCGCTGGGCATCTACTACTTCCTGCCCATCTCCGGCACATCTCCCGTGCTGTATGCGATGATTGTTGGCGGCTTTGCGCTGGGCGTGTCTGCCACCGGGTACCTGGTGACGGATGCCGACCCCGACCCGCACCGGGCCGTGTGGGACGAGTTTGTGGGTATTTGGGCCACTTGCCTGTGGCTGCCCAAGGAACTCCCCTGGCTGGCGGCGGCCTTCGTCTGCTTCCGGGTGCTGGACATCGCCAAGCCCTGGCCCATCCGGCGCTTGGAGCGACTGCCCGGCGGCCTGGGCATCATGGCCGACGACCTGGCGGCGGGCCTGGCAGGCGCTGCCCTGCTTAATGCGGCCCGGCTGTTGGTTTTTCGTTAGGATGACGTGAGGTAAATCCACACACTGTTCCAGGATTTTGCCCCGGCGGGAACGTCTTCGCGCGCATTGCTCGCCCCTAGTGGCTGTGATATACTCGACCCTAAACTATCCGAGCCAGCCCAGGGCCCCGTCGAGTTGGGTAAGGGGCCTACCGTAGGACCGACACCTGTGGTAGCATTGCCCAAGCCGTCAGATTGGGCTACCAGCACCACCCGCAGGGCGAGGCAAGTTTAGAAAGGTAGGTTTTATGGTACAGTCGCTAGAGCGACCGGCAGAGCAGGTTTCCGCTCCTGCCCGTGAACCTTTAACCATGAAGTCGCTGTTGGAGGCTGGAGTCCATTTTGGACACCAGACCCGGCGCTGGAACCCGCGGATGAAGCGGTACATCTTCACCCAGCGCAACGGCATCCACATCATTGATCTGCAGCAAACCCTGGGGCTGCTTAACGATGCCACGCGGGCCATGACCCAGGTGGCGGCCGACGGCGGCAAGGTGCTGTTCGTGGGCACCAAGAAGCAAGCCCAGGAAGTGATCCAGAGTGAGGCCGACCGCTGCGGCATGTGGTACGTCAACCAGCGGTGGCTGGGCGGCACCCTCACCAATTTCCAGACCCTGCGCACCCGCATCAACTACATGCTGGAGCTGCAGCAGAAGAAAGAGCAGGGCTACTTCCGGCAGCTGACCAAGAAAGAGGGCGTCAAGCTGGACGAGACCCTCCAGAAGCTGGAAAAGTACTTCATGGGCATCCGCAACATGAACCAGATTCCCAAAGCCATGTTCGTCATCGACATTGGCAAAGAGGACATCTGTGTCACCGAAGCCCGCCGCATGGGGGTCAAGGTGTTTGCCATCGTGGATACGGACTGCGACCCGGACCTGGCGGACCATATTGTCCCCGGCAACGACGACGCGGTGCGCTCCATCCGCCTGGTTACCAACCGCATGGCCACGGCGATCCTGGAAGGCATGGCCCAGCGGGAGGCCGCGCATAAGGCCCAGGAGGATGAGATAACTGCGGCCAACACCCCCCAGACCATGTCCACGGAAGAGATTGACAAAATTATGGAGCCGTTGTCTGACATGGACTTGAACCTACCTCCCGGACTAAACGTCGGGATGTCGGCAGGCCTTTTGGATACTGACGGGGACGACTCCGCGCGGCGCCGCACCTAGCCCGCCGCCGCATACCACACCACAGGAGGAAACTGTTGGCCGTACCAGTTGCAACAATCCGGAACCTCCGGGATCAGACCGGGGCCGGTATCATGGACTGCAAGCTGGCCCTGGAAGAAAGCGGGGGTGATCTTTCCAAGGCCACGGAGACCCTGCGCCGCAAGGGCTTTGCCCAGGCTGCCAAGCGGTCGGATAACGCCACCAGCCAGGGGTTGGTGGAGGCCTACATTCACACTGGAGGCCGGGTGGGAGCGCTGGTGGAGCTGGGATGCGAAACCGATTTTGTGGCCCGCACGCCGGAGTTCCGGGAACTGGCCCACAACCTGGCAATGCAGATAGCTGCCATGGCTCCCCAGTACGTGGATCAGAGCCAGGTCCAAGAAGGAGACGGCCGGCCAACCTCCCAGACCGCCTTGTTGAACCAGCCGTTTATCAAAGACAGCTCTCGCACTGTGTCTGAATTAGTTCAGGAACTTGCCGCCAAAGTGGGGGAGAACGTCAAGGTGCTCCGGTTCACCCGCTTGGCCCTGGGGGAATAACCCCGGCTGACGTTTATGACCCAACCCAGGTATCGCCGTGTACTGCTCAAGCTCAGCGGAGAATCCCTTAGGGGAGAAGCTGCGTTTGGGATCGACGCCAGCGCGGTCAACTACCTGGCCCAGGAGATCCGCCAGACCCAGGAATTAGGCATCGAAATGGCCCTGGTCGTGGGCGGCGGCAACATCTGGCGCGGTCAGGAAGCGGAAGGGCGGGGAATGGACCGGGCCACCGCGGACTATGCCGGCATGCTGGCCACCGTGATTAACGCCCTGGCGCTGCAGGATTCCCTGGAGCAGCAGGGAGTGGTTACCCGCACCCAGAGTGCGTTGCAGATGCAGGCGGTGGCGGAACCGTACATTCGGCGCCGGGCCATCCGCCACTTGGAAAAGCAGCGCGTGGTGCTCTTCGCCGCCGGAACGGGCAATCCCTACATGACCACCGACACGGCTTCAGCCCTGCGCGCCCTGGAGATCGGCGCCCAGGTGCTCCTCATGGCTAAGAACCACGTAGACGGCGTGTACGACGCTGACCCGCGCAAAAACGTCAACGCCAAACGGTTTGCGGAGCTAGACTATATGGATGCCCTGAATCGCCGGCTGGCGGTGATGGACTCCACTGCCCTTTCCCTTTGCATGGATAACAAATTACCCATCATAGTGTTCGACATCTTCCGGCCCGGTAACCTGGGCCGAATTCTGCGCGGTGAATCCGTGGGCACTATGATTGCCGGGAGGGAGTAGCTATGGCAGGAGCCAGTGACGCCGGAGCACAGCCCACCCCAACGGAGCTCTTGGCGGAGAACGACCGGACGATGAGCCGGGTCGTGGAAGCGCTCAAGCGCGACTTTGGCATGCTGCGTACCGGCCGGGCCAGTCCCGCGTTGGTCGAAAACATTGTAGTGGATTATTACAATACCCCCACGCCGCTCAAGCAGCTCGCCTCCATTTCAGTCCCGGATGCCCGGGCCATCATGGTTCAGCCGTGGGATAAGCAGGCCATCCGCGAGATTGAGAAGAGTCTGCAGAAGTCAGAGATGGGGTTCAACCCCTCCAACGATGGCAACACCATTACTGTCCCCATTCCGCCGCTGAGCACGGAGCGGCGCCAGGAGATGGTACGCCTGCTCAAGCGCAAAGTGGAGGAAGGCAAGGTGTCCATCCGCAACGTGCGGCGGGACTGCATGGAGGCCCTGCGCAAGCTGGAGAAAGACAAGGCTGTATCCCAGGACGTCAATCGCCGGGCCCAGGAGCAGCTGCAAAAGGCCACCGACGGTCATATCAGGAACCTGGAGCAGGTGGGGACCACCAAAGAATCGGAGATCATGCAGGTCTAGCCGATGCAGCTCAGTACGGACCCCTCCCAGCCAGCTGCGCCCGGCGCCACTAAGGCCCCCCGCCATGTAGCCATCATTATGGATGGCAATGGCCGTTGGGCTAAAAAGCGGGGCCTGCCCCGCCTGGCAGGCCACAGGGAGGGCGTGGGCCGTATTCAGAAGGTACTGGAAACCCTGGACGCCCGGGGAGTGCAGCACGTTACCCTCTTCGCCTTCTCCACGGAAAACTGGAACCGTCCGCCGGGGGAGGTGCAGGGCATCATGGATCTCCTCAGCTTGGCGCTTAAACAGCAGACTTGTCAGCTTCACGAAAAGAATGTGCGGGTGATCCACCTGGGCAGCGTGGACCAGCTGAGCCCGGCGCTGCGGCAAGGGGTTGCTGAAGCCCAGAAGCTCACCTGCGACAATACCGGCGTCACCCTCAACGTAGCTTTCAACTACGGGGGCCGAGACGAGATTCTGGAGGCGGTGCGCCGCATCATCCGCGACCAGATTCCCCCGGAGGCGGTGGACCAGCGGCTCTTTAGCAGCTACCTCTATTCCGCCCACTCTCCGGACCCAGACCTGATCATCCGCACCGGCGGCGAACTGCGCATCAGCAACTTCCTATTGTGGCAGTCGGCCTACAGCGAGTATTACCACACCCCCACCCTTTGGCCGGACCTGGAGGCCGCGGAGCTGGAGCAGGCACTGGAAACCTTTGCCTCCAGGCAGCGGCGCTTTGGCAACGTAACCAGCGAGGCCTGACATTGCGTCGGCGGGTGCTCACGGCTCTGGTGGGCATCCCCATCCTGGTGGGCGCCGTCTGGTGGGGCGGGATTTGGCTAACCCTGCTGGTGCTAGCTGCCGCGCTGCTGGGCCTGCGCGAAATCTACCGCCTGACGCCGCCGGGGGTTGGTCCGCTGCCGCTGGCCCTGGGCGCGCTCTGGGTGGCGGCGCTGGTGCTGGCGGGGCAGGCCGCGGCGGACCCTTCGGAGTTGCTGCTGGCGTCTGTCGGCGTATTCTTGGGCCTGCTGTGGGTGATCGCGTTTTACCGGGGCAGCCGGGTGCCCGCCACTCTGGCGTACCTGGCGGGCGGGGCGCTATACATCGGGTTTCCCCTGGCCCACGCGCTGGCCCTGCGGCACTTGGGGGACGGTGATGCGCTGGGCCGCAGCTGGCTGCTCTTCGCCCTGCTGGTAACCTTCGCCGTAGACACCGGCGCCTTCTTCATTGGCCGGTCGGTAGGACGCCATCGCATGGCCCCCGGCATCAGTCCGGGCAAGACCTGGGAGGGCGCAGTTGGTGGTTTTCTGTGTGCGGTGGTGGTAGCCTTGGCGCTGGCCCAGCTGCTTGAGCTGCGGGTGGCCCTTTGGCAGGCCGGGGCCATCGGCGTCGTCGTGGGAGTGGTTGCCCAGGTGGGAGACCTGTTCGAGTCAAAATTAAAGCGCCTGTCGCAGGTCAAGGATTCCGGCAGTATAATTCCGGGACATGGTGGAATCTTGGACCGTCTGGATAGCTTGCTGGCGGCGATACCGTGCGTATACTATCTGGCGGTGGTGGTGTTCGAGGCATGAAACGAGCATGAAAAGAATCGTAGTGCTGGGGTCTACTGGATCGATAGGCCGCCAAACCCTGGACGTGGTGCGGGCCTTTCCCCAGGAGTTTGAGGTGGTAGGCCTGGCCGCGGGGAACAATGTCCAGTTGCTTTCCCAGCAGATGGCGGAGTTCCACCCCTCATACGTTTTCTGCCTGCAACGCCCCGGCGAATTGCCGGCGGGCGTCGGGTTTTTGCCCATGGAGGAGATGGTGTGCCTGGAAGAGGCCAACCTGGTGATGGTGGCGACCACCGGCGTTGCGGGTTTGGTGCCCACCCTCAATGCCCTCCAGCATGGCAAGTCGGTGGCCCTGTCCAACAAGGAGCCCATCGTCATGGCGGGGGCCATGATCAAGGAGTACGAGCGGCGTTATGGCGGCGCCGTATTGCCGGTGGATAGCGAGCCCAGCGCTATCTGGCAATGCCTGCAGGGGGAGGATAACGATGTCCAGCGGATCATCATTACCGCCTCCGGGGGCCCCTTCCGCAGCACTCCCCTGGAAGATATGGCCTCCGTGACACCAGTGCAGGCCCTCAAGCACCCCACCTGGCAGATGGGAAGGAAAATAACCATCGATTCTGCTACGCTTATGAATAAGGCCTTCGAGGTCATAGAGTCGCACTGGTTATTTGGCGTACCCTGGGACAAGATTGAAGTGGTGGTTCATCCCCAAAGCACAGTCCATTCCATGGTGGAGTTCGCCGACGGCTCAGTGAAAGCCCAGCTAGGCCCTCCGGACATGCGGCTGCCTATCCAGTACGCCCTTTTCCATCCCCAGCGCATGGCCAACGGGGTTACGCCCCGGCTTAACACTAGAGTCCCGTTGTCGTTGACTTTTGAGCCCCTGGAGGAGGGACGTTATCCCTGCTTTGCCCTGGCGCTGCACGCGGCGCAGCAGGGCGGCACCTTTCCCGCGGTGCTCAGCGCCGCCGACGAGGTGGCGGTCACCGCCTTCCTGGAGGAACGGATCGGGTTCACGGACATTTACCGGGTGGTGGAGCGGGTGCTGGCGGAGCACGACTCCCTCCCGGGACAAGAGTTGGGTGAACTGCTTGAGGCTGATGCCTGGGCCACCCAACGGACCGCTCAGATAATACGGATGTAGAGGAAGATGGAAGCATTTCTAATAACCCTGGCTTCGTTCATCCCTATGCTCACCATGCTGGTGGTGGTCCACGAGATGGGCCACTTTTTCACGGCAAAATGGTTCCACATCAAGATACTGGAATTTGGCGTAGGTTACCCGCCGCGCGCCTTTGGCATTTACACTGGCCGTACCCGCGTGCTGCTGGACGCCAATACCAAATACGTCAATGCGGCGGGATCTGCGGAGTTGAAGCCCGGACAATTCATCAAGGTTAGCTCTGCCGACGGTCCCGACGGGAACCTGGTGGCTCGAATTATCGAGGTGCCCCAGAAGGGCGTCCGCCTCAAGAAGGACAAAACAGCCCCTAAACCGCCGAAGCTGCCGAAGTCCCCGAGGCTCCAGGCGCCCAAGGGCGGCGACGAGTTTCTGAAGCACGACGGCAAAATCCGGGCCATCGGCGCGGACTCCATGATCCTGGCGGACATGGCGTACACCTTCAACTGGACTCCCCTGGGCGGGTTTGTGCGCCTGGCTGGAGAGAACAACCCGGCGGTGCCCCGCAGCCTGGCCAGTAAGAGCGTATTCGCCCGTTCAGTAGTGCTGGCGGCCGGCTCGGCGATGAACGCGCTGCTCCCCATGGTCATCATGGCGGTCATGTTCATGATCCCCCAGGACGTGACCGTGGGTAATGTGGTGGTGACGGAGGTGCTCCCGGGGTCTCCGGCCGAGGCTGCTGGCATGCGGGCGAGAGATGTGGTGCTGAAGGCCGGCGGGCGCGTCGCTGAGACGCAGTCTGATGTGCCCCGCGCCGTTAGCTTGAACCTGGGCTCGGAGATGGAGTGGGTGGTGCAGCGGGGAGCGACGCAGCAAGTAATCCGGGTCACTCCCAGATACAATCCTCCGGAAGGCCAGGGCCCCACCGGCGTGCGGCTTTCCTTGGAGAATTCGCGTGTGGAGACCCGCTCGGATCCACCATGGGTTGCGGTGCCCAAAGGTGTGGCCGGCACCTGGGACCTGCTGATCCTGCTTAAGAAAGAGGTCGCCAGCTGGGTAGTGGGCGGAAGAAGCCCGGAGCTTTCCGGCCCCATTGGCATTGCCCAGGTGACGGGCGAGGTCACCCGTGAAGGCGGCTTGGGCGGCTGGCTGGTGCTGGCAGTCCTGTTCAGCGTCAACCTGGCCATCCTCAACATTCTGCCCATCCCCATGCTGGACGGCGGCCGGCTGCTGTTTGTCCTAATCGAGTGGGTGCGCCGGGGCAAGCGCATCCCCGCGGAGAAAGAGGGGATGGTGCACCTGGCAGGCTTTGTGTTGCTCATCACCTTCGTCCTGTACATCAGCTACGGGGACATCGTGCGGCTCATCCAGGGCAAGAGCATACTGGGCGGGTAGGCATACCAGCCGAATCACGCGACAAGTGGGAGTCTTTGAACGCAGGGGCAGGTTTCAAACCTGCCCCTGCTGCTTTCTAGGGCGCGTAATCGCATAATAAGGATGGATATACATCCCCCTCCCCTTTCGTGTAACATTCACTCCGCTTACGATGTACTAGGTTCACCAGCTCCTTCATGCTGGGACGTTTATCTTCTGGCAAGGGCAGGAGTGTGCTCCATGAACAAGCGCCGGGTCACCAAAGCGGTGTACGTGGGCGGAGTCAAGGTTGGCGGCGGGGCCGACATCACCGTCCAGTCCATGACCAAGACCGACACCCGCGACGTCGCCGCCACGGTTCGCCAGATTCACGAGCTGGAGGAGGCGGGCTGCGAGATCATTCGCTGCGCCGTGCCCGACATGGCGGCGGCCAAGGCCATGGCGGAGATCAAGAAGCAGATCCACATCCCCCTCATCGCCGACATCCACTTCCACTACCAGCTTGCCCTGGAGTGTGCCCTGGGCGGCGTAGACTGCCTGCGCCTCAACCCCGGCAATCTGCGCGACGAAGCCCAGGTGCGGCAGGTGGTGCAGTCCGCCAAGGCGCGGGGCATCCCCATCCGCATCGGCGTCAACTTTGGCAGCCTGCCTCCGGTGGGCGGCATCGGCCGAACGCGGGGGTTCTCCCGGCACATGGATTTGGTCAACCGGCTGCCCAAGGCCGGGGAAGGCAAAGAGGGCGAGTACAGCGTGGTGGACCACATGGTCGCCACCGCCCTGTGGGAGATTAGCCTTCTGGAAGAGCAGGACTTCGACAACATCAAGATTTCGCTGAAGGCCTTTGACGTGCCCACCACCGTGGAGGCGTACCGGCGCCTGTCCCAGATGGTGCCCTATCCGCTGCACCTCGGCATCACCGAGGCGGGCACTGTGTCGTCGGGCTCCATCCGCACCGCCGTGGGTCTGGGGATTTTGCTGTACGAGGGCATCGGCGATACGATCCGCGTCTCCCTGAGCGGCGACTCCAAGGAAGAGGTGGCCGCCGGGTACGAGATTCTCAAGTCGCTAAACCTGCGCAGCAAAGGCGCCACCCTGGTGGCCTGCCCCAGCTGCGGCCGGGCCGACGTGGACGTGGTGCGCCTGGCCAACGACGTGGACGCCCTGCTGAAGAAGAGCAACAAGAAGATCAAAGTGGCGGTGATGGGCTGCGAGGTCAACGGCCCCGGCGAGGCCAAGGACGCCGACGTGGGCATCGCCGCGGGTGCGGGCCGGGCCATTATCTTCCGCAAGGGGCAGAAGGTGCGGGTGGTGCCCGCCGCAGATATGCTGACTGCCCTGATGGAAGAGGTGGAGAAGGCCGAAGCCTGATGGTGGCGCTCGTACTATGAAGTTCACTCGCCTGGTGTCCAAGACCCTGCGCGCCGACCCGCCCGAGGCCGAGACCGCCGCTCATCGCCTGATGCTGCGGGGCGGGCTGATTTATCAGGTGGCCGCCGGCGTCTACGCCTACCTGCCGCTGGCCTGGCGCTCCCTGCGCAAGATTGAGAACATCATTCGCGAGGAGATGAACGCCGCCGGCGGGCAGGAGTTGATGATGCCCGCGCTCCAGCCCCTGGAGCTGTGGGAGCAGACCAACCGCCGCGCCGCCTTCGGGGATAACATGTTCTCCCTCCAGGACCGCCGGGGTCGCGCCATGGTGCTGGCGCCCACCCATGAGGAGGTCATCACCAGCATTGTGCGGGCCAACGTGCAGAGCTACCGAGACCTGCCGGTGGTCCTGTACCAGATTCAGACCAAGTTCCGGGACGAGCTCCGCCCCCGGGCCGGTCTGGTGCGGGTGCGGGAGTTCACCATGAAGGACGCCTACAGCTTCCACGCCGACGACGCCAGCCTGGATGAGAGCTATCAGGCTATGGCCCAGGCCTACCGCAACATCTACCGGCGGTGTGGCCTGCCGGTGCTGATGGCCGAGGCCGACAGCGGGGCCATCGGCGGCAAGGACTCCCACGAGTTCATCCTGCCCACCAGCACTGGAGAGGACACCGTCATCACCTGCCCCGGCTGTGGCTACACCGCCAACGCGGAGAAGGCCGCCGGGCGCTTTCCTGACCTGGCGCCAGAGCCGGCGCAGCCCCTGCAAGCGGTGAAGACCCCCGGCATCAAAACTATCGCCGCGCTGGCGGAGTTTCTGAGCATTCCTGAATCGCGCACCCTCAAGGCGGTGTTATATACCGCCGACGACGAGCTGGTGTTCGCCACGCTGCGGGGCGACCTGGAGGTCAACGAGGTCAAGCTGAAGAACGCCCTGCACTGCCGCACCCTGCGCCTGGCCACCGACGAGGAGCTGAAGGCCGCCGGGCTGGTAGCTGGCTTTGCCTCGCCCATCGGCATCACTGGCGTCAAGCGGGTGGGCGACCCATCTATCACCAGTGGCAGCAGCTTTGTGGCGGGGGCCAACCAGCCCGACACGCACCTGCGCGGGGCCAGCTACCCCCGGGACTTCCAGGTAGACCTGCTGGCGGACATCGCCTTGGCCCAGCCGGGCCACGGCTGCCCCCGCTGCGACCGCGTTCTGGAGTCTACTCGCGGCGTGGAGGTGGGCCATATCTTCAAGCTGGGCACCTACTTCTCCGAGACCCTGGGGGCGCTGCACCTGGACCGGGAGGGGCAGCAGAAACCCATTATCATGGGGTGCTACGGCATCGGCGTGGGCCGGCTGCTGGCGGCGGCCATCGAGCAGAACCACGATGACAAGGGCATGGTCTTCCCCGCGCCCATCGCCCCCTACCAGGTGCATCTGGTGGGCCTGAACCTGAGCGACGCCGCGGTGGCCCAAGCCGCCGGGCAGCTATACCGTGACCTGTGGGCGGCGGGCATCGAG
Source organism: Dehalococcoidia bacterium (assembly GCA_009692925.1). Lineage (GTDB taxonomy): Bacteria > Chloroflexota > Dehalococcoidia > Lucifugimonadales > UBA3495 > SHYG01. The sequence continues at coordinate 30,110 of SHYG01000016.1, forward strand.
ACGCTCTACGACGACCGACCCGACCCGACGGCCGGAGTCAAGCTCAACGACGCTGATCTCTTGGGGATGCCGGTGCGCCTGGTGGTCAGCCCGCGCAATTTAAGAAACGGCGCGGTGGAGGTAAAGGGACGGCGGGAGGCGGCGGCCAACATGGTGCCCCTGGACCAGGTGGTGTCCCACCTGGCGGCGCGGCTGGCGGCGGAGGGGTAACCGCTGGTTTCAGTGGCGGCTGGATACGCTCGTTATATTTCTTCCTTGTTGTTATCATCGACCCACTTGTAAAGGTCATCGATTGAATGGAATACCGGCTTACCAACGGATTGGTAGTAGGCAACTTCACTTACGAAAATTGGGACGATTTCGGGCCGTCGACCCATTTTTCAGCACCCTGCTAAGCCCTCTCATACAAACAACGACATTTAGATTAACCCTTCTACTTCCCCTTCTTCGGCGGCAAGCTCCGCGCGAACTCCAGCCCCGCTTGCGCCCATCGCGCCAGGTCCGCTGGGGCGCGGCGGGCCGCCGGGGCCGCCAGCACCATCCCCTTCATGGCCCGCCCGGTGAAGTCCATGGCGCGCGCATGCGGTTGGGCCAGTGCCTCATCGCAGGCCATTGTAGGAATCTCTGCGTTCTCCGCGCTCTCTGCGGTGAAACGCGTTCTTAAGTACCCTGCCGGGGCGTCATGACCGCGCGCAGCAGCTCCAGGTTGGCCTTGATCGGCGGCGCCAGCCGTCCCTCCCGCGATGAGGACAGCAGCAGCAGCAGCCGGAGCTGGGCCGACAGGTCGCCGGCCAGCTTCTGCTTGGCCTCCGCCACGGTGTCCGCCGCCACCGGCACTCGCAGGCCCTGCAGGGGCAGCGCGCCGGGAGTCTCTCCGGCCCAGAACTGGTCCAGGCTGTCAATTACCAGGATGGGGATGTCCCGCGTGAGGACGAATATCGCCTCAGGAGGCGCGTCGGTCGCCCGCAGCACGTCCACCATCACCCGGCTGGTGTCGGTATGGTTGACGTGGAAGGTAGCGGCGTTGGGCTGGCTGGTGCCAATGCGCCGCCACTCCCAGCCCTCCGGCGTGGCGCGGTCAACGCCGGGCTCAATCTGCACCGGGCAGGCCAAATCCTCGGCCAGGGGACGGTCTGGCGGCGGCGTGTCTGACGGCTGGGTCACGCCGGCTTCTCCGTCTCAATCTCCCAGGCCTTGTACACCTGGTCGGGCAGCGTGATGGGGCCCACCGCCTGCTCGTACTCCCGCACGTGCTTGTTGGTGAGCAGGGCCAGGGCCTTCAGCATCTGCGGGCTGACCTTGATGCGCGCCCGCAGGATGGGCTCCCGCTCCTCCATCTGCTCGCCGAAGAACAGCACCGCTGAGTAAAGGCTGCTGAAGATGTGCATCGAGTCGCAGTAAAAGGTGATGGGCTCCCCCGCCGCCTGGGCCTGGGTCTGGGTGTCCCCCGGGTTAACATAAGTCTCGTCTTTGGGTATATTGTCTTCGGGTGGCACGTAGGGCCGCTGGATGATGGGCATCTGACCTCCCGTTGTGTGACAGCGAACGCTGCCGCTGGCGTGTGCAATCCTAACTGGGCGGTATTATACACCGGTGGTCTGCCTTTGGATAAAGATGGGCGCAAGCTGCAGGAGTAACAGTTCAGACTTGAGGGGAAGTGAGCAACTGGCGGCATTGCAGGAGCGGGTTGAGGCCTCGGGCGCGCCAGGTGCCGAAGAGGGAAGCCAGGGTCATCTTGCTGTTGGTGCCTTGGTCGGAGCGAGTGCCGCCGCTTATTTTGCGGCTAATGACCAGATGGCGCAGGCTGCGCTCGGCGGCGTTGTTCTCCGAGGGCACCACCGGGTGCGCCACAAAGACGAACAGTTCCTTGATGAAGCGGTCGATGCGCCGGCAGAGCTTGCCCTGGGCCGCTGAGGGGTCGTTGAGGAAGGGGCGGCAGAGGGCCAACAGTCTCCCCTCCAGCTGCAACTGGTCCCGTAGCCTTTGCTGGGCTTGGGGACTGCGCAGGGCCTTGGCTTCCTCATAGAGTTGGTGGACGGCCGTGGCCCACTGCAATAGCCCAGCGTCGTCGGGGCACACCACCTTCCGCTCATGGATGTCCCGCAGCAGATGGGCCCAGCACCGCTGCTTCAGGCCAGGGTAATGGTTATAGGCGGCGTAGAAATCACTGACCAACACCCCGCTGAAGGACTCATCCAGCACCTCGTCCACCACCCCTTTACCGCGACCCCGGCGCAGGAAGTACCGCTCGGTGGGGGTGCTGAAGGTCCAGACGTAGCCATTGGCTCCGTCCTGACGCCAGCCGGTTTCATCGTCGTGCACCACTGGACTGGCGCGGATGCGCTCCAGTACCTGAGTCACCGCGGGTTGAGCCTTTTTGGCCGCCCCATGGATGACCTGGACGATGCCCCCCACGCTGAGATGCAACTGGTGCACCGTCTGTAGATACCATTGGATGGTCCGCAGGGGCAGCCGTCCTTCCTCCCTTAGGGTCACCATCAGGCTGACCAGGTTCACGCCAAAGCGCTGCTGTCCCGCCGCCACACCATCCCACTGCGCCTTGGGCACCCGACGCTGCTCACAGATTGGGCAGACCCGCGCGATAATGACATGCTGGGTGACCTAGGCTAGAGCTACTGGAACCTCGATGACCTCCCGGGTCCGCTGCACCCATCCGCCGCTCAGGTGGCTGCCACAGTCGGGGCAGACCTCCACCGCATGCTCCACCCGCTGGGTAGGGGCCATGCGCACCCGGGCGAAGCCGTGGGGCCGGCGTTTTCGCTCCGCCTTCCTGGGTGCTGGCCGGGTGGAAGCTGGCTTATTGCCCGGCATGCCAGGAGTGCCCCGGATGTTCAACCGGGCTTCCAGGGAGGCGACCCGTTGCTGCAGTAGTGCAATCGTTGCCCGTTGCTCGGCGATGATGGCCAGCAGGGTGTCCCGGCTGGCTGTGGTGAGGTCTAACTCGGTGTCCATGCCTCTGGTTTACCATAACCAAGCACCCCAATACCCCGGTTCCACAAGCAGCTTTGGACCAATTCACCTCATCAAGTCTGAACAGGTACCTGTGGGACTGCTCCATTGCAATGTGCGGCGTAAAGCGTAAAATGGTTGCAATTCTCCAGTTAAGAGGGATGTGGCCAACTTGGGTATAGACAACTGGGTCCGGTCAGTTAAGGTTAGTCCCAAGCTGCACTTTGCTTGGGTGATTGCCACCATGGCCGCGGTGCTGCAGGTCAGCACCAACTTCATCAGCCAGGCCTTTGCGGTGTTGCTGCCGGTGATCCAGGACAACTTTGGCTGGAGCCTCACCGCCATCACCCTGGCCTACTTCTTCAAGAGCATCATCCAGGCCTTCCTGTCTCCGCTGGCCGGGATGCTGGCGGACCGGTACGGTGCGCGCCGCTTCCTGTTGGTGGGGGCCTGTTTCCACGTAGCGGGACTGCTGCTGTTGAGCACCGTAACCGAGATCTGGCAGCTATACCTGTACTTCAGCGTGGTATTGGGCATTGCCCAGGCGATGTTCCAGGTGAACATCCCTACCACGGTGGCGGCGTGGTTCCGCAAGAAGCTGGGTGTGGCCGTGGGCTTGCAGCAGTCGCTGGGCGGCATGGGCGCATCCATCATGGCTCCGGTGCTGGCCCTGCTGCTGGGCAACACGGACTGGAAGCCGGCCTTCTGGCTCATCGCCGGAGTAGGCGGCACCATTATCTTCGTCCTGCTCTACTTCTTCCGGGGCGACCCTGAGTCTAAGGGCCTCCGGCCCTACGGCGACACCCAGGACGATAAACCGATTCCAGCGCCCAGCAGTCCTGCCGCCTCCAAGATACGCACCCAAGTGTTCATGCGTCACGTGCGGCGTACCCGCGCCTTCTGGAACCTGATGGCCATCCACCACCTGGGGTGTTTGGGCCACGCCATCATCATGGTATCGGCGGTGCATTTCGCCACCACCAAAGGCGTGCCGCTGGCGGGAGCGGCGTGGATCGTCAGCATCTACTCCCTGGCCAGCGTCGGCGGCCGGTTTACGGTGCCGATTCTGGCCGACCGGTTCGGCGCCAAAGGGGTGATGGCCCTGTTCTTCTTCCTCCAGGGCATGGCCGTGTTGATGCTCTTCTGGACCCAGGAGGCCTGGCAGTTCTACTTGTTTGCCTTTGCCTTTGGCATCGGTCTGGGCGGCGAGATGTCGGCCTTCATCGTCATCAACCGCCAGTACTACGGCATGGGGCCGGTGCGCATGATATTTGGCTTCCAGCAGATGGGGTCCCAGACCGGCATGGCGGTGGGCGGCCTCATGGGCAGCGTCATTTTTGACGCTTTTGGCAGCTACGACTTGGCCTGGGCGCTGTCCATCGCCGCCAGCCTGGGCGGCGTAGTCTGCATTTGGCTGCTGGAACCCACCTCCCGGGTGTTGGTGCCCCACTGGGAGGATGACCTGCCCGCGGAGGCCCGGCCCGTGGGGGCGCCGGCGCCAGTTGCTGGGGACTAGCGATTGACCCGCAGGGGCGAGGCATGTCTCGCCCCTGCGGATAGCGAGTGATGTGTCTATGCCCGATATCTTAGAGTCCTCCACCAACCCCTTTGGCGGGGTGATACCCAAACCGGCGGCGCTGCCGGGCGACCCCCAGGAGTTCCGGCGGCGGTTGCAAGATTCGCTGCCGGCGTGGCGCGCCAAGGGCTTCAAGGTGGTGTGGCTGGAAGTGCCCACCGCCAAGGCCGCGGTCATCCCGGTGGCGGTGGAAGCGGGCTTCGAATTTCACCATACTGGGCACGACTACCTCATGCTCACTCATCGCCTGGTGGAGGGCGCGTTCGTGCCGCCTTACGCCTCCCACTACATCGGCGCTGGCGGCGTGGTGCTGAACGACCGCAGCGAGCTGCTGGTGGTGTGCGAGCGGCACCGGGCCACCGCCGCGCTGTCTTTCAAACTGCCCGGCGGCGCGCTCCAGCCGGGGGAGCACCTGGTGGACGCGGTGATCCGGGAGGTGCTAGAGGAGACCGGGGTGCGGACTCGCTTCGACGCCCTGGTGTGCCTGCGCCACTGGCACGGCTACCGCTACGGCAAGTCGGACATCTACTTTGTGTGCCGGCTCAGCCCATTGAGCCAAGACATCACCATGCAGACCGAAGAGATTGAGGAGTGCCAGTGGATGCCGGTGGGACAGTATCTGGAGGCCGGCAACGTCAGCGCCTTCAACAAGCACATTGTGCAGGCGGCGCTGGAAAGTCCCGGTCTGGCGCCAATCCACATTGACGGGTTCGCCGACCCGGAGAAGCGGGAGTTCTTCATGCCACGCAACCCGCCGGGGAACGGCACTTCGCCGCTGCTATAGGGTAGTCCACTACTTTACCCAGGAGGCCCGCGCCATGTCGCAAGCACGCCAGCGTTTCCGCGATGTTCTCTTTCGCCCGAGCTGCACCTTGGCGGCCAACATCTTCGACCCCCTGTCGGCGCACATCGCTCACCTGCTGGAGTACGAGGTGTGCGTGCTGTCAGGCTCCGTGGGCAAGGTGGCCAACCTGGGGGTGCCGGACATCGTAATGACCAACATGTCCGACGTGGTGGACTGCTGCCGCCGCATCACCCGCATTGACCCAGTGAGCCTGATGGTGGATGCCGAGGACGGTTTCGGCAACGCGGTGAACGTGCGGCGCACGGTGCAGGAGCTGGAGGCCGCCGGCGCATCGGCCATCGAGATTGAGGACAACGTGGTGCCCAAGCGGTTCAACGTGTCCCACCCCGGCCTGGTGACTACCGCGGAGCAGGTGGGCAAGCTGCGCTCGGCGGTGGCGGCCCGCTCAGACCCCGCCACGGTCATCGTGGCCCGCAGCGCCGCCCTGGGGGAGTGTCCGCTGGAGGAGGCCCTGGACCGCATTCGCGCCTACTCGGACACCGGCGCGGAAGCCCTGATGCTCACCGGCGTCCGGGGCGGCCGCAGCGCTATTGAGGCGGTGCACCGGGTCACGTCGCTGCCCATCTGTGTGCTCAACCCGCCGCCCGAGGCCCGCAACGACCTGGCCTTTCTGGGAGACAACGGGGTGCGCATCCTGATGCTGGGCAATCCCACCTTTGCCGTGGCGGTGAAGGCGGTGCACGATGCCCTGCTGCATCTGCGCGACGGCGGGGCCATGGAGGACCTGCGGGAGCAGCAGGCGACGCCGGAGTTGCTGCGGGCGGTGAACCGCACTGAGGAGTTCATCCAGTGGCAGCGGGAGTACCTGAGGGAGTGAGAAGGTGGTGGTGGGCCGGGTGGGGATCGAACCCACGACACTCGGATTAAAAGTCCGATGCTCTACCAACTGAGCTACCGGCCCATGAGGCATGCTTATTCTATCACAGGCCCTGCCGCCACGGTAAACCGCTTGCAGAAAACGGCGTGCCGGGCA
>SHYG01000017.1 GCA_009692925.1 Dehalococcoidia bacterium
GGAAGAGCAGTACTATATAGGCGTTGGGTACGTGAATGTGCCGTGGGGTGTGGGGTCCCGGGTGGCGCAGTGGACCCCCAACCCCCTGGCGTCTTTTCCCTCGGCCATGCATACCATAGTGCTGAAGTAACCGGCGGACCTGGCTTTAGACGCGGCGCCATACGTTTGGCAGTAGGGCCCTGCCCCCGTCCCTGTGGGAAGGGGGCAGGGCCCTAGCTTGTGCCGGAGGTCCCTGCCTGCCCTCTTTTCAACCGGGGGCAGAGTAGATAGGATATACCCATCGCAGCCAGGAGGTTGACCATGCCAATGGTGAATGACCTTGCTCTTATGGGCCACCTAATGCGGCGGGCGGGGTTTGGCGCGGGACGGGAGGAGCTGGAGGCGCGGGCTGCTAAGGGCTACGCCGCCACCGTGGATGAACTGCTGCACCCGGAGCAACAGCCCCCCTTTGACGACGATCTGGCCTACCGATACATCCCCTACTTCCGCACCGGCACGGGCATCCAGGGCTATCAGTGCTACTGGATGCACCGCATGATTAGCACCAAGCGCCCGCTGGAGGAGAAGATGGCCCTCTTCTGGCACAGTGTCTTCGCCACTGGGTTCTCCAAGGTGGAGAACGCCCCCCAGATGAACCGCCAGCTGCAGATGTTGCGCCAGTACGGCATGGGCAACTTCCGCACCCTGTTGGTGGAGATGTCCCGCGACCCGGCCATGATCTTCTGGCTGGACAACTGCGAGAATCACAAAGGCGCGCCCAACGAGAACTGGGGCCGCGAATTGCTGGAGCTATTCACCATGGGCGTGGGCATGGACGGGCAGGCCAACTACAGCGAGGACGACGTGAAAGTCGCCGCCCGCGCATTTACGGGCTGGACCATGACGACGGGCCTGCCTCGCTACCCCTACGGGGAGCACTTCAACACCTTCGAGTACCGGCCCGGCGACCACGACGACGACGAGAAGACCTTTCTTGGCGAGCAGGGCCGGTTCAACGGCGAGGATGTGGTGGACATCATCTGCAAGCAGCCGGCCACTGCCCGGTTCATCTCCCGCCACCTGTACAACTTCTTCGTGGCGGATGAACCGCAGGTACCCGCCTGGCAGAACACTCCGCCCAGGGACCCGGCGGCCATCCGGATTCTGGAGCAAGCCTATTTTGACTCCCACTACGACATCCGCGCCATGCTGTGGGCGCTGTTCAGCTCCGAGTTCTTCAAAGCCTCGAACGTCCGCTACGCCAAGGTGAAAAGTCCCGCCGAGCTGGTCGCGGGCGTGATGCGCCTGGCGGGCGATTACACCTCCGCAAAGCCTTACATCCACACCATATCCGCGTCCTGCAACTACATGGGCCAGGAGCTGCTTAACCCGCCCACGGTGGAGGGCTGGCACACCGGCAAAGAGTGGATTGACAGCGGCGCGCTGGTGGAGCGTGTGAACTTCGCCGCCGACCAGGTGGGGGACTTGGCCAAGCCAGGGGTGCGGCGCATGGCCGAGCGTCTGGCCGCCTGGGGACCGGCCCTCACTGCGGCGCATCTGGTGGACCGCTGCTTGGAGTTGATCGGGCCGGTGCGGGTGCCCCCAAGCCGCCGCGCGGAGCTGATTACCTACGTGGAGCACGGCGGGCCAGTGCGCTGCGGCAATCAGGCGGAGCGCCAGGCCTTTGACCAGCGGGTAGCCCGGCTGCTGCAACTCATTGTGGCGGCGCCGGAGTTTCAGCTTAATTAGCGGTCAGCTTTCAGCTTGTCAGCCGTCAGCCCCCTCCCCGATGGGAGGAGGGGAAGCTGAAAGCTGAGGGCTGATAGCTTTGGGAGAGAACCATGAGCACTCAAGCTATTGCCAGCCCCAGCTACCGCTACAGCCACACCATCGGAAACGCCGCTGCCGGCGGGCAGGTGGGGTTCCGGCATCCGGTCGACGTCGCCGCCGGCAAGGGCGGGCTGCTGTACGTGCTGAACAGCTCCTACGAGTTCCAAGAGGACGGCAAGTGGGTCGTGCGCTGCAACGTCGGTGAGGACTACCTGGGCAAGTTCGGCGGCAATGGCGACGGCGAGGGCCAGTTCGTGTGGCCTAACTCCATTGCCCTGGACCAGCAGGGGTGCGTCTACATTACCGACGAGTACCTGCACCGCATCAGCATCTTTGACTGCGGTGGCAACTTCCAGGGCCGCTGGGGCACTCTGGGCGACGACCCTGGGGAGTGGGAGCGGCCCGCGGGCATCGCCTTTGACGGGGATGACCACCTGCTGGTGGCGGACAGCCTGAACCACCGCATCCAGCGATATACCAAGGACGGCCGGTTTCTGAGCCAGTTTTGCGGCTTCGGCGCGGGCGACGGCCAGCTGAACACCCCTTGGGGCCTCACCGTGGACCGCCAGGGCAACATCTACGTGGCCGACTGGCGCAACGACCGGGTGCAGAAGTTTGACCCCCAAGGCAGGTTCCTGCTGAAGCTGGGCGTCCCAGGCGCAGGAGACGGCCATCTTAAGCGGCCCAGCGGCGTGGCGGTGGACACCCAGGGGTTCATCTACGTGGTGGACTGGGGCAACGACCGCGTCCAGGTCTTCGACAGCCAAGGCCGCTTTGCTGCCAAGCTGCTGGGGGACGCTGGCATGTCCAAGTGGGGCATGCAGCGCCTGTCCTCCAACCCGGAGAGCATGCTGGAGAAGCGGGCACAGGCGCGCTCCATGGAGGCGGAGAAGCGGTTCTACCAGCCGGTGGGGATTGATCTGGACCGGGAAGGGCACGTCATTGTGGCGGAAAGCGGGCGGCACCGTCTGCAGATTTACCAGAAGGTCTTGACCTAGGAATTCGCCGGTATCCAGCTAACCAGGCGTATCCTTTTTCCTCAACACTCTACTAATTTCTCTCCCAACCTTCCTGAGCAATCGTCCAAGGAACCCCACCCTTTGCTGCCCGGCGCCAGCCAAGATTTGAAACTCGGAACCACCCATTAGTTTGTCCATCGGCCGTCTCACCTATGGAAGCTAGATCCGCCGCAGCTTGGGGTCCAGGGTGTCCCGCAGCCAGTCGCCGAAGAAGTTGAAGGCCAGCACCACCATCGTGATGGCGATACCGGGGAAGAGGGACATCCACCAGGCGTCAATGACGAAGTTGCGGCCCTCCGCCACCATGATGCCCCAAGCAGGGTCGCCGGGCGGCAACCCCAGACCCAGGAAGCTGAGGGACGCCTCCGTGAGGATTACTTGCCCCACCTGCAGGCTGATTACAATCAGCAGAGTGTTCACCACGTTGGGAAAGATGTGCTTGATTATGATCTGGTGCTCCGGCACCCCGGCGATCTTGGCCAGGGTGACAAACTCCCGCCCTTTGAGGGAAAGCACCTCGCCCCGCACCTGCCGGGCGAACCGCGCCCACACGGTGGCGGCAATGGCCAGGATAATGTTCTGGATTCCCGGACCCAATACCACCACGATCAGCAAAGCCACCAAGATCAGCGGAAAGGCCAGGGCAGCGTCCACCAGGCGCATGATCACGGCGTCAACCCAGCCGCCTCGGTAGCCCGCCACCAAACCCAGCACCGTGCCCACCGTCACGCCGGAGCCCAAGGCGATGAGGCTGATGATGGCGGAGGTGCGGGCGCCGTGAATCATGCGGCTCAGGATGTCCAGACCCTTGCGGTCGGTGCCCAGGATGTTGTCCCAGCTCTGGAAGGGCGGCACCAGGGTTTTCACCACCCGCTCACGCTGGGTCTCGTCGGCACCCCGGGGATGGTGGGGCGAAATCACGTTGGCAAAGATGGCGCAGAAAAGCAGCAGCCCGACAATGGCGGAGGGCACGTAGGGGATCCTCGCGCCTCGCCTGGCGGGACGCCGCCACAACCGGGACACCCGGCCCAGCGCGGTTCCTACTGCTTCTACCCTAGTTGCCATCGGCCCCTCCTGGGTTCCTTCTACAGCCGGATTCTGGGGTCGGCGTAAGCGTACAAAATGTCCACCAGCAGCGCCAGGGAGATGTAAAAGACTCCCGAGGCCAGGATCGCAGCCTCCACCACCGGGAAGTCCCGCTGCACCACGCCGTCCAGGAGCATGCGTCCCACGCCGGGCCACGCGAACACCACTTCCACCACTACCGAGCCGTTGAGCAGGCCGCCCAGGGCCAGCCCGGAGAAGGTCAGCACCGGGATGACGGCGTTCTTGGCGGCGTGCTTCCACACCACCATGCGCTCGCTCAACCCCTTGACGCGGGCAAACTTGACATACTCGCTATCCAGCACCTCCAGCATGGCGGAGCGGGTGAGGCGGACCACTCCGGCCATGATGGACCAGCCCAGCACCACGGTGGGAAGAATCAAGTGCTCAATGCCGCCCTTGCCGAAGGTAGGCAGAGCAGGCAATCCGCGCTCGGCGGGCATGGCCCCCAGCAGGATAATCAGGAGGATGGCCAGCCAAAACTGGGGCGCGGACTGACCCGCCAGGGCGATGAACTTGGCCACGGTGTCCCATATTGAGTCTTTCTTGATGGCGGCGATTACACCCAAAGGCAGTCCGATAAAGATGCAGAAGGCGATGGACGCCAGGGCCAGTTGGATGGTGTTGGGCAGCCGCTCCAGCAACAGGTCCAAGGCGAGGGTGCCCTTGGTGGTAGACTTGCCAAAGTCCCCGGTCCAGGCGTTGCCCATGAAGATGCCGTACTGCACATAGAGGGGCCGGTCCAGGCCCAGGCTCCGCCGCAGATCCTCCTCCTGCCCGGCGGTGGCGTCGGGCGGCAGAAGGTAAGCCACCGGGTCGCCCGTGACGTGCAGGATGAAGAACACCACGGTGCTCAGCATCCACAGCGCCACCACGGCCTGGAGAATTCGGAAAAGGATGTAACGCTGCATCCAGTACCCTCAGCTTGCGCCGATTGGGCTTGCTGACGCCGGCGGCTCAGCCAGCGAGGAGTGCGGGAAGATACCAGCGCGGCCAACCACCCTTCACAAGAGCAGCGGCTGGCCGCGCCACCAAATGCGAGATGGAGCGCTTACTGCGCCAAGCGGATGGTCCAGTGGGCGTTGAAGAACGCCGCCACCGGCCAGGGCTTCCAATCGGCAATGCGCTTGCTCACCCCCCAGGGCAGGTTGCTGTGCCCCATGGGCAAGAAGTACTGTTCCTGTTGCAGCCGGAGGTACAGCTTGTTCAGCGCCGCCTGGCGTCCTTCTGGGGCTGTAATGTCGTAAGCTTCACGAGACGCCACTTGCAGGGCCGTATCTTCAGAGAGGCGCTGCACGTTCTTGGGGTCGTTAAACCGGGCCTGGGCAATGGTAGAGGGGTCCCACCGGGCCTCGTTGACCTCCAGCCGAACGTTGTTCACCAGTTCCTGAGCGTTCCACCTTTGAGTCACCAGAGTCCGGTCGGTAATGGACACCTGGGCATCAATGCCCAGCTCCTTCTTCCAGGTCTCCGCCACCAACTGGGCCACGTCGGGAATAAAGGGCGGGTCGCCGGCGTTCCAGCCGTTGAGCACAAAGGCGCCAAACTCCTTGCCGGTAGCGCTGCCGGGCACCTTGTATCCGGCCTGCTGGAAGAGCTCCCGCGCCTTAACCGGGTCGTAGGGCGGCGGGGTAAGCTCCTTGCTCCATCCCAGGGAGGTGGGGGTGACAAACCCCCAGCCAGCCATGGCGTAGGAGGTGGGCGTGTAAAGGGTTTCCTGGATGGTCTTGCGGTCAATGGCCAGGTTCAGCGCCTGGCGCACGCGGATGTCGGAGCAGCGCACCTCGGGCTTCCAGCAGCCCAGGAGCTGCAAAGCCACGTAGTTGGATTCCTGAGAGTAGATTAGCCTGCCGCCGGAGCCGGTGACCTGGTTCTTCACCGCCTCGGCAGCCTCTACGATGTCGGCCTGTCCGGCTCGCAGGGCGGCCACGCGGGTGGAAAGCTCAGGGACCAGCACCAGGTCCAGGAACTTGAAGCGCGGGCGGCGGTCCTCGGGAGCCCCAAACTTGGGCTGGTAGTAGTAGTCGTCAAACCGCTCAAAGCTCATGGACTGGGCGGGGCTGCGGGATGTCATCTTGAAGGGCCCGGAGCCCACGGGCAGCTTGTTGTAGGCCGCCTCGGTGTCGGCGTATGGCTCCAACAAGAGCTTGCGGGGGAGCAGGTTCATGCGGCTGTTGCCCGCATGACCATCAGAGCGAAACACCGCGCCGGCGGCGTTGCCATTCTTGTATGTAATGGTCAGCTCATCGGGACCGGTAATCTCTTCTTTCTCAATAAGCCGAAGCTCCACCGTCTGGGTCGGAGTAGCCTTGGCCGGCACCTCGCTGTCGCTGAGGGAGCGCTGCTCACTGAACAGCACGTCCTCGATGGTCGCCGTGTCGCCGTTGTGGAACTTAATGCCCTTGCGCAGCTTGAAATTCCACACTTTGCCATCGGCGCTGACCTTCCAGCTTTCCATGGCCGAAGGAATTACACCACCCTGGTGCGTGGTGGTGACGAAGTAGCCGTGCAGCAGCCGGCCCCAGGAGTGGCATTCACCGCTGCAGTAACGCGGCAGGAAGTTCTCGCTGCCGAAGCCGCCCACCATCACTACGACCTTGCCGGGGTTTACCACGTCCGCCGGAAGAGCCGTGGGAGCGGGAGTAGCGATAAGCTGGAGCGGCGCGGAGGTAGGCGCCACCGCAGGCGCCGTGGCGGCTGGGGCCAAGGTTGGCGCCGCCGATGCGCCACAGGCCACGGCCACCAGAACAAGCAAGATCAGGGGCAAGCCCAGCAATCCTTGAAACCACCTGCGGGGACTAACCATTCCGGCTACCTCCAGACGTCAAATATCAACCAGACCAGCGCCAATAGGGCGCACCGAAAACAGGGCATCCGAATTACGATTTCAGACTGATAGCACGATGATATATGCCGGATCAATGCCATCAGTCGACGTCACTCGGCCTCCTCGCGCTCCAACGGCCCAAGAGTAGGGTAACATATATACCAGCGATGACATTCTTGTCAAGAATAGTTTCCTGCGTGGCGCTTTCTGAGGAGAACCTGTAATACGGTGGGGTGAGCCGGGCGCTGGGACCGGCGGTTAAGTGCGGCGAGAGGAAGCAGCGCCCGCGGCGGCGCGGCGGCGGGATGCCAGCCAGCCCCAGGCGAGGTGCAGCACCACGGCTAACGCCAGCCCGGCGGCAATACCGATAGGGATGAAGAGGAAGCTCAACCCCAGGACGAAGATTAGGAGCCCCAGGTCTACCAGGAGCCCTGGCACGGCGCGATGGAGGTTAAGGAGGTAAAGCGTGGCCACCGGCGCCATACCACCTAGCAACGCCATCGCAAAGTAAAACCATTTTATTGCCATAGCGACAGGCCCTTACGGCATGAGTACGGAGGTATAAATGCACATCACGGCGCCATTCTACGAGGGGCATAGCGCCGGCGGCAACCCTGATCGCGACGCGGCGGGGAGAAGCATGGAGCAAATGAGGCAGTATGTGGCTATGGAGTGGCGACCCGGATGGGATTCGAACCCACGATCTCAGCCTTGACAGGGCCGTATGTTAGCCGCTACACCACCGGGCCGCGATACATTGGGCACAGGCGCGCCCATGTAATTTGAGTTTATGGCACGCCCATATCGGTGTCAAGGGGATCAACCTATGGCTACAAGCCAGTGCCGTGCGCAGCGCCCAGCCCGCCCAGCGGGAGGTACGCCCTGCGCTGCAATGGCGACAACCTGGCCCGTAAGGGCCCAGCCGAGGGGCCGATTTGTCCCGAAATGCCTATTGACACCTCTGGGGGCGGCGGCTATACTTCTTTTTGCTGCGGCGGGCGCTGCCTGCCGGGCTCCTTAACAGTTGAATAGTGGAAGGAAGTAAGGTTCACCGATTAGAGAGTTTGATCCTGGCTCAGGGTGAACGCTGGCGGTGCGCTTAATGCATGCAAGTCGAGCGTGACCTGATGGGGCAACCTGTCAGGTAAAGCGGCAAACGGCTGAATAACGCGTGAGCAACCTGCCCTCCGGTGGGGTCCAGCCCCGAGAAATCGAGGTTAATCCCGCATACGATCCCCAGGCCCTGGTCTGGGGATGAAAGCCGCAAGGCGCCGGAGGAGGGGCTCGCGTCCTATCAGGTAGTTGGCGGGGTAACGGCCCACCAAGCCGATGACGGGTAGCTGGTCTGAGAGGATGGCCAGCCAGAGGGGGACTGAGACACGGCCCCCACTCCTACGGGAGGCAGCAGCAGGGAATCTTGGGCAATGGGCGAAAGCCTGACCCAGCGACACCGCGTGGAGGAAGAAGGCCTTCGGGTTGTAAACTCCTTTTCTAGGGGAAGAGTAAGGACGGTACCTTGGGAATAAGCCCCGGCTAACTACGTGCCAGCAGCCGCGGTAATACGTAGGGGGCAAGCGTTATCCGGATTTACTGGGCGTAAAGGGTGCGTAGGCGGCTGGGTAAGTCTCCTGTGAAAGCTCCCGGCTTAACTGGGAGAGGTCAGGGGATACTATCCGGCTTGAGGGCAGTAGAGGAAGGTGGAATTCCCGGTGTAGCGGTGAAATGCGTAGATATCGGGAGGAACACCAGTGGCGAAGGCGGCCTTCTGGGCTGCATCTGACGCTGAGGCACGAGAGCGTGGGGAGCGAACTGGATTAGATACCCAGGTAGTCCACGCCCTAAACAATGGATGCTAGGTATAGGGGGTATCGACCCCCCCTGTGCCGAAGCTAACGCGATAAGCATCCCGCCTGGGGACTACGGCCGCAAGGCTAAAACTCAAAGGAATTGACGGGGGCCCGCACAAGCGGTGGAGCGTGTGGTTTAATTCGATGCTAAACGAAAAACCTTACCAGGGCTTGACATGTTGGTAGTAGGAACCCGAAAGGGCAACGATCCCGGGGTAACTCGGGAAGCCTTCACAGGTGCTGCATGGCTGTCGTCAGCTCGTGCCGTGAGGTGTTGGGTTAAGTCCCGCAACGAGCGCAACCCTCGTCGCTAGTTAATTTCTCTAGCGAGACAGCCCCCCACAAGGGGGAGGAAGGTGGGGATGACGTCAAGTCATCATGGCCTTTATGCCCTGGGCTACACACACGCTACAATGGCCGGTACAATGGGTCGCTAAAGCGCAAGCTGGAGCCAATCCCACCAAAGCCGGCCCCAGTTGGGATTGCAGGCTGCAACCTGCCTGCATGAACGTGGAATCGCTAGTAACCGCAGGTCAGCATACTGCGGTGAATACGTTCCCGGGCCTTGTACACACCGCCCGTCACGTCATGGAAGCCGAGAACAATTGAAGTCGCTGTGCCAACCCGCAAGGGAAGTAGGCGCCGAGGTCGGGCTCGGTAACTGGGACGAAGTCGTAACAAGGTAGCTGTACCGGAAGGTGCGGCTGGATCACCTCCTTTCTAGGGAGCATCGGTCCGGCGGGTGTCTCGATTAACGTTGGGACTAAGCTAGACCCAGTTCCTAGGTCGTTCGGTGGGTGCTCCACTCTCAGGATTTGTTGGTTGAGCTTCGGCTCCCGCGGTCCAAAGGGGTGGTTCCCTGAGAAAGCCCATCGATGTCTCTCCGAAACGTCGGGGAGATCTGTTCATTCACATCGTGACTAATTCTTCCTTCCACTACTCAACCGTTAAGGATTTATGGAGACACCATAAAGGGCCGCCCCGATTCGTCGGGGCGGCCTTCCTTTTTGCCCACATCTAAACGCTACCGAGTTAAACGCTACCGCATTCGGTAAATCTCCACCGCCGCGTACTCCACCACTGAACCCTTGATCGGCGGCTGCGGCTTCTTCACCCGCACCTGCACCGCCCGCACCGGGAACTCGCCCAGCAGGCGGCTGGCAATGCCCTCGGCCACCGCCTCCAGCAGGTTGCGGGGCGTTCCCTCCACCACCTCCTGCACCACCCGGTAGAGCCGGCTGTAGTTTACCGTGTCCTCCAGCCGGTCGGTGGCGCCCGGCGTGCGCAGGTCCAGCTCCACCGTCAAATCCACCACGTATGCCTGGCCCAGCGCCCGCTCCTCCGGATTGACGCCGTGGTACCCGTAGAACTGCATCCCCTGAAGAACTATCCGGTCGGCGGGCACGCCGGCCTCAGACTCTGCATCGATGCTCATCACGGCGCGGGAGCCGCGGCGGCAATGGCCTCCGCCAGAGCGAGAAGATTTTGCGCCCGCTTCACCACCGGCACGTCCACCATCTTCCCGTCCAGGTCCAGCGAACCCCGGCCCGCCGCCTGCGCCTGCTCCCAGGCGGCCATCACCCGCCGGGCGTAGGCTACC
This sequence comes from Dehalococcoidia bacterium, assembly GCA_009692925.1. GTDB lineage: Bacteria > Chloroflexota > Dehalococcoidia > Lucifugimonadales > UBA3495 > SHYG01. The sequence goes on from SHYG01000017.1 coordinate 10,207, forward strand.
TCCTCGGCGGACGGCCCGAAGGTCTCGTTAATTATGTCAATTTGCGCTGGGTGGATGGCGAACTTGCCGGTGTAGCCAATCTGCCGGGCCTTGTGGGCGTCCTGCCGGAGGGCCTGGGGGTCGCGGAAGGCCACGAAGGGCGAGTCCAGCGCCGGTACGCGGGCGGCGCGGGCGGCCACCGCCACCATCGCCCGGGGCACCTGCACCTCATCGCCCAGATCGGTGCGGAGCAGGCCCATGTCGTTGGTCAGATCCTCTGCCCCAAAGGCGATGGCCACAATGCGCGGCGACGCGGTGGCCATGGCGTGGGAGTTCAGGACGGCGCGGGCGGTCTCAATCCAGGGGATCAGCTTGATGGCGCCAGGCTCCATTCCGGCGGCGGCCTCCAGCGGAGCGATTAGCCGGTCCGCCTCCCGCACGTCCCAGGCAGAGTCGCCCTTGCCGATGCTGATGCCGCTCAAATCGGGGCCAATCACTGCCGCCAGCTCGTCGAGAGTCAGGCCGGTGTCCAGGGAGTTTACCCGCACCATGACCCGCCGGCCGGCGCGGCGCAGCTGGGGCACCCACTGGCGTGCCAATTCTCGGGCGGCGACTTTCTCGCCGGGAGGCACTGAGTCCTCCAGGTCCACCATGATGACGTCGGCGCTAAAGGCCAGCGCCCGCTCCAGCATGTTGGCCCGGTTGCCGGGCACGAAAACTAGGCTGCGAAGCAGTTCCACGAGTCACACTCCAGTTTGTTAGGTCTTTGTATAGCAGCGGCGGCCCTTCAGGTGATCCCAGTAAAGACTGAATAGAGTTGTTACATATGAACCGTTCACCGCACCTGTGTAATCACTTGGCCTTAAAGATCCGCCATTTGAGTTATACTCACGAATATAGATGTCCAGATAACGTTCTGCCACTCCCCCTTCCTTGCCCGTGGATTCTGGAGTGAATAACAAACGGTAAGCAGGGTGGGATATCACAGAGAATTTGAACGCGCATCCCTGTTTCAGGGTTTTTAGCGTTTGACCGCCAAGTCCCTTGCAGAACCGTTTGAAGTGATTAGGATCAATATCAGGCGTCACCATACCTTTTCCTCCCTGTCCTGAGGTCGCCTTCTGCATCAGGGGGCCGATTGCTTCCTTAAGCAGCTCTGAAGCGTGCAGGAGTTCCACCCCAATCAACTCGCCGCTGGCGTCCAGTTCCAGATTTAGTCCGGGGTAGACCTCCACCACCTCCTCTTCCTGGCCCTCCCGAGCCAGATAAAGGACGTCCACTTCGGGGTCATAATGCACTTTCAGGCTCATACGGCTCCCATCGATTACTTTGGACTCGGCGCTGCTGCTGACCCGGCTTCAAGGGATGTATCGTGATCAAGATGACATCCTCTCCAATTCTAACGTAAGTGAGTGCTACATCCCTCTCCGAGTCTTGGAGCGGTAGCCTCTTAACCGCTACATAAGTCCTGGTCAGCGAATCGTAGAAATGGACATCCGCATGGAGGAACACCTCCTCCGCCAGTCCCTAGGGCACATTACGCAGCGTCTGGCGTTCCACGAAATGCTGAGAGTAATGAATCTCCACCCATGTGCTCCTGCCCTAGCTCACCTAGATGGTTGCTTCGGAGCCCACCACCTCACTCCATGTCTCCCCAGGTATAGCCCCACTTGGCTTCCACCTTCAGGGTCACGTCCAGGTCCATGGCCGCGGGCATCTCGTCGAAGACCAGCTCCTTCAGCGCCTCCAGCTCCTCCTTGGGCACTTCAAACACCAGCTCGTCGTGTACCTGGAGCAGCATCTTGGTGCGCAGCTTCTCCTGCTCCAATCGCCGGTGCACCCGGATCATGGCCAGCTTCATGATGTCCGCGGCGGTGCCCTGAATGGGCATGTTGATGGCCATGCGCTCGGCGGCGCTGCGCACGTTGAAATTGGCGGCGTTGATCTCTGGCGCGGGCCGGCGTCGGCCCAGCAGCGTCTGCACGTACTGGGTCTGCCGGGTGCTGGCCTTGGTGCGGTCGATGTACTCCTGGATGCCCGGATACTTGGCGAAGTAGGTTTCGATGAACTTGGCGCCCTCTTCCCGGCTGAACTCCGTCTGCTGGGCGATGCCGTGGGGCGACAGGCCATAGATGACCCCGAAGTTGAGCACCTTGGCGATGCGCCGCATGTCGCCGTTGACCTGGTTGATGGGCACATCAAACATCAACGCGGCGGTGGAGGAGTGGATGTCTTCGCCCCGGCGGAAGGCCTCCAGCAGGCCGGGGTCCTGGGAAAGGTGGGCCAGCACCCGCAGCTCAATCTGCGAGTAGTCGGCGGAGAAGAGCAGCCATTGGGGAGCCCCCTCGGCGATGAACGCCTTGCGCACCTGCCGCCCCAGCTCGGTGCGAATGGGGATGTTCTGCAAGTTCGGGTCGCTGCTGGAGACGCGGCCGGTGGCGGAGCCGGTCTGGTTGTAGCTGGTGTGGATGCGCCCGGTGCGGGGGTTAACCATCTCCGGCAGGGCGTCCACATAGGTGGACTTCAGCTTGGACATCTGCCGGTAGTCCAGGATTTTGTCCACCACCGGGTGCAGGCCCTTGAGCTGCTCCAGGGAGTTGGCGTCGGTGGAGTAACCGGTCTGGGTGCGCTTGCTGTGGGGCAGGCCCAGCTCCTTGAACAGCACGTCGCTGAGCTGCTGAGGCGAGTTGATGTTCACGGTGTGGCCGATGCTCTGGTACAGCTCCTGCTCCACCTGCGCCATCTGTAGGTTCAAGTCGCGGGACATCTCGTGCAACGCGCCTTCATCCAGCTTGATGCCGTGACGCTGCATGGTCACCAGCACCGGCACCAGGGGCATCTCCACATCCGCCAGCAGGGACACCAGCTCCGGGTTGGTCAGCTGGCTCCGCAGCAGGGTTTGCAGGCGGTAAGTCATGTCGGAGTCGGCGGCGGAGTAGGGCGCCGCGTCGGCGATGGGCACCTGGTCGAAGGTGATCTGCTTCCGGCCCGTGCCGATGAGCTGAGATATGGGGGTCATCTCCTGCCCCAGCATGTCCAGGGCCAGGTTTTTGAGGCCCACCGCGCTCTTGCCCAGCAGATGGGCGGCGATCATGGTGTCGAAGTCCACGCCCTGGCAGTGGATGCCGTGGTTGGCCAGCACCATCATGTCGTAGTTGGCGTTGTGGGCATACTTGCTCAGGTCTGGTCGTTCCAGCAGGGTCTTGACTGCTGCCAGCACCACTTCCGGGGGCAGCTGCGGGCCGTCCTGATGTCCCACCGGCACGTACCAGGCTACGCCCTGCTCGGTGGCAAAGCTCAGCCCCACCAAATCGGCGCGCATGGGGTCGATGCTGGTGGTCTCGGTGTCAAAGGCAAAGCCGCCGCTCCCCGCCAAAGTCTCCACTAAGGCCGCAAGCTGGACCTCCGTCTGGACTATCTGATAGGTCTTGCCTGGGCCCGCGGCGGGAGACGCAACTCCCCCCTCGCCCGCCTTTGCCAAAGGGGGGTTGGAAGGATTTGGCAGGCGGGCGATAACGCTGTGGAACTCCAGCTCCCGCAGCAGGTCCACCACCGCCTGGCGATCGTAGCTGCCAAAGCGGGCTGCCTCCGCATCTAGGGTTATCGGCGCTTCCCGCGAGATGGTGGTAAGCACGCGGTTTTCGAAGGCCCGCTCCCGGTGCTCCGCCAGCGATTGGCGCACGCTGGGCGGCGTGACTTCGTCCAGATGCTGGTAGATGCCCTCCAGGGTTTGGAACTGGTTCAGCAGCGTGGCCGCGCGCTTCTCGCCAATCTTCGGCACTCCGGGGATGTTGTCCGAGGCGTCGCCCATCAGGGCCTTGAAGTCGGGCTGCTGGGCCGCGGTGAGGCCGGAGTAGCGGGCCGCCAGCTCTGCCTCGTCGTACACCTTCCGCTCCTGGATGCTGTAGGCCAGGTCAATCCGCACTCGGGGCGTGATGAGCTGGAAGGTGTCCCGGTCGCCGGTGAGGACTACCGTGTCAATGCCCTGGGCCTCAGCCTGCCGGCACACTGTGCCGATAAGGTCGTCGGCCTCAAAGCCGTCCAGCACAAACACCGGCACGCCGAAGGCCCGCATCAGCTGCTTTACCCGGTCGAACTGGTGGCGCAGCTCCGGCGGCCCGGCGGCGCGCTGGGCCTTGTACTCCACGAAGCGCAGATGGCGGAAGGTGGGCGCGGAGGTGTCGAAGGCGATGGCGCAGTGGGTGGGCCGCCAGTCCTGCAGGGAGCGCAGAAAGACGTTGACGAAGCCGTAAACGCCGGTGGTGTCTTCCCCGGTGGCCGTTACCGACAGGTGCCGCTGCACCGCGATGGCGTGGAAGGAGCGGTGCACCAAAGCATGCCCGTCCATGAGCATCAACAGCGGCGTGTCCGGCTTTTCTGGCTTTTCACTGGCAGCGAACATCGGCAGGGTTTGGTCTTGCTTGGGTGCTCTGGAAACCATGTACCCGCCTTCCGGCCTTCCCGACTCGTGGGGGGCTGTGCCATGCTAGTCTGGCGATGGCCGTATTATACAACAGGGATTGGCGGGAGCCTTTGCCACGCAGGTGAACCGGGGACTCCCCTATGCCTTCCGCTTCCTGGCGGCGTCAACCCTGGGCAACGCCTCGTCCTGTTGGAGCCGCTCCAGCACCCACATCCGAATCAACGTAGGGGGCCCCATCCCCTTGGACTTGGCCAGGGCGCGTACCTTGTCCAGCGTCACTGTGTCCAGGCGTATGGTAATGCCTTGAGACAGGTTCTTGGCAAAGCGCACCTGTACCGGCTTGAACTCATCCTCGTAGTCCGCGGTGCTGTGGGTGTCCCAGAACTGCGCCTCTTCTTGGATGCTGGCAAATTCAGGTATACGGCTGGGCTTGGAAGCTTCCTTCATGTTCATAAACTTAATGTTACATATTGCGTTACAGTTTCAAGGGTGGCCGGGGCAGTGTGTCAGTTAACGAGCCTTGCATGCGTTGCTAATCAGGAGATGAAACCCCAGGCCCGAAAGCCCCCCAACTCCCCCTTTGCAAAGTGGGGGTTGGGGGGCTTGCACCAGTCTGGGTGAAGAGATCTATGCAGGGATGGCTAAATCCTCGTCATTCCGGCGAAAGCCGGAATCCAACTGCTTCGCCCAGTCACTAGAAGATGGATGCCGAACTGTCACCCTGGGTTCCGGCCTCCGCCGGAACGACGAAGTGACCCAAAGGGCGTTCCTGGATACCAACCTGGGGAATGGCTCATGTGGCGAAGACCTTACTGAGGCACTACCCAAAGTCCGATTTCTGGTGAGCGCTCCCCCTCCATGCTACAATGACCCCAGATTCGCCGGAGGGTGAGGCGCAACCGGATGCCGCTGTACGAATATCGGTGCGACGACTGCCAGCAGATAAGCACCGCGCTGGTCTATAGCTGGTCCAGCGCCGCGACACCTAACTGCCGCCGTTGCGGTGGCGCGCGCCTTTCCCGGCTGCTGTCCAAGTTTGCCTTCCACCGCTCCTGGGGCGACAGCCTGTGCTGGACACCCAGCGGGGAAACCCTGGGCGACGTGAACGAGGACGACGCCCACAGCGTGGACCAGCAAATGGGGCGCATCAAGCAGGAGATGGGCGGACAGGTGACGCCGGACTTTGAGCACATGCGGCGGGAGCTGTTCACCGGCCCCCAGTCCTTCGACCCGCCTCCATCCGCTGACCACGGCCATGACCACAGTCACAGCGATGACCATACCGGAGCTTGAGCGGGCCAGCCCGCCGGCAGTCTCCCAGGTTCAAGCAGGTTTAGCCCATGCCAATCTACGAATATAGCTGCCGCGGCTGCGAGAAGGTATCATCCTACTTCGTCAAGAGCATCAACACGCCCCTGGAGCCGGCCTGCGCCCACTGCCAGGGCCGGGACATGCAGCGTCGCATCTCCTCCTTCGCCCTGGGCAAGACCGCCAGGTCGGTGCATGAGCAGCACCCAACCAGCCAAGGCCGGGACTACTACAGCGACCCCAGAAACATCGGACGGCACGTGGAGGAAGGCTTCAGGCGCTACGGCATGGATATGCCCTCCACCGTCCGCGAGACTATTGACGCCGCCCGGGAGGGCCATCTGCCCAAGGGAGTAGACCCATGACCTCAGCAAACCTCAGAAACCCGTGGCCCGCCGCGGGATATCCGGCTTTGTCCAGCAGCCTGGAAGCCCTGGCCCAGGGTTGTCCGGCGCTGGTGGAAAACTTCCCAGCGTCTTTGATGCGGCGACTGGGCCAACTGGCAGCGGATCTGCAGCCCCGGGCCTCCAGTAGCCAATCCACGGCACCACGGGATGCGCTAACGCTAGACGACGCCCTGTCCCTGACCACCACCGCCCGCAGCCTGCTGGCCAGCGTGTCGGGGCAGCCGGGCGTTGCAGGCGCCGGGGCCGCAGCGGGCCAAGCTCTCTCCCAAGCACTGGACGAGCTGGCGGCGCAGTTGGGCATTGCCCTGCGCCGCCAGCAGGCAGACCGCATTTATGGCCTCTACGTCATCATTGACCCCCAGGTAACCGGTGGCCGCGACCCGCTGGACATCGCCAAGGCGGCGGTGCGCGGCGGCGCCCGGATGCTCCAGCTCCGTGACAAGCTGCGGGACAAAGGGCAGATCCTGCCCCTGGCCATCGCGCTGAACCAGCTCTGCCGCGACAATGACGTGACGCTGATTATCAACGACCACGTGGACCTGGCGGCGTCCATCGGCTCCCACGGCGTCCACGTTGGGCAGACTGACCTGCCGGTGGCCCAGGCCCGCCGGGTGCTGGCGCCCCACCAGGTGCTGGGCCGCTCCAACCGGGAGATCGACCTGCTGGTGCAATCCCAGGAGATGGGGGCCGACCACGTGGCCTTCGGCGCCATCTACCAGACCACCACCAAGCCCGGCGGCCGCCCGCCCCAGGGCGTCCAGCGGCTTCGGGAGGCCCGCAAGTTCGCCAAGGTGCCCCTGGTGGCCATTGGCGGCATCAACGCCGAGAATGTGGCGCCGGTGGTGCAGGCGGGCGCCGACGCCATCTGCGTCACCGCCGCGGTGGGCAGCGCTGCCAACCCCGAGGCCGCCGCCCGCCGTTTGGTGCAGGCCATCCGCGATGCCGGAGGCCGCGCCTGATGCCGTCCCGCTACAACGACGCCCTCAACACCCTGAGCGCCCAGGTCATTGAGCAGCTCTCCGCCCGGCACCAGGCACGGGAGCAGGCCCTGGCGGTGTCGCGGGAGGTTATCCGCTTCTCGGCCAACGCAATCCGAGCGGTGCACCGGGGCGAGTTCGCCGAGGCGCGGCGGCTGCTGGAGCAGGCCGGCCAGCGGCTCAAGCAGACGGAGCCCATCCGCCAGGAGAACCCGGAGATTTACTACGCCGGGTTCTCCACCGACGCCCGCAAGGAGTACAGCGAGGCCCACATCACCCTGGCGCTTATCTCCGGCCAGCCCATGCCTCAGCCCGAGACGCTGGGGGTGGACCCTCCCAGCTTCCTCAACGGGTTGGCGGAGGTCATCGGCGAGCTGCGGCGGTACGTGCTGGACGCGCTGCGCCGGGACGCCTTTGACCACTGCGAGGAGTTCATGCAGGTGATGGACGAGGTGTACGGGATATTGGTCACAGTGGACTTCCCCGAGGCGGTGACCGGCGGGCTGCGCAGCCGCACCGACAGCATGCGGGCGGTGCTGGAGCGCACCCGCGGCGACCTGACCCTGGCCCTGCGCCAGCACAAGCTGGAGCTGCGCCTGGCGGAGTGGGGGGAGCGGTCGGAATAGCAAGATGGCTGCCACGAGATTCACCACAGAGCACACAGAGAACGCTGAGGGCAATCTTAAAGTAAGCCCGAATCCTCTGCGAACTCTGCGTCTCGGCGGTGCTAAGGCTGATTCGGAGCAGGAGCGTTTCCCCCATGCCCCACGTTCACGTGACCTTCCTGGGCACCGGCGCGGGCCAGTGCGTTTACCGCGCCCACACCGCCATTGTGCTGGACTGGGACGACGGCACCCGCGTGCTGCTGGACGCCAGCTCCGGCAACTCGGCGCTGCGCCACGGCGCGCAACTGGGCATGCTGGCCCAGGACTTTAACCAGGTGCTGCTCTCCCACCACCACGGCGACCACATGGGCGGACTGCCCTACATTCAAGGGCAGCGCAACTCTACCAACCCGGGCGGCCCGCCCCTGCAGGTCTACGGCACCGAGGAGTCCATGTCGTCGGTACAGCGCCTATTCCAGGCAACCAACGCCAGACAACGAGTAGACCAGGACGGCCTCCACACCGCCAGCGGCCATCGCGCCGCGCTGTGGCATCCCACCCAGCCGGGCCAGTGGGTGCCGCTCAGCCCACAGGTCCGGGCGCGCGCCTTCCCGGTGAACCACATCGCCGGCGCCGTGGGCTGGCGGGTAGAATCCGGCGGGTTGGCGGTAGTGTTCTCCGGGGACACCCGCTTCAGCCCCAGCCTGGTGGAGGCGGCCCAGGGAGCACAGCTGCTGATCCACGAGGCCATCAGCACCCACCGGGACAAGGAGGACGCCGACCGCCGCGCCCACTCCACCGCCAGCGACGCCGCCCGCGCCGCCGCCGAGGCTGGGGTCAGCCAACTGGTGCTGACCCACATTGACAGCAAGTACCACTTCAACCCCCAGCCTCTGGTGGAAGAAGCCCGCCGATCCTACTCCGGGCCGGTGGGCGTGGCTTGCGACCTATACCAAGTTAGTGTCACCGGCGGGTAGCGGCCCCCGAGAAGCCGGTGTATCATCCTGCCCGGCGTGGGGCCTGAACCGCCGCGCCAGAGGAGGATTTGGATCATGGCTTACCAGCGCTTCTTCATCTCAGTGCTCCTGGCCATCGTAGGTGGGTTGCTGGTAGCAGCCTGCTCCGGCGGGGCCGCCACCCCGCTCCCCTAGGTGCAGATCCAGGCAGCAGATTACTCTTTCGCTGCTCCTGATAGTATCCCAGGCGGCCTGACCCGCGTCCGGTTGAGCAATAACGGCAAGGAGGAGCACCACGCCCAGTTGGCCCGCCTCAACGACGGCGTTACCTTGCCCAAGTTCCAAGAGGAAGCCAAGAAGGGCGAGGCGGCCGTTTTTGCCATCGTGACGTTCCAGGGCGGAGCTGGCGGCGTGGCGCCCGGGGGACGCTCCGGGCATCACGGACCTGCCGCCGGGGCAGTATCTGATTCTGTGCTTCGTTCCAGCGCCCGACGGCCTGCCCCATCTTGCCAAGGGCATGGTGAAGCACCTTACCGTCACCGCCAAGCCCGCCAAACAGCCGGCGATGCCCATGGCCCAGGCGGTACTGCTGAACGACTTCACCTTCAGCTGGCAGGCGGCCAGCTACAGCGCCGGTAAGGTCACCCTGGAGGGCATCAACAAGGGCAAGCAGGCCCACGAGCTCATAGCCATCAAGATCCAGGATGGGCTTCCCCCGGAGCAGATGCGGCAGATGCTGTCCGGGCCGCCCCCGGCGGGTGGACCACCCCCTAGTCCACCTCCCTTCACCTTTGCCGGCGGAATGCAGGCAGTCATGCCGGGGCAGAAAGCGTATGGAGAGTTTAACCTGCAGGCCGGGCAGTACGCCTTTATCTGCTTTGTTCCAGACCTGGCCAGTATGAAGCCCCACGTGGCCCTGGGTATGTTCGCACCATTCACTGTCAAGTAGGCGCCACATGTCATGGTGGGGTGGGTTGCCCGCCCCACCATGACGGAACCGTCGCCGGGGAGCCGCTGCCGTGTTAGCTACAGCCCAGTCCTGCGCGGTGGTGGGCCTGGACGGCTATATCGTCCAGGTGGAAGTGGATATATCACCCGGCCTGCCTGCCTTCAACATCGTGGGGTTGCCCGACACCGCCGTGCAGGAGGCCCGGGAGCGGGTGCGCGCCGCCCTGCGCAACAGCGGCTGCGAGTTCCCCATGCGCCGCATCACCGCCAACCTGGCCCCCGCCGACCTGAAAAAGGCCGGCCCTGCCTACGACCTGCCCATCGCCATCGCCCTCCTCCTCTCCTCGGAGCAGGCAGCTCCGCCCGCCGAGCCTGCCACCTTTCTGGGTGAGCTGTCCCTGGACGGCAGTCTGCGGCACACCAGCGGCATCCTGCCGATGGTCTCCGTGGCGCGGGACCAGGGCTTTGTCGCGGTGTACGTCCCCACCGCCGACGCGCCGGAGGCCGCCCTGGTGGAGGGCATACGAGTCTTCCCGGTCCCGACCCTGGCCGCCCTAGTAGCCCACTTGCGGGACCAAACCCCCATCTTACCCATCGCGGGAGATGGCGCCAGACCCCCGCCGGAGGAGATGCCTCCGCCCGAGGCTGATCTCGCCCAGGTTCGGGGGCAGGAGCACGCCAAGCGGGCACTGGAGGTGGCCGCCGCCGGGTTCCACAACCTGCTGTTCAGCGGGCCGCCGGGCAGCGGCAAGACGCTACTGGCCCGGTGCTTGCCGTCCATCCTGCCGCCCATGTCGCCCCAAGAGGCGTTGCAGGTGACCAAGATCTACAGCGTCAGCGGCGCATTGCCCGCGAACTGCCCCATGCTGTGGCGGAGACCCTTTAGCAGGCTGCTGAAAAACCCCGATCTTGCGAAAAATGGACGGACTCTCAGATACGAAAATTGGGACGATTTCGGGCCGTCGACCCCTTTTTCAGCACCCTGTTAGATAGGCGACGTTGAGGGAGAGAATTTTTCTCGCAAGATTGGTTTTACTTAAAGGGAGCGGTGACGGGTAAAATGACCTCGGACCCGTAGTTTTTGGGCGAATTTACCAGGGCAGACACCTCATACGCCTTCAGCAGGCCTGGGTCGCAGGGCAACAGCATCTCCCGGAGCATTCCTAAATCCTCATTGCCTGGGTCCAGCCACACCTGCTCCATCTCCCTGGGCAGTATCACCGGCATCCGGTCATGGATGGGTTCCATGAACGAGTTGGGAACCGTCGTGATGATGGAGCATGACAGCACTGGGACAGACGCGGGGTTGCTCTTGTCTTTCCAGGTCTCCCAGATGCCCGGGAAGGCAAAGGGTTCCTCCGACTTCAGCATGATCCGTAACGGCCGCTTGCTCTTGCCGGCGCCCTGCCACTCATAGAAGCTGTCGGCGGGGATCAGGCAGCGGCGTTTCTGAAAGGCGGATTTGAAGGCGCGGCTCTCCGCCACGGTTTCGGCGCGGGCGTTGATCATCTTGTAGCCGATGGACATGTCCTTGGCCCAGAAGGGAATGAGGCCCCACCGCATGAACTGGGGCTGGTTGCCCACATCCCGGCGGATGATGGTGAGCACGTCCTGAGAAGGCGCGATGTTGTATCTGGGCGCCAGGTCAATTTGACCCGGCTCGAATTCGAACCAATCGGCAATCATGCTGCCCTGGAGCGTAAGGGTAAATCTGCCGCACATGGAAACCTCTATGCCTCTGAGGGATGGCCGCGACCATTGTAGCATCGGGAGGTGCCGTCCAGACCCGGCAACGGGTCGGCTAAAGGTGGGGGTCGAAGGATGGTGCATCGCACGCCTATTGCCAGTTCTTGGCCTTGGGCATATCCTGCAGCCCCTTCAGGCTACGGGCATCTCGGACCACGATGTTCATGGTCCCTTCCTGCCGGGACACGGCGCCGCGCACCATTAACACCGACTCGCGCAGGACATTCCGGAAGCGCTCGAAGGTCCAAGGCCACACCACCAGGGGAATGTGCCCAAACTCATCTTCCAAAGTGATGTACACCGCCTTACCTAGGGGCCGCTGGCGGCGAATGACCAGGCCGGCGGTCGTTACCTCCATCCCATCGGGCAAACCCGCCATGTCCTGGCTCGTGAGAATCCCTCTGTCCAGGCGGGACCTCAGCATGGTCATCAGGTGCCCTGTAGGGTACAGGCCCAGGGTATGGTACTCCCGCTCCATGACCTCCCACTGGGTAGGCGGAGGCAGGGGAGCCATGTCCTGTTCCACTGGGAACTGGAGGGGCCGCTGCTCCTTGCCGTTGCGGTAACGCAGTCCCACCTCCCACAATGCCCTGCGGCGGTTGGGCCGCAGGGCGTCAAAGGCTCCCGCCGATACCAGGTTCTCCGTAGCCTCCCGCTTCAAGCCCGTGCGCTCCATCGCGTCCGCCAGGTTCACGAAGGGCCCTCCCTGGCGTCTGGCTTCTACGATGGCGATGGCTCCGGCTTCTCCCACCACCCGCACCTGGAGAAAACCCAGCAGCAGGGATTCGTCTTGAATGATGCACTTCTCTAGGCTGGCGTTGATGTCCGGGTTCAAGACCCGAATGCCGTGTCGCTTGGCGTCCTCCTTCAAGGTCTCCAGATTGTAGAACCCCATGGGCTGCTGGTTGAAGATGGCCACGAAGAACTCCAGGGGGTAGTACCGCTTCAGCCAGGCCATGTGGTAGGCCGTCACCCCGAAGGCGAAAGCGTGGGACTCGGGGAACATGTAATGTCCGTTGAACTTCTTGAAAATCTTCTCGGTCGTTTCTTCCGAAACTCCCCGCTCCTTCGCCCCCTGGCGGAACTTCTGCCAATACTGGGCGATGAGCGGCAGGTTGTGCTTGCGGCTGAAGGCCCGGCGGAACTGGTCAGCCTCCGCCGCGGTGAACCCGGCCACGTCCATGGCCAGCTGGTTCATCTGGTCCTGAAAGAGAATCACGCCCAGGGTTCGCTCCAATGCCCGCTGCTCCAGAGGGTGGTCGTAGTCCCAGGGCAGCTCCGGGTGGCTGCGACGCGCGATGAACACGCTCACCCCGTCGTTGGCGCCCACGCCAGGGCGAACCGCCGCCACCTCGTAGGCCATGTCGGTTAGATTTTGCGGCTTGATGCGGGGAATGGTCTGCATCTGGGCCGCCGACTCCACCTGGAAAATGCCGATGGTGTCGGCCCGGTGCAGCATGGCGTAGACCTCAGCGTCCTCAAAGTCGATGCGGCTCAGGTCGATGTATTTTTGGGTGCGTTCCTCGATAAGCTGGAGGGTCTCCTGCATCTGGGACAGGGCCCCCAGGGCCAGGAAGTCGATCTTCACGAACCCGGCCGCGTCCACGGCATCCTTGTCCCACTGGACGATATAGCGTCCGTCCATGGCGGAGGGCTGCACCGGCACCATGTCGACGAGCGGGGAAGAGCCGATGATCATGCCGCCGGGGTGCTGAGCCAAGTACTTGGGGAAGCCGTCCAGCTGCGCGGCCAGGTCGATCAGGTCTCGCCAGGCCGGAGCGTCCGCCCGATCCTTGAATTGGGGCAGCAAGGCCATCTCCAGGCCAAGCTCCTTGGCGCTGCTGGACTCGACCCGTTTGGCGAGCTGGTCCACGTCCTGCTTGGGCAGACCCAGCGCCTTGCCCAGGTCGCGGATCGCCCCTTGCATCTGGTAGGTGCTGATCATGCCGGTCAGCGCGGCGCAGTCCCAACCCCACTTCTCATGCACCCGCTTGATCAGCTCTTCCCGAATGTTGCGCGGGAAGTCCAGGTCGATGTCCGGGACCGAGGCCATGTCGTCGGGCAGGAACCGCTCCAGGGACAGGTTGAACTCCAGGGGGTCGATGTGGGAGAGACCAATCAAGTACCCCACCAGCATGGCGACAGAAGAGCCTCGGCCCCGGCCAGGGGGCCGCTCCTCCAGGGGGATTTCCGGGTTGCTTAGGCCCAGCTCGATCATGATCTGGCGGGCCAGCTGGATGATCTCATGGTAGATCAGCAGGAACCCAGCCAGGTTGTGCTTCCTGATAAGGATGAACTCTTCGCTCAGACGCGCCCGCACCCGCTGGTTGATCTCCCCGTAGCGCCGCCGGGCGGCCTGATAGCACAGCTCCTCCAAATAGCTCTGGGGCGTGTGGCCGGGGGGCACGGGGTAATCGGGAAACTGGTAGTTCAGGTCCCGGGTCAGGTCGAAGGAGCACCGGGAGGCCACCTGCAAGGTGTTGGCCACCGCCTTGGGGATGCGGCGGAAAAGGGCACGCATTTCCTGAGTGGACTTCAGGTAAGACTGCCCGTTGGGTCGGCGCTCCCGGTGGGTCTCTTCCAGGCTCTTGTTGTGCTGGATGGCCACCAGGACGTCCTGAAGACGACGGCGTTCCGGTACGTGGTAGTGGACGCCGTTGGTGGCGACCGCGCTCACCCCCAGCCTGCCGGCAAGCTCGGCCAACCGCCGGTTGCGACGCAGGTCTCCCCAGACCAGTCGTTGTTGCAACTCCACACAAACATGATCCGCGCCAAACCAGTCGAGGTATTGGCGCAGCTGCGCTTCGGCTTCATCGATCCTGCCCTCTGCCGCCAGGCTGGGAACCGGTCCTTTGGGGCATCCAGTAAGCAGAATGACGCCTTCCGCGTGGTCTTTCAGGCGCCGGGGGTCCAGGCCGGGGTTCTTGCGGTCTCGCAGGTAGGAATAGGTGAGGAGCTGGCAAAGGTTGCCGTACCCCTTCCGGGTGGCGGCCAAAAGCGTGAGGTGGGAGCCGTTTTGCAGAGTCACTTCCACGCCGGTAATTGGCTGAACACCCATGCGCTTGGCAGCCTGGGCGAAGGGCATCGCGCCACACAGGTTGTCGTGATCGGTGAGAGCCAGCGCCGGATACTCCAGCTCTCTGGCCCGGCCCAGAAGTTCCTCAACGGAAGAGGCTCCCTCTTTGAAGGAGTAGTTGCTGTGGCAGTGAAGCTCGGCGTAGCTCATAGCGGCAGGCTATCCATTCTGCCTATACCACTTCCCATCCACCATATCCCGAAAGACAGTGATGCTTCTGGAGTCTTCCAGCCTCACCTGGTAGTACATCCGGACGATTGGGCGCTCCCGCCACCACTCCTCATCAACGTTGCAAAGGTCGTCTATGGATGAGACTGACATCCAGCGATCGCGGATTTGGATAGCGACAGGCCGCTGCTGCGTACTCTCCTGCACCTCCACGGGTACCGGTGGGTTCAGGGGTCGAATCGGATCAGCGCCTGGCGTCGCTCGGGGATTCTCGACCATGGCTCTAAATCCCTCACCTGATAGATGGGCGCTTTGCCGCCCAGTCTGGCTTCCAGCTGCCGCACCGCCTCCCGGAGTTGCTCGTGTTGACGCACCTCGGAGAAGAGGCTGGCCTGGGTCCCGGTCTCTCCAGTAAGCCCCACCAGGGTCAGCCGCAGGTCTTCCAGAGGTCCACTTAGGGTGACCGACTCCAGGGCATTCTTGACTACAAAGAGTGCCCGGTCTTTGTTGCCCACCGTGTCCTTGAAGGAGAACTGCCGGACCCAGGGAGGGTGGCGGAGGACTTGGCCTTCCACTAGAACGCTGCGGACGTACCGGCCCCGGACCTCGGTCCGGGCGAAGGCCCGGCTCAGCAGCGCCTCTAGGGCGGTGAGAATGGCTGAGTTGGTAATCGTGGGGGAAGGGAAGGTCAGCGCCTCGCTGACCAACTCCTTGGCCTCCCGTGGCAACAGGGGGCGGCGGTCGATGCCCTGAGCCAGCTCCCAGGCCAGCCGCCCCTCCGTGCCCAACTGGGCTTGGACCGGCCCGACACCCAACTGGGCCACCTGCCCCAGCGTGCGGAGCGTGAACTGGTGCAGGCGAGTCTTGCTCTCCCAGGACAGGGGCAGCAGATCAATGGAGAAATCCCTGAGGTAACCGGCCACGTCTTCGGGCACTCGGGTGGCCCGGCCCCCAGGGCTGGTGACTGCGGCCACGTAAGCCGGGAATTTACCTGCCGCCACGCCAAGCCTGGGGTTGAAAGCCTGAGGTGCTCCCTGTAGCAGGGATGCTATAAGCTGGGCTTCGCCGCCGTACATCTTCTCCAGCCCGTCCAACCCTACATAAACGCAGCCCAGGTCAGCGGATTCCACCAGGGGGCTGCGCTGCTCCAGGGAATGGAGGACGCCGGCAAAGGCCTTCTCATAGTACGGACCATCCGCTTCCAGCAGCACTGCGTTCTTACAGCGGGCGGTAGCTTCCTGGAGCGCCATGCCGGTGACCACGCCCCGGGCTTCCGGCGCGTTGTCCAGCACCAGTTGCTTGGAGCCCGACGTGGTGACGATGATGGCTGGTCTTCCCCGCAGCTCCGGGTACCGCCGCAGCTCCGCCTTCATGGGAAGGTGGGTGACCAGCATACAGGCGACCTGCATGTCCGCCTCCGAGATTTGGCCTGACAAACAGGTTACAGAACGGGCGTGCTAATTGCAACGGGCAGAAGTCAGGGTTTACAAAATATGACTAAACAAAGTCTTGAAATTTAGATAAAGCTGGACGTGCTATGGGGTGATAGTGACGGCTCGAGGGAACCATCCTCTCGGCAATTGTCGGAAAGCTGCCTTTCTGTTAGCAATCTGTCTGAATTTTGGGTTCACCATCAGGAGACACCGTCAGTCACGGGTGTCCCTGTTCATGCCTCGGAGAGACGCTCAACAAGCTTGACCATGGCTAGAGTATCTTGGCCGCAATAGGCGGTTAGGTCTTCCTTCAGTTTCTCGACTTCCTCCTCGCTGTACCGTCCTAGCGCCATCATTGCGAATGCGGCACTGGCCGAATCCCCGCCCTTGATGTTGAGCGTGTCATAAGACATGCCCGGCAGAAGCGCGGGAAGGGTAGCTTTCACAGAGGTCCTCCCACGAAAAGCCGGGTGATAATAGTGGTCCCTAATCACTGCCTCCAGGTTGAATATCCGCTGGGTTAAACCACTCAGCTTTCCTGCCATGTCGGGGAACAAAGTCGCGAGTCCATTGATGGTAGTCTTCTCGAAGTTGGAATAGGTGATGATGCTGCCTCCGCCTTGTAAGTCAGCAATCAACCTCTGAGCGAGGTCTCGACGGCTGTCAAGCGTTGGATCGCATATGTACGGCACATGCGAAGGGATTTCACCGACCGCGGTGCATTTGTGAATCGAGTACTGCGTGGGAATCTGAGTGTAAGGGGCGGTGTCCGGGTACAATGGCAGCGCAGTCATCATGGTCTCGAAATCAAGGTAATGAGCTGGCCACCGAATCGCGTTTAGTTGCTCCCTGAGGTTGGGGCTGACCCAGGGTCTCCCTGTGACGACCGCCTGCCTGACCCTCGCCTGAATAGCAGTCAGCTCAAAGTCCTGGGGGATAGCTTCTATTCGAACGACCCCAAGTTGGGTGAGCGCGTCCACCTTCCTTGGGCTGAGTCTGGGGATGTCGAAGATGTGGTTTTCGATGCCTTTGCCCAGACAATCTGAGAACAGTTCGCAGCCTTTACAGGCGGGTATCAAGGTTGGTTCCGGCATGCCGGCAGCAGAGGTGCCGTCGCGGATAGTATCCCAGCAAGATTGAAACTCCGAAGAGCGTACCAGGGCATCCTGTGTGCAGTTATACTCGGCGAACAGCTTGGCGTCTTCCATGCCCAGCCTGAAGTCTTTCGAGATGAGCAGCAGCGACGCCTTTGACACTGTTAGCCCAGCCCGACTCAGTACCATCAACGTGTAGGCGACATCATCAATTAGCTCCTGCTTGAGGTTGACGTTGGACTTCACCTCGATAAGATGCCATGAGTCCCCGATCCTCCTCAGAACGTCTGCTTTAGCCGCGTATCCATCCACGACGAAAGTGGCCTCAAACAGGACCGGTGGCCCAACCGCCCTGACGAGCTTGGCTGTTTCGGCAGCAGCCCTGGAAAGGTTGGGGGTGGATATTAGTACGCCGTCGGGGAACAGCTGGCGGGCTCTCCGCCCGATTTCTACGCCCTGTTCCATTCTGAATTGGTCGGCCAGTGTGGGCGATTTAGAGGCTACTCCGTCCGGCAGATCGTCGGCGCGTAGCCGCCAGCCTAAGGTTGGACAGACCAAGGCGTTCAAGAACAAGTTCTTGGAGATCGTTTCTTTCATCAGGCACTCCAGGCAGAGGTTCAAACTTACGAAGCGGCAGCACCGACCCGATCTCCGCCATCGCATTGATCGCCCGTTTTAATGACTGCCAAAGGAGTCGTCCCGACTTAGCGTCCGCCGTACGTCCCTCAATTTTCCCATCCGCTTGTTTAGGCAACCGCATGGCCGCAATGCACCTTCATCCCCAGGATACTGCGCGGCCGTTGGTGAGGACACTTGTGCCGTCATTCAGTACGTTCAAATGTGGCAAGCCAACCACCTTTGGTGAGTGTATCAGGAAGGAACATCTTGAGAAAGGAGTTAGATTCTACGGGATGGCCCCACCTCTCTTGGCGTCTTTGACCTGGGGGCGTTGCTACCTTAGAATCTCAGAGTCAAGTTCAAGGATTAGATGATTCGGGAGCTATGCGCGGCGGCGATGAGGAGATATAAAACTCATGAAAAGTATACAGATTGACCGCAGCAAGCGCCTCAAGGAAGAGCCGCACCTTGGCCACAACCGCTGGCACCCGGACATCCCGCCGGTGCTGGAGGTGGACCAGGGAGAGGAAGTGGTCCTTGAAACCCGGGACGCCTCGGACGGCCAGATCAAGCCCGGCATGACCGTAGACGACCTGGGAGGGCTGGACACTAAGGTGGCCCATCCCCTGACCGGACCGATCTACGTGAACGGGGCCAGGCCTGGGGACCTGCTGGAGATCGAGTACTTGGACATACTCCCGCAACCCCACGGCTGGACCCGCAACCGGCCGGGAGCCGGCTTCCTGCGGGACGTGTTCCCAGAGCCTTACCTGGTCCACTGGCAGATGGCCCACGGCTGGGCCGTCTCCCCTCAGCTTCCTGGCGTCCGAATCCCCGACGGCTCTTTCATGGGCACTGCGGGACTGGCGCCCTCCCACACCCAGTTGCTGGCCTGGGCCAGGCGGGAGGCGGACCTGGTGCGCCGGGGCGGAATCGCCTTCCCTCCCGACCCTCAGGACGCGGTCCCGGCCACGGAACCCATCGCCAGCCAGGCGCTGCGCACCATTCCGCCGCGGGAGAACGGCGGCAACATAGACGCCAAGCAGCTCACTCGGGGATCGCGCCTGCTGGTGCCGGTGAACGTGGAAGGCGCCCTCTACTCGGTGGGGGACGGCCACTTCGCACAGGGCGACTCCGAATGCTGCATCACCGCCATCGAGATGGGGGCCACCGTGTCCCTGCGTTTCCGGCTGCTCCGGGGCGAGGCGGCCCGGCATAACATCCGCTTCCCTCGCTTTGCCCATCCCGGCTACTTCAACCCGCCGGAGTGGGCTGCTCCTCGGAACTTCATTGCCACCGTGGGGATGCCCATCCGGGAGGACGGCACTCAGGAAGGGGAGGACCTGACCCTGGCCGCCCGCAACGCCTTGCTGAACATGATAGCGCTCTTGCAGGAGAGAGGGTGGAGCCGCCAGCAGGCCTACATCCTGTGCAGCGTGGCGGTGGACCTGCGCATCAGCAACGTGGTGGACCTGCCCAACGTGACCGTCTCCGCCCTGCTCCCTGAAGACATCTTCCAGGGTTAGCTGCTGGGCCCGTATAGTTAGTCAAGACCAGTATCCCATAAAGACCGCCACCCGGCTGGCCAGGTCGGCTCCACCGATTTGTGTGGAGGTGACGATGTTTCCTCCAAGCGCGTGGTATTTGTCTCCCGATAAGGTTCCAGGGTGGCGCAAACGACTCGGTGACTGCGTCCTCAAGTTCGGCGGAGAGGTTGACCGGCAAGCCTCGGAACCTCGTGGACATTCGACGCATTGGCACGTGGGGCGCTGGCAGAACGCTCAATCACAAAGACCTGACCTACCACAAGGAGAACAGTTAGTTGACGGTCGGACATGGTCTTCTGGCAGCCCTCCTCCTTCTCCTGACGGCCTGCGCCACCGCGCCGGCCGCCACGCCTTTCCCATTCCCCATCCAGGTGGCCCCACCGGAGCCGACGCTCGACCTCTCCAACTGCTCCACGAGAATCTACTGCGGTGATTGCCCCGCCATTCCGGTGCGCCGAGTCATCGACGGGGACACCTTTGACAGCGGCAACGGTCGCATCCGGCTGTACGGCGTGGACACCCCGGAACGCGGGGAGCGGTGCCTCACCGAGGCCACCCAGCGATTCGCGGAGTTGGCCGGGAACTCGGTACGGGTGCAGTTCGGCCCGCGGCAGGGAGATGCCTACGGGCGGATTCTCTACTACGTCTACACCGCCAGAGGGGAGAGCATCGACGAATTGCTCATCAGGGAAGGACTGGCCCTGGCCTGGACCCGGGACGGCCAGCACCGCGACACACTGGTGGCGGCCGAAGCCCAAGCGAGCATGCATCGGACCGGATTCCTGTGGGCAGGTGGGTGATAGCCATAGCGGTGCTCCAATTCGCCCCAGTCCGGGACACTATGACCTGATAGTGGCAGGGAGCGAGTCCCGCTCCGAAAATAAGCAGATTTAGAAGCTGGGCTTATCCGGCGTTGACATTCACGCCAGTAAGCCCGGGGCGCCCGGAGACCGGGGCAGGTGTTCCAAGAACGGAGCGCAGCAAGGTCTTTGCTGTAACATGCGGGAGCATTATCATCCGTGGCAGGGACACGGGACCCTCGCGCGGTAGTCTCGCCTATCCTGGCCTCATCGCTGTCCTAACGATGGGGTCCACAGCACTTATACACGCTTCGGCAAAACGGGAGAGCCTGCAGATGGCTTCATATCCGTGCCTAGCAGGGTGCAGGCGATGAAGGAATAGTAGCCCATCAGCGCACCCAGGACGATGGTATTGGCCTCGCCAAATTGATCCACGGCCGCGTCAAAGGCCTCCTGGGAAAGCTGGTGGCCATCCATCAATTCCCGTCCATAGCGCACGATCACCGCCTCTTCCTTGGTGAGAGCCTCCAAGCTACCCCCGTTGGCTATTATCTCCACCGCCTCGGGCCGCGCCCCTGCCCGCAGTGCTGCGGCAGAATGGGAGGCCCAGACGTATTCGCAATCCCAGTGGCGGGCGGCGGTAATTATCGCCAGTTCGGTGTCATGATCGGAAAGATTGCCGCCGAAGCGCAACGCATCGCTGAGGGCGGTGGAACATTGGGCAACTGCTGGGGCGTACATCATCATGGAATGGGGGCCGTTAATATTGCCTCTAGACTCGATGATGGCGTCGAAGGCAGTCAAAGCGTCTCCACTTACTTGCTCTCTTTTGGTGATCGGCGTCAATCGCGGCATAAATATCGCTCCTGCTGAAAGACTTGATATCCCGCGAGTATAGCAACCGGTACCGATGTACTACAACTGATCTGCCAGAGTCATAGGGGTTCCAGGTGCCTTTTCGGCGGCCCTACAATTCTATATCAAGTTATTTGAGAGACACTAGACTTGCAGGCGTCGGGGAGGCTTAACGGTGTAATTGCGGTAGAACTGAGTCTCAAACACCTTGTGAGGAGGGAGTCAGCGTATTTGACGCCCTCGAGATTCGTGATTATAGTGTCGAGAATTACCAGAGTGCCGTAGGTTGCTCGGAGGCAGCTTGATCTGGCAAACAGGGCTAAGGGCGTCGCCAATTCAAGCGAGATCTACTTTAGGCGATGGTGAGCAGTCGAAATCAACAAGAGGAAGGAATCCGACATGAACTCGACCCGAAAACCGGTCGCCGTCGTGGTGGGGGCGACATCCAAGTGGCAGGCAGATGGCCGCAATACCAAACTAGCGCACGGTAAGGTTCTCGACGATAGCGACCTCCCCGTCGGTGTGCGCTGGGGCGTAGGGGGTGCCATAGCCCAAAAGTTTGCAAAGGAGGGCTTCTTCGTCGTGCTGACGACTCGCAATGCCGCCAATGCATCCGCGCTGGAGAGTGCAATCGGAGAGCAAGGCGGAGAAAGCATGATCGTCGAGCTGGACCTGGTGTCTCAGGACTCCATATCAAATGCGTTCGCCCAGATTCGAGATCAAGTTGGTGACCCAAATGTCTTGGTCTACAACGCGGGCTACCTGGAGGGGCGTGACCTTCCCCCAGAGAAAGAATTGCTTGAGCACATGCCGGTGGAACTATTCGAAACCGCGCAGCACATCGCCAGCCGTGGGCCGTTCCTGGTCGCCAAGGAGGTGCTGCCTGCCATGCGAGAGCGAGGCGAAGGCTCATTCCTAATTAGTAATAACTCGTCGTCCTTGCGCGGACGGAAGCGACAAACCGGACAATCGCTGTACTATCCGAGAGTAATGATGCGCACGCTAGCGCAGGTGCTGACGGAGGAATATTCCGAGTACGGTGTGCACGTAGCCAATGTCGTGATCGACGGTACCATTGACTCTCCAGGCACCCGAGCCCTGCCGAGATCCCAGCAACATCCTGAACTGGTGATCAATCCTGTTAAGATCGCCGAGGCGTTCTATTATCTACATACCCAGGACAAATCGTGTTGGACGCACGAGCTCCAATTGACTCCATATCCGTCCAAGCCGAGCTATTAAGGGCGTCAACCTAGGGCCGACGCCTGGCGATTATTTCGTGTTCGTCGCACTCGCCGTTTGGTGCGCGAGGATTCGGTGTTGGTATGCTCTACGATGCCGGGAAGTATCGGTTGTACGTGAACCTGGCACATCTTGGCAATGGTGGAAAAGTTGGAGCGGCTTCGGGTGGTAGACGTCTCGGTTCTGCCCGACTGCGTGCGGGCCAACACAAACGCCACAACCATTATGATCGCCGAGCGCGTTGCGGAGTGGATGAATTAGGACCGCGGGACAGTCCGGCTGATGGTGCGCGCGCCCTTGGAATCCTTTTTCAGTGCGCTGGGCCTCCGTGGTCGATACGATAGCTGACAACAGAGGCCGAGCTGATAGTGTCAACTGGACCGGCCGGCTTCAGTCTTGGCGACCCACCCAGCGGCCGTACACCGGATACTGGCTGCAGATGAACTCAATATAGGATGGCTGCCCCGACTCGTTGGCGGCCAGGGCACGACGCAGCGCGGGAATCACTTCTGAGGGCTCGCTAACCCGTTCCGAATGAAGGCCCATCTGCCCAATTACCTTGGACATGTCCACTTCATCGTGCCCCAGCACCTTGTGGGTGAAGGGGTCGTGCCCCTGGCCCCAGAACCCCGGGCCGTATCCGGCGAAGCCGCCGTTACTGATGTGAGCAATGGTTATCGCCAGCTTCTGACGCAGGGGCACCTCCAGGTTGCCCAGCATGTAACCCAATCCCGCCTCACCAGTGACCGTGACCGCGGGCCGGTCCGGCTGGGCCAGTTTTGCCGCAAGAGACGCAGCTAGGCCGAAGCCCAGGGTGGAGACGTTGCCCCAGCCAAGAAATCCTCGGGGGACCAGTGTGTCATAGACCGTGCTCAGCTGGTCGCGGGTATTTCCAGACTCATGGGTAACAAAGGAGTTCAGCGGGTCCAGCACCTTCATCATGTCGCCATAGACCCGGTAGGGATTGATAGGCTTGTCGTTGGAGGTCATCAGTTCCCGGTACTTGGACATTCCGGCATCCCGGGCGGCCTTGACCTCTGCGGCCACGTTTCCGGCAGGCCGCCCTGCCTCGGCGGTGTTAGCTGATACCTCCTTAGTCAGGGCCTGGAGCGTATACCGAGCGTCACCAATAATCGCCTGGGCCGTGGGATAGACTTTGTTCACGTGCAGTTCGTCCACGACACAATGAATGATGGTCTTGTTAACTGCACCAGGGATGCCGTGGCTGAACCGGCCCGGAGAAAGGCTGGAACCCACAGCCAGGATCAGGTCGCTGTTGGCCAAGTAGTCGGAGACGTGATCCCCACGGACTCCCACAAACAGGGGATGATTCTCCGGGAACGCCCCCTTGGCTTTCAGGGTGGTAATCACCGGCGCGTTGACCATTTCAGCAAGGGCTTTCAACTCGGCGGAAGCTCCTGCGTAGATAACACCTTCGCCGGCGTAGATGAGGGGATTCCGGGCCTTCAGGAGCAACTGCACCGCGGCCGCTACGTCCTCCGGGTCCGGAGCCGACTTCCAGCCCTTGACCGGCCGGTATGGGTCAGCCGTTTCGTCGTAGGTTCCTGTCGCGTCAGGGATTGCCAGGACCACCGGGCCAGGCCGCCCGCTGCGCAGCATGGTAAATGCCCGGCGCATGAACTCAGGCACCCGCTCTGGCTTATCAATGTACCCGAACCACTTGGACACGGTCTTCATGCTGGAGGTAACGTCAAACTGGCTATTGCCGGAACTGCCAATGGGCACGCCGTCGGTAATGCATAGCACCGGGGAGCCGTCTTCGTAGGCCTGGGCCATGCCAGCGTAAGCGTACTGCATCCCGGCAGCGTTGATGCCGCCCTGAAAGGTGCACACTCCGACGCGATTTCCGGCGGTGATGCGGGAA
The DNA here is from genome assembly GCA_009692925.1 of Dehalococcoidia bacterium. Lineage (GTDB taxonomy): Bacteria > Chloroflexota > Dehalococcoidia > Lucifugimonadales > UBA3495 > SHYG01. The sequence goes on from SHYG01000017.1 coordinate 34,274, forward strand.
TAGGCGTCGGCCACCGCCACTGCATACCGGTCGTCGCGCATCATGATCATGGGGATGCCTTCACGGCCCAGGGCATTATTCACCCGACAGACTGGGAACGTGGAAACCCACTCCACGCCTTCCTGCTTAAGAATGCGGGCGATGCCAGTCGCGACATCTATAGTCATCGGCCAGTCCTCCTTTATTGGGGGCTAATCGTAGCTAAGTTTACTTGGAGATGCGCAGCGGATCAGCCCTTGAGCAGGTGCTCCCTTTCCGAGTGCAGGTCCATGGTGCGGCTGCGGCCCGAGTTTTGCGGCAAGGCCAGCTGCACCGCTTGGTACAGCTCGGGGCTTACCAGGGCCTGGTGGGAGCCGGCCAGGGCCTAGTCGCCGCGTCGAACTCCTGCTCCCGCAACCCCGGCCCATTGCCATCCTCCCAAACCCAAATGAAGCTGGCCACATGGGTGGGCCTGCAGAGTCCGCCTTGCCTTCATTTTAGGCGCCCGGGTCCGGCGACCAGTGGTAAATCCTCTTGAGGGTCCCGCCCATCAGCGTCAAACGCTCGGCATCCGATATCTGGTCCGTTACCCTAAATGCTTCCACACCCTGCTCGAAGGTCAGCAATTTCACTGCCCTGGTCCAGTCGGTGCCCCACATGCACCGGTCGAACCCAAAGGCGTCGAATATTTTGCTCAAGGGCTCCCAGATGTCCTGGTAGGGGAATGGCTGGTGGGACAGAGTGCAGGCGCCGGAAATTTTGATGGCTACGTTGTCGAATGCTGCTAATGAGAGCACATTGGGCAGATCGGCAAAGGGTTGGGGTGGCGGTGGCGGCACAAAAGGCTGGGCCAGGCCCAGATGGTCCACCACAATCTGGGTGTCTGGATTGCGGCGGGCCAGTTCACGCAGGAGCGGCAGCTTGCCTGAACACATGACGTTTACCGGGATACCGGCTCGCGAGCCGGCGGCGAGAATTCGATTTAGGCCTGGGTCGCTGGCTTCAAAGGGTTGGGCCGTGAGCATAATGCGCGCTCCCACCACGCCTGGTGTCTTGGCCCACGAAGCGATCTCCTCAGCCACCGATGCCGACTGCGGGTCAAACGGCTTGATCAAGCCGAACCGGCCCGGATGCTTGGCGTACACATCCAGGATATAGCTGCCATCGTAGCGATACAGACTGAATGGCGAAATCAGCAGAGCCCCATCCACACCCAACCCGTCCATTGCCGCCACCATGTCGTCGCCGGTAACCTCATCCGGTCCCTGCAAGAAGCCGGCCCAGGGGCGCTTTGGGCTATTCCGTTCGTAGGCATGCACCTGGCAGTCGATTGTGGGCATTAGAGGTGCCACTGTCATTACCTCCGGGAGATGGTTTTCTCTATCTGACTGGTTCCGCCACCAGGACCGGTATGGCACGTTTTGTCTTGGCCTGGTACTCCTCATATGGAGGGTAGGCTTTCACGGCGATCTGCCACAGGCGCCTTCTCTCGCCCGGGTCCGTTACCTCTCGAACCCTCATTTGACGCACTTCAGTCCTGTCGCGAATCTCCACACTGGGTTCAGCCTTCAGGTTGAAGTACCATTGCGGATGTCTTGGCGCGCCGCCTTGTGAAGCCACCAGAATATAGTTCCGGCCCGCCACCGCTCGCATCAGAGGTGTCTTGCGGATGGCTCCAGTCTTGCGGCCCCGGTTAGTGACGATTATTACGGGAAGCCCCGTGTCCCTCAAAGTCAGCCCCTCGGTGCCCCCGCTCTCTTCGTACAGCGCAACCTGCTTGGCTACCCATTCCCGCGGGCTGGGTATGTATTCGCTCATGCTTCCTCATTCGGCCCTTAACTGTTTGATTCCACTTCAGGCGCTAAGTATTCCAAAGTCCTCACTCCGCTTCGTCACCGACGCGGTCGCGAGCCGGGAGCGCATCGTGAATGAGGTGGTCCCCATCGTCAGGACAGCGATTAGGCCAAAATAAGAGAGCCTACCGCGCGAAAGTCCCGTGTCCCTGTCACGTATGATAATGCTGCTGGGTGTTCCAGTAAACCCCTCTCCGTGCTCCCCTCTTGGAACACCTGCCCAGG
>SHYG01000018.1 GCA_009692925.1 Dehalococcoidia bacterium
CCCGTGCCTCCAGGTCCACGAAGGCCAGCATGCTCACTTGGGGGTCCTGTCGTCCACGCATCGGGTAGCCTCCGGGACCGTTTCCGCCAGGATACTCCATACATATTCCCGCCGGATTACAAAACCGGGGTTTTTCAGCAGCCTGCTAGAGTATTCATTCAGGTTAAACCTGAACAATGTCATTCTGAGCGAAGCGAAGAATCCGGAGTGACAAAAGTAGCCGCTCCCCAGATTCTTCGAGCGTGTCTAAAAAGCGTCCCTTCTCCCACTTACCAAGGGGGAGATACAGAGGGGGTGCCCTGCACCCAGCGCCGACCGGCGGAGGACGTGGCACGCCCCCCCCTGTAGTCCCCCCTTCGTAAGGGCGGACGGGACGCCTCTGTAGGTTATGCCGCGGTTTCCGCGGTTTCCCTGGACGCAGCCAGGAACTTGGTCAGGGTTAGGCCAGCCGCGCCGGCGTCCACCAGCACCCGGTGGCCGGGCTGGAACTCTCCGGTGAGGATTCCCTTGGATAACGGGTTTTCCAGGTGGCGCTGGATGGCCCGGCGCAGGGGCCGGGCGCCGTATACCGGGTCGAACCCCTCCTCGGCCAGCCAGCCGGCGGCGGCAGGAGTCAGCTCGAAGGTGATGCTCCGCTCCGACAGCCGTTGCTGGACCTCCTTGACCATCAGCCCAACTACTTGCACGATCTGCTCCTGGGTCAGCGGCTGAAAGATGACGATGTCGTCAATGCGGTTCAGGAACTCGGGACGGAAGGTCCGCTTGAGGGCCTCCTGCGCCGACTCCCGCAGCCGCGCCACGTCCAGCGTCCGCTCACGGCCGTCGGTGCGGAACCCGAAGGTCTGCTTGCCAAACTCCCCGGTGCCCAGGTTGCTGGTCAGGATGATGACCGTGTTGCGGAAATCCACGGTGCGGCCGTGGCCGTCGGTCAAGCGTCCATCCTCCAGAATCTGCAGCAGGATGTTGAAGACGTCCGGGTGGGCCTTCTCGATTTCGTCAAAGAGGACCACGCGGTAGGGGCGGCGGCGTACCGCCTCGGTGAGCTGGCCGCCCTCGTCGTAGCCCACGTACCCCGGCGGGGCGCCGATGAGGCGGGAGACGGTGTGCTTCTCCATGTACTCGGACATGTCAATACGCACCATGTTGGTCTCGTCGTCAAACAGGAACTCCGCCAGGGACTTGGCCAGTTGGGTCTTGCCCACGCCGGTGGGGCCCAGGAAAATGAAGCTGCCGATGGGCCGTTTGGGGTCGCTGAGGCCGGAGCGGGAGCGGCGGATGGCCTCCGCCACCGCGCCCACCGCCTCATCCTGGCCGATAATGCGCTGGTGCAGGTTGTCTTCCATGTGCACCAGCCGCTCCGCCTCGGTTTCCAGGAGGCGACCGGTGGGAATGCCGGTCCACTTGGCCACCAGCTCGGCGATGTCCCGTTCGTTCACCACCATGTCCCGCGGGCGCCCGCCTTGTGCCCCCTGGGCCTGGGTCCCCTGGGATTGCTGCTTGGCCCCCTCGTACTCCTGCTCCAGCCGCAGCCGCTCGGTGCGGAGCTGTGCCGCCCGCTCGTACTCGGAACGCTGGGCGGACGCCTCCTCCTGGTCGGCAAGCTGGCGCAGCCGCTCCTCCCGCTCCTTCAGGTGTCCGGGCAGGCTCTGGGCGTCCAGGCGCAGCTTGCTGGAGGCCTCGTCGATGAGGTCCACCGCCTTATCGGGCAACTGGCGGCCCGTGATGTACCGGTCGCTGAGGCGGGCCGCCGCCACCAGGGCCGAGTCTTCAATCTTGACCTTGTGGTGGGCCTCGTAGCGGGGCCGGAGGGCGCGCAGGATCTCCACCGTTTCCTCCACGGAGGGCTCTTCCAGATAGATGGGCTGGAAGCGGCGCTCCAGGGCGGCGTCCTTCTCAATGTGCTTGCGGTACTCGTCGTTGGTGGTGGCGCCCACGCACTGCAGCTCGCCCCGGGCCAGGGCGGGCTTCAGCAGGTTGCTGGCGTCCAGGCCGCCCTCGGTGGCGCCGGCGCCCACCATGGTGTGAATCTCGTCCAGGAACAGGATCACCTCCCGCTCCGCCTGCTTCACCTCGTCCACCACCGCCTTCAGGCGCTCCTCAAACTCCCCGCGGAACTTGGAGCCGGCCACCAGGGCGCCCATGTCCAGGGCCAGCACCCGGCGGTTCTTCAGGGAGTCGGGCACGTCGCCGGCCACGATGCGCAGGGCCAGCCCTTCAACGATGGCGGTCTTGCCCACCCCGGCCTCGCCGATGATTACCGGGTTGTTCTTGCGCCGCCGGGTGAGGGTCTGCATCACCTGCCGGATCTCATCGTCGCGGCCCACCACCGGGTCCAGCTTGCCTTCCTGGGCCAGCTTGGTTAGGTCGATGCTGTACTTCTCCAGGGAGCGATAGTGGCTCTCCGCCCGGGGGTCGTCCACCCGGCGGCTGCCGCGGATCTTCATCAGCGCCCGGTAGACCTTCTCCTGGTCAATGCCGGACTCCTTGATTACCTGGGCGGAGGGCCCCTGAGTGTCCATCACTGCGGCCACAAGGAGGTGCTCCGTGCCGATGAACTCGTCCTTGAGCCGCTCCGCCTCGGCCTTGGCGCGCTCCAGCAGATGTGTCGCTTGGGGAGTGGGATATATCTGGTTCCCGTCGTAGGCCAGCTTGGGTGCGCTTTCCAGGATGCGGCCCAGGCGGGCTTTCATGGCGTCGGGGGCGATGCCCAGCTCGTTAAGGATTTCCGTGGGCAATCCGCGCTCCAAGTCCAGCAGGGCCAGCAGAATGTGCTCCACATCCCACTGGCTGTGCCGGTAGCGGCGCACCAGCTCCTGGGAGTTTTGCAGCACCTCGCGGGCCTGCTCCGTGAACTGTTCGGGTTTTAATAGCATGGGTGTCTCCTTTTTGGTTGGTTGGAGTGGCGGGAGTGGCGCCCCGTGGGGTCCGGCGGCTCTTGCCTGCGGTTAGTGGGCGTTAGGTTTATCCGCCGGCGCGAGGCTGGCCGGTGCGCGTCCTGCCCCGGACGAGACTCAACTCTTCGGTAAGCTGGGTCACCTGCTGCTCCAGCTCTTCGATGCGATCCATCAACTTGAGGGCTACTTCCGCGCCGGCCAAGTTGATGCCGAGATCGTCGGTCAGGGTCTTGATGCGGCGCAGTCGCTCCACCTCCGCGGCCGAGTACAAGCGCTGCTTGCCCTGGGAGCGGGAAGGCCAGATTAGCCCCACTCGCTCGTAGTAGCGCAAAGTCTGGGCGTGAAGGCCCACCATACGGGCCGCCACGCTGATGATGAAGCAAGGTTCGTCTTCCAAGTGTCCCTGGTAGGACATATCTATCGTCTCCGGGCGGGCCGCAGCGCCTTGAGCTGCTGAAATAGCTCCCTTTCCTGGGCGCTAAGGCCGCTGGGCAGTCGCGCCTTGATGGTGGCGTAAAGGTCGCCCCGCACGCCGGGTTGGTTCAGCACCGGCATCCCCTGCCCGGCCAGGCGAAACCGCTGGCCGTTCTGGGTTTCCGGAGGAATGGTCAGAGCCACCCGGCTCCGTATGGTGGGGACGGCCACCTCTCCGCCCAGCACCGCGTCTTCCAGGGGGACCTCCACCTCGCAGACCAGGTCGCGGCCCTGGCGCTGGAATCGTGGATCGGGCGCCAGAGTAACGCTCAGGTAGATGTCGCCCTGGCGGCCGGCGCCCGCGGGGATGCGCACCCGGGAGCCGGTCTCCACTCCTGCGGGAATCTTCACCTCCAGACGGCGTCCGCCCGCCAATTCCAGCATCCGGGTGGCGCCCTGGAAAGCCTCCTCCAGGGTTATCTCCACCGGATGATCGGCGACTCCGGGCTGGCGCTGGGTCTCCCTCATGTTCTTGATCAGAGTCTCGAACAGATCGCCCGCGCCGGGGTCAAAGCCGGGGGATGTCCCGGCGCCCTCCCCGTTGGACGTGGACCAGCGGACGTTGCCGCCCCGGGGGGAGCGGGCCTGAGCCTCCGCCTCCTGAATGCGGTCCGCGTGGGCCCAATTGTCGCCGTACCGGTCGTACTTGCGCCGCTTTTCGGCGTCGGACAGGACCTCGTAGGCCTCGTTGATGGACTTGAACTTCTCTTCGGAGCTTTTGTTGCCCTTGTTCACGTCCGGATGATGCTGGCGGGCCAGCTTCCGGTAAGCCTGCCGGACATCCTTGTCCGTGGCGGTGCGGGATACACCTAATATGTCATAGAAGTTGGGCATCTCTAAGCTCTCAACCTTCGGATAATGCGTGTACTCATTCTAGTAATATTGCTACCGCAAGTCAAGTAAAAGTGAGTCAATAGTTAAGTATAAGTTGAGTGTATTATACCGTATACATGATAAGTAGCTATCAGGTATACAATATTATTCTGTCAGATTTTTGTGGGTTGCTCGCTTCGCAGCTTCACTAAGGCCGCCAAGCAGAGTTGACATATTATCAGGAGGACAGCAAGTATGGTGTTGCAGTGACGTGACCCCTTCAGCGATCTGCGGACGGCGTGCTGACGGTGGCCTTCCCCAAGATGGAGTCCAAGAACGCGAAGCAACTCAAAGTTACGGTGGGCAAGGTGTTGGAAGGCGGGCAGAAGTAAGCCGGCGCTGGCAGTGGGGCCAAGACGGGGCGCCCGGCTAGTTGGGCGCCCCTTGCGCTATCTGGCGGGCAGTCGTGATACGCCGCTTGAGGGTTATTCTTCCTGGTGCTACAATGTTTGGTGCAGCCAACGAGCCAGCCCTTCTGGCTCATGCTTCGTTCCCCAGTAGCTCAGCGGTAGAGCGCGCGGCTGTTAACCGCTAGGTCGCTGGTTCGAATCCAGCCTGGGGAGCCATTTTCCTCCAACCGGCTAGAAAATTGCCAGGAATTTAGTTCCACCCTCAGCTATGGGCATGTTCGTGTTGGCAAAATTACTCTGAGAGCCATGACGCCAACACGAACAATTGCCTACCCGCCAGCTTATTCTTCTGCCGCATCTGCTTCAGGAGCAGCATGGAGACGAAGACCAAGTGCTCGCACCACCTTGAGCACGGTAGCGAACTCCGGATTGCCTTCGCGCGATAACGCTTTATAGAGGCTCTCCCGTCCCAGCCCCGATTCGCGGGCGATTTGAGCCATTCCCTTAGCCCGAGCGATATCTCCCAATGCGGCGACAACCAGCCCAGGATCACCGTCTTCAAGGGCCGCTTCCAGATAGGCGGCCATGTCCTCCGCGGTTTCCAGATGCTCCACCTCATCCCATGGCCGGGTCGGCGTCTTCGCCATAGCCTTCCTCCTACAGCTCGCGTGCCAACTCGAGGGCATTCCTGATATCCCGGTCCTGCGTGTCCTTGTCACCGCCAGCCAGCAGGATCACCAACATCTGCCCCCGTTGCACAAAATACACTCGGTACCCTGGTCCGTAGTCGATGCGCAGCTCCGAGACGCCTTCTCCCACCGGTCTCACATCGCCAGGATTACCCAACGAGAGCCGTCGAATACGGACGTCGATGCGCGCCCTCGCCCGGCGGTCCCGAAGGCTGTCGAACCACCGGGCATAGACCTAGGTCTGGCGGATCTCAATCACACAGTTATTGTATCCTAAAGGATACGTATGCACAACGGTGATGGAGAGGCCGACCGGGTTGGGCCACTCTTGGATACGCACGTTGTGAGCGGACTCGTCGACAAGTAGTGTAGGGGGCGAACAGTTGACAGGCATTCAAGGGTGTCACATACTCGCTCCGGTGCGCTGAGCGCCCGCTGCAGGCTCTAGGGCAAAGTTGTGCGCCCTCCCCGGCGCCTTCCTCCGATGGGGGTGCCACAGATGCCAGGGCGGGGTGCGGTTACGCCGAGGCGCACGCGTACGTGGGACGCACCACTAGACAAGGAGGAGCTGCCATGCCGGTTTACACCAAAGGCGATGTCCGCATCCGCTATGAGGAGGCGGGGTCCGGTTTCCCGCTGCTGCTCACCCCCGGCGGGGGCTTGAACTCCCGCGTCAGCAATTGGTCCACCGCGGTGATCAACGCCATGGAGGAGTTCAAGAACGACTTCCGCTGCATTACGATGGACCAGCGCAACGCGAACGGCGGCGAGTCCAGCGGGCCAATCCCCGTCAACGACCCGTGGGGAGCCTTCGCCGGCGACCAACTGGGGCTGATGGACCACCTGGGGATACGGGAGTTCTTCTTCATGGGCTTCTGCATCGGTGGCCCGTTTGGACTCAAGCTCATGGAGATGGCGCCCCGCCGCGTCGTGGCCGGCGTGCTCTGCCAGCCGGTTGGGCACCGGCCGGAGAACCCGGACGTCATGTACAACTCCGGCCGTGATACCTGGGCGCCCGAGCTGCGCACCCGGCGGCCCGACGTGACCATGGCGACTGTGGAAGCGTACCTGCATAACCTTTACCGCGTCCAGCCCGACTTCGTTTACAGCGTGACGCGCGACTTCGTGCGTTCGTGCCAGACGCCGATGCTGGTTCTGCCGGACAACACACCAGCGCACCCGTACCCGATTGCCATGGCCATCGCGGAGCTGGCGCCCAAGGCCGAGGTGTCGGTTTATCCCTGGAGAGAGCCAAAGGACCTGCACGCCAAGACGGTAAAGCAGGTGCGCGACTTCCTCCAGGCGCATCAACCCGCAACCGCCGCCCGCTGAGACGGCAGCGGGCGTGTCCCGCGGTATTTACTCGAACATGCCGGAGCATTGTCATGCGCGGCAGGGGTTTTGGCCTCGGCGCTTGCCTAACTAACAGCCTGCTGAAATCCCCCGATTTTGCGAAAAATGGACGGACTCTCAGATACGAAAATTGGGACGATTTCGGGCCGTCGACCCCTTTTTCAGCACCCTGCTAAGGGTCCGCCTAACTACCCATGCTTCAGGGTGAGCTGAATCAGCCTGCTGGCCCGGTCCCGGCGGTCCAGGTCGCGGCAGGTCGCGATGATGTCTTCAAACTGCGCTGGCGGGATCGGCAGACCAGGGATGACGTCGCGAATCCGGCGCGCCTCCTCGTCGAAGTCCCACATAAACTCGCGCCCGGTGGACTGCTTGGTGTAACTCTTGCCGTCTCTGGTGTAAATCGTGATGCGCGGCCCAAAGAGCGTCATCTGGTGCGACGGGATGAGCTTCACACGGTGCATCAGCTCCAGCACCTCCGGCGGGTCTTTCGTGTCTGCTACGTCACCCCGCTGGCCCCGCAGCACCGGGAAGCCGCGCTGGACCACGCCGTACGCAGTAAAGTATGGCGTGCTTCCCGGCCGCGGCGCCGCGTCTTCCCTCCGGCTGGGGAAGGCCGGGCTGGGATACTGCGTCTCAAGCCAGTTCACCACGGCCTCCACCCGCTCCACGTCCTCATACCGGATGTTGTGCTCGGCACAGAGCTGCGCCGTGACGTCCACGTGGGCAATGTTGTAGCCGGCCGTCGAGTAGATGCGGTAAAGCGTCTCCAGGAACATCCAGTCCTTCCCCAGCGCCGAGGTGATCTTGTCCAGGCTGGTCTGGGTGGCGCCGGTAAAGCTGTAGGTGAGCTGGCCCTTGTTGTTGCCCGCGTAGGCGTGATAGAAGCCCGCGTCGCCTTCCAGGACGGTGTCTCCGCCCACGTGTCCCTGCTGCGCCAGCGCCACTGCCAGCATGGCGTTGCGCACCGCGGCGCCCTCCCGCAGGGCGCGGCCACCGTTCCGGGGCCCTTCCAGGTTACCTGCCGCCAGGTGCACGCAGAGCGCAATCGTGCTATTCACCTGATCTTCAGTGAAGCGCAGGATTTTGGCGGCAGCAACGGCCGGGCCAAAGATGCCGAACACCGGGCCGGCGTGAAAGCCGCGCGCCATCACCGTCGGAATGAAGTCGGCCGCCAGCCGCTCCATGACCTCGTAGCCGGCGGCAACGCCCGTGAGGAAGTCCCGGCCGGAGGCGCCGGCAGTCTCCGCCGCCACAAAGGCGCCCGGAAGGATGCTGGTGCCCGGGTGGGTGAGCATGCGAAACGAATCCAGCTTGCCGCCCGCCATGGCCATCTCCGCGTTGGCAAAGGCGGCGCCACCTTTGGTCACCGTGGCGCCGTTCACCATGATGGTGGCGCCGCGACGCACTCCAGCTTCTTCTGCGGTGATGAGCTGCACCGCCTGCTGGCCGCTCGGCGACTGAGAGCCGAGGAGCACGGAGGCGAGACTGTGGAGCGTGACGCCCTTGGCGCGGTCGACCACCTCGGGCGGGAGATCGTCATAGCGCAGCGCTACGACCCACTGCGCAAGCTGCCGGCTGAGAGATGTCATACTCGTCTCCTCTATGCTGCTGAACTTTTGCCCCTCGTCGCCCACCCGACGCCTCAGGTATTCTACACTGTCGGGATACCCAAATCACGCGGCGATCGCCCCGCCGCGAATGCTGATGCTTCGGCAGGTTCCGGTGACCCCCGCGTCACCTCCCGTGCGCAGGGTCACGTGTCTGTGGCCTTCAGGCACCCATAGCTTTTGCCCGCGCCAGGCGTTATCATTACGCCATTACAGGAGGGGGTGCAGCAACCCTTTCCGCAGGAGGAAATGACTATGGCGAAGGATTACACCATATGCGTCGGTAGTGTGGGTGGCGGTCTGTCAGTCAGCCCGGATGGAGGCGCTACCTGGAACCGCATCCGGACTCCGATGCCTTCCGAGTGCAATGTGCGGGCGTCGTGCGTGTACCCCGACGACCCGCACCGGATTCTGGTGGGCACCGATGTGGGCGTCTACCGCAGCGAGGACCGGGGCGTCACCTGGGCCAGGTTGGAGTCGCCCATTGACGGCATCCAGGTGTGGTCGCTGGCAGTTGACCCAGTGGATCCGGACACAATCTTCGTGGGCACCCGGCCGGAGGCATTCCGCTCCCGGGACGGCGGCAAGAAGTGGGAGCATTTGTCCATGGGCGTCAATATGCAGTGTCCCGTCGGCACGCCGCGCACCACCAACATCATCGTGGACCCCCGGGACCACCGCACCATCTGGGCCGGCATTGAGGTTGACGGGGTATACAAGAGCCTGGACGGCGGCAACCGCTGGGTTCACCTGCCCGAGCTGGGGCCCGACCCGTTCCACGGCGACATTCACGGCATGGCCATCAAGCCGGGGCGCACCACCTCCATCTACTGCACCAGCCCCTTCGGCATGGCCACCAGCACCGACGAAGGTGAAAGTTGGAGCTACCAGCACTTCCCCAAGTTCAATCCGAACGACAATCGCTCCTACTGCCGGGGCTTGATCCTCAAGGCCGACAACCCCAACGTCATGTTTGTGGGCAACGGCGACGCCATTCCCGGCGTGACGGGGGCAATTAGGCACTCCAAGGACGGGGGCCGCACCTGGCGGGCCGCGCCGCTGCCGGTGGAGCCTAACTCTGTGGTCTACTGGATGGCCAATAACCCGGCAATGCCCAACGTCATCGTGGCCGCCAGCCTCTATGGCTACGTGTATACCAGCGACGACGGCGGGGAGACGTGGCAGAAGCTGAAGAAGGAGTTTGGCGAGATTCGCACCGTGGCGGTGATGCCCCACTAGCAGGGTGCTGAAAAAGGGGTTGACGGCCCGAAATCGTCCCAATTTTCGTATCTGAGAGTCCGTCCATTTTTCGCAAGATCGGGGTTTTTCAGCAGCTTGCTAGGCGGGTGCGCCGCTGAATCTCCGAAGTTTAGCGGCTAGATACGGCAAGCAATTCCAGGGGCGCCCTGATCCGTCGGGGCGCCCCTGGGTGTGCCCTTGCGCTCTCGACTGTATTTCCGCTGGGGCTCATGCTATCCTGAATCTAGGCACGGCCCGCTTAGTCGTACCTCCAGGAGCTCCACCACCATGAGCAGCGGGTTCCACCAAATCCTGCCCAACCTGTACCAGCTTCCCGTGGGCGGCACCAGCGTGTTCGTCATTGTGGAGGACACCATCACCGTGGTGGACGCCGGGTGGCGCACCAGCGGCCGGCGGGTGGTGGAGTTTGTGCAGCGCCTGGGCCGCGCCCCCCAGGAGATTTCCCTCATCGTCTCAACCCACTACCACGCCGACCACATCGGCGGCATGGCCCACGTAAAGGCGCGCACCGGGGGCCGGGTGGCGGTACACGAAGCGGAAGTCCCCTACGTGCAGGGTCACCCCGGAGCCCGGATGCCTAACCCCTTCCAAAACACCGTGGTGGGTCTGCTGATGACTCCACTTCTGGCGGTAATGCAGCCCCGGCCCTTCGCCGTGGACCTCCAGCTGCACGATGGCGACCGCCTCAGTCCCTTGGGCGGGATGGAGATAGTTCACACTCCAGGTCACACGCCGGGCAGCATCAGCCTCTACTTTCCCCAGCATGGCCTGCTGATTGCCGGCGACGCCCTGGAATACAAAGGGGGATGGTTGGACCGGCGGCGGCAACTGGGTCTCCCATCAGGTATGGTGAGCAGCGACATGGCCCAGGCTAGGGAGTCCGTGCTCAAGTTAGCGAAGCTGGACCTGGAGGTGCTGTGCTTCAGTCACTTCCCGCCGATCCAGGGCGGCGCGGGCCCCTCGCTGAGCCGATTTGCCGAATCGCTGGCGTGAGTGGGTGACTTGCCTTAGCTTGGTACGCCGTACCAGGAGAGAGTAGTCTGGTTGGGCCTTGTGGAGTCACTTGGACACTGTTAGGCTTCCATGAACCGAACCGCCGCACGGGCAGGAGGCGCACTATGAACCCCCATTTCCCAGATCAACTTGATCCGCAGTGTCGAAGAACTACGGTAAGTGGGCTTCAGGCATCCATTGATAGAGGCCTAGAAAGGACATGAGGAGGTATAATCGCAGCAGTTAGCACCGCTCTAGCATGAGAGTCGTAACCACCCTGGAGGCAATGGTCCAGGCGGGGGCTGCCCAGCCGGAAGTGAAGTTCCCCAACTGGGGCCGCAGCTGGTGGTGCCGCATCCTGCGCCCGGTGCTCCTGTCCGGACTTATCTTCCCCGTGCTGCGCCTGTTTTACAGCATGAAGGTGACCGGCCGGGAAAACCTCAAGGGGCTTACCGGGCCGGTGCTCTTCGCCGCCAACCATAATGTGCCTCTGGACAACGGCCTGGTGCTGATGGCCCTGCCCTACTACTGGCGGCGGCGCGGGACACGGTGTTTACACATCCCTTCTGGAGATACGCGGCGCCCCTGATGGGCAACGCCTTTCCCTTCTCCCGCGAGGGTGCGGTGCGACCCAGCATGGAGCGCCTGGGCTGGCTGATGGACCAGGGGCATTCGGTGCTGATTTACCCGGAAGGGCGTCAGAGCTACGGCGGGCCCATGGCGGCCTTCAAGCCCGGCGCCGGCATGGTGGCGGTGGAGAGCCGCACCCCGGTGGTGCCGATGCGGGTGGTGTTGCACAAGCCCAGCGTTTGGGATAAAGGGGGCCTGTTCTCCCGCGGCAGGGTGGAGATCCGCTTTGGTCCGGCCATCAACTTTCCCCGGAAGACCGACTATCGCGACGCCACCGCCCAGCTTGAGGCGGCGGTGCGGGCGCTGTAGGCTTGTAGGCATGAGGCGGCGGAGTTAACGTGGCTGTTCCGATGCTCCAGCGGCTCCGGGGCGCCGTGCCGGTGTTTTCCTGGGGCCTCTTCGACTTTTCCAATACCATATTCACGGTCAACGTCATCAACCTCTACTTTTACCTCTGGGTCATTGAGGACAATGGCGCGCCGCACCTCTTCTTCACCCTGGCCTATTCCGGGGCCATGCTGGCGGTGGCGTTGGTATCTCCTATGCTGGGGGCAGTCTCCGACCGATTTGGGCGGCGCATCCCGTTTCTCATCGGGTTCACCCTGGTCTGCGTGGCCGCCACCGCCGCCATTGGGCGCGTCGGCGGGCTGCCGGTGGCGCTGCTTTGCTTCGCTATCGCCATCTTTACCTACCAATCAGGCAACGTCTACTACGACTCCCTCCTGGCGACAGTCAGCCACGCGGGGAACCGAGGCCGCATATCGGCGCTGGGATCGGCCCTGGGCAACATCGGCAACATCGCCGGGGCCCTGATGGTCGCCGATTTTGTGGCGAGAGGGGGTCGGGGCGCTGCCTTCCTGCCCACCGCCGTCCTCTTCCTGCTGTTTGCCATCCCCTGCTTCCTCTTTGTCCGGGAGGCGCCCAACCGTGTGTCCTGGAACTTCCGGCTCCTCCAAGAAGGCTACGGCCAGATTTTCTCCACCCTGCGCAACGCCAGGCGTCATCGCGACGTTTTCCGCTTCATCGCCGCCCGATTCCTCTATGGCAACTCCACCAACACCCTCTTCGTGGTCATGGCGGTATATGTGACCAAGGTCATCGGTTTCAGCGATCAGCAGGTGAATCTGCCGGGCCCAATTGCCAGTATGGCAGGGATGCTGAACATCCATTCCGAGGTGCAACTGCTGATTATCATCGCCACCGTTGCCGGGGTGCTGAGCGCCTTTGTATGGGGCTGGCTGGCGGACCGTATTGGAGTCAGGAAAACCCTGATCATGGCCCTCATCCTGTGGGTGCTGGTTTTCCTGGCGGTGTCGGCAACGTTCCACCAGGCGTACTTTTGGGCCATTGGCGCGCTGGCCGGGGTTGCCCTGGCGGGCACAGGCACCACGGAACGGGCATTCCTGCTCCGTCTGGTCCCTCCCGAGCGCGCTGGGGAGTTCTTTGGCCTGTATGCAATGGTGGGCCGCTCCGCCGCGGTGGTTGGCCCGCTGATCTGGGGCGGCACGCTATGGCTGCTGGAGGACTTGGGGCTGATTAGCTACCGAATTGCCATCCTGGCGCTGCTGACTACCGTGGTGCTGGGGTTCCTGGTGCTGCTGAGCGTCCGAGACCGGCAGCCGTCACCCGCCGACGCCAACTGACGGGACAGTTCGACCTTTCACCGCCGAGCGCCCTTCGGCGTAGGGGCGAGACATGTCTCGCCCCTACCTGGCAATCGTAACCTCTCCGCGTGCTCCGCGCTCTCTGCGGTGATCGAACAAGTTCTGAAGCGAGCTGTTACACCGGCAGGGGAGTTTCCGTGACGTCCTGGGGTAGTTGCAGCTCTACCGAGTTGGCGTTGAAGGCCAGCATGGTGTAGTAGCCGATGAGGGTGTTCAGCTCCACCAGCCCTTGCGCCCCCACCAGTTGCAGCACGGCCTGAAAAGTGTCTTGCTTGACGCGGTGAGACTGGAACAGCTGCGTGGTGTAGGCCAACACCGCGGCCTCATCGGCGGGTATGGAAGGCATGGGGCGCTTATCGCGCAGCGCATTGATCAGCGCGTCGCTGAGGCCCGCCTGCCTGGCCAGGCCCGCGTGGATGTTCCAGATGTAGGGGCAGTCCATGGCGCGGGCGGTGACGATCATGGCCAGCTCCCGCAGCTTGGGCGGCACGGAAGACTCGTTTCGCACGAACTCAAACAGGGGGATGGCCCGCCGCGCCATCTCCGGGCTGTTCTTCAGGACGGACATGGGGCCGGTGCCAACGCCGCCTGGGCCCGACGACACCTGGTCAAACACCGCCCGCAGCTCGGGCTTGACGCGCTGGCGAGTGACTGGCGGGATTCTAGACATAACTCCTCCTTACGCCTTCTGAACGGTGTCTATGTTCACCTTGCGCACCGCGTTGACGGTGAAGGTCAGCGATGCAGTGCCGCCGCCCTCGGTGCTGTTGAACACCTCTATATGCTCCGGCCCGTGCAGGTAGGAGATCTCCTCCCCCGCCAGCCGGAAGGGGCGGTCGTGGCCCGGATAAAACACCTTGGAGGTATCCAGAATCTTCTCCACGCTCTCCTTGGCGTCCTTCACGTCCCAGAAGATGTTGTAGGGCATTCCCCGGCTCACGGTGCCCGCGTCGGGCATCGCGTCGCCCGCCAGCAGCACCCGGTCGGCGCCGTTGCCCACCACCACGCTAATGTGGCCCTTGGTATGGCCTGGGGTGTCAATAATGGACACGCCATCCACCACCTTGTCGCCGTCGGACACCAGCTCCAGCTTCATCTTGGAGATGTGGTCCGCCATGTACCGGGCCACGGTGTAGTCGTGCCGGTTGGGGTTCTTGGAGTAGTCCATCTCCGTGGGGTGTAGCAAGATGCGGGCGTTGCGGAACAAATCGGTGTTCTGGCAGTGGTCCCAATGCAGATGGGTCAGAATCACGATGTCGATGTCGTCGGGGGTCAGGTGCCTGCTCTGCAGCGCCTTGTACAGCAGGGTGCGCCGGGAGGCGGGGCCGGTGTCCACCAGGATGCGGTGGTTCCCCACGGTGAGCAGGGAGTTGGTGGAGTAACCGAAGGCGCCCTGGTCGGTGGTAAGGGCGAAGCCGTAGGTAAGCACTTCCAGGTCAGCCATCTCTCTTGACCTCTTGCCAGATTTCAGCGGTCCTGCAGATTCCGGGGTGGGAGCTTGCCCCTGGGGGAATGGCCCCCAGTATATGCCGGGAACGCGGCCTGTCAACTGCTAATGGCGTCCCAGCTTGCTGTCGTTTGGATGGGAAGCATTTGGGACGAAATCGCCCCTCGCCCCCCTTTGCAAAGGGGGGCGAGGGGCGATTTCGTCCGCCAAGGTTAAGGGCACTATGCACGGGTGGCTAAGTCAGACACTGCCCAAGTGGCTCCTTGGCTTCTGCAGCCCCTTCGGCTATATTATTCCAAGAGGTTTACGAATGACGCTGCCCAGCACCCAAGCTACTCCACCCGCCGCCGGTGGCGAGTTGCTAACCCTGGACCTGACCGCCTGGGGCCGGCTGGGTGAAGCCATGGCCCGGCATGAAGGGTCGGAGGTGTTTGTGCTGGGGGGCATCCCCGGAGAGACGGTAGTGGCGGAGGTAATCCGCGTGCGGCGCAAGTACATCGCCGCCCGGGTGGTGCAGGTGCTGGAAGCCTCCCCGGAGCGGGTAGCGGCGCCTTGTCCCTACTACGGCGACTGCACCGGCTGTCAGTGGCAGCATTTGGCGTATTCTGGCCAACTGGCGGCCAAGCGGGCCAGGGTGGTGGACGCCCTGGAGCGTGTTGGGGGCTTCTTTAATGTCCAGGTGGCGCCGGTGCTGCCCTCCCCCAGCCAGTTTGAGTATCGCAACCACGCCCGATTCACCGTGAAGGCCGGCGGCGCAATGGGCTTCGTCCACCGGGAGACCCACCGATTCACCCGCATTGACCGCTGCCTGTTGATGCACCAGGGCGTTAACTCCCGCCTGGCGCAGCTTCAAGGCACCTGCGCGGAGACTACCCAGCTTTCCCTGCGGGCTGGCGCGGAGACCGGCGACTTTCTGGTGCAGCCCACGCTGAAGAATCCCGCTGTGCCTATGGCCACCGGGCAGAAGCACTATCAAGACTCGGTGGACGGGCACAAGTTCAAAGTGTCGTCACCCTCATTCTTCCAGGTAAACACCGTCCAGGCCTCCAAGCTGGCCCAGGTGGTGCGCGACGCTCTGGCCCTCACCGGCAACGAGGTGCTGCTGGACGCCTACACCGGCGTGGGCACCTTCGCGGTGCTGCTGGCCCCCTACGCCAGGAAAGTCATCGCCATCGAGGAATCCACCGCGGCGGTGGCCGACGCCCGGGAGAACACCCAGGGTCTGACCAACGTGGAGTTTCTGCTGGGGAAGACCGAGGAGGTGATGGCCCAGGTCTCGGAACGGCCGGACGCCGCCGTGCTGGACCCGCCGCGAGCTGGGTGCCAGCCGGAAGCCCTGCGCGCGCTGGTGCAGCTTGCCCCGCCGCGGGTGGCCTACGTGTCTTGCGACCCCGAAACCCTGGCCCGCGACCTGAAATACTTGTGCAGCGGGCCCTACGTGCTGGAGCGGGTGGAGCCCCTGGATATGTTCCCCCAGACCTACCACGTGGAGTGCGTGGCGGTGCTGAGCATTCCCGACCCGCTTCAGCCCCGGCACGGCGCTCCCGCCCGGCTGGTGCTGGCCTCATCATCGCCGCGCCGCCGCGACTTGCTGGCCGGTCTGGGGCTGGAGTTCCAGGTGATGCCATCGGATATCCCGGAGGACCCGCTGCCCGGAGAATCCCCCCAGGAGATGGTACGGCGTCTATCGGTGGAAAAGGCGCTGGCGGTGGCCCAGCGCCTCCGGCATGGATACATTATCGCCGCCGACAGCACGGTGGTGCTGGAGGGCCAGTCGCTGGGCAAGCCAATTGACGCTGCTGACGCCCGCCGGATGTTGCAAGCCTTGCGGGCCACGGAGCATCACGTGACCACCGGCCTGACCGTGGTGGATGCCGCCACCGGCCGCCAGCGCACGGAGGTGATGACCTGCCCGGTGGCGATGCGGGACTTCACCGACGACGAAATGGAGGCATCAATCGCCTCAGGGACACCCATGGACAAGGCCGGCGCCTACGCCGTGCAGGACGAGGAGTTCCATCTGGCCCGGCTGCTGGACGGCTGCTACACCAACGTGCTGGGCCTGCCCCTGTGCCGGCTGGCGGCCATGCTGGAGGAGCTGGGGTGCCCGTTGCCGCCTCGCGGGACCATGCCCGTTCCCCACGGGTGCGGACGAGACTGCCCCTTGGCCCTGGGGAGCGCCTAGTGAATTTCCTGGGCATGGGGCCGATGGAGATCGTGGTGGTCCTGGTGGTGGCCTTCTTGGTGTTGGGGCCTGGCAAGTCCATTGACCTGGCCCGCGGCGCCGGCAAGGTGTTTCGCGACTTGCGCGCCACCTTCAGCAACATGTCTAAGGCCGTTGACCTTACCCAAGACGACCCGCCAGCGGCCCGGAAGCCCGATCCGCCGCCGGAGGGCCGGGAAGAGGCCGACCTGGGTGGCCGTCGGTGAGTCCGGCTAAACCCGACCAGCTCAGCTTTCGCCAGCACCTGCTGGAACTGCGGCGACGCCTGTTCATCTCAGTGCTGGCGCTGCTGGCAGGTAGCGGCGTTGGCTTCGCGTTTTATCAGCAGATCCTGGAGCTGCTGATACGTCCCGCCCGCCTGGCTGACAACGGCGCTCAGTTGGTGTTCATTGAGGCCACCGAGCTTCTGACCACCAGCTTCAAGGTGTCCATGCTGGCGGGCGTGGTGCTGGCCTTCCCAGTAATCCTCTACCAGGTGGTGCGGTTTGTCGCCCCCGGGCTGACCCGGCGGGAGCGGCGCTACCTGCTGGCCTTTCTGCCGGGTGCCATGCTGGCCTTCGTTGGTGGCATGGCCTTCGCCTACTTTGTGCTGCTGCCCCCAGCCCTGGGCTTCCTGCTGACCTTTGGCGCAGACGTGGCGACGCCCATGATCCGCATCAGCAACCTGGTCGCACTCATACTGCGGCTGCTGTTCTGGATGGGCCTGGTATTTGAGACCCCCCTGGTAATGTACCTGCTGGCCCAGCTGGGGGTAGTCAACGCCCGAATGCTGACCCGGTTTCGCCCCTACTGGCTGGTGGTGGCCTTCTTGCTGGGCGCCATCATCACCCCCACCTTCGACCCTGTGAACCAGGCGCTGGTGGCCATCCCCCTGCTGGTGCTCTATGAGCTGGGCATCTGGCTGGCCCGCCTGGCCGGGTGGAGCCGCCGCCGCTCCCGGCAGGCTGCCGCGGCCACGGAGTAAAATCCGAATAATCGTGTAAAAGTGGCGGGGCCAGTCCCGACAAGTTGGGACTGGCCCCGCCAGTTAACATAATCCGATTCAGGCCGGGCCTGGGTTAGTCTAGCCCCTAGTAGGGAGGCTCGTCCTTCTTCTTGGCGCTGGCCGCCGGCTCTTTGCGGTGCTCCTTATCCTCATCGCCACCCGTGATGGACGATTTGAAGGCCCGTAGGCCCTTCCCAAGGGAGGAACCTAGCTCCGGCAGCCGCTTGGCGCCAAAGAGCAACAGGATGACGAGGAGTATTAAAAGTAGCTCCGGCAGACCGAAGGGGCCGATTCGCATAAAGCTCCTTTGCCAGGCTGCACCTGTGAACATCATACCAAACTCCTTGCTTAGGCACAACCGGTTCCATACTTAACCTTGTCTCTCCAAAGTCACAACTGTATAATGTGAGCTTCAGCTGGCCTGGGGCATGGCGCCGGATATAACTTGAGAATCCAGCCCAGCACAACCGACTCTCTCTAGCAGGTGTGGATGACTCCAGACTACGATGTGGTGGTAATCGGCGCCGGGCCCGGTGGCTATGTGGCAGCCATCCGGGCTGGTCAGTTGGGCCTGAAAACGGCCATCGTGGAGCGCGACGCCCTGGGCGGCGTGTGCCTGAACTGGGGCTGCATACCTAGCAAGTCGTTGCTGAAGAACGCGGAGGTGCTCTCCTACTTCCAGCGCGCGGAGGAGTTTGGCATCCGCCTGCAAGGGTTTACTGCGGACTATGCGGTGGCCATGGACCGCAGCCGCAAGGTGGTGGACCGCAACGTCAAGGGCGTGGCCTATCTGCTGCGAAAGAACAAGGTGGAGCACATCCAGGGCGCGGCCCAGCTTCGCCGAGGCGGCGTGGTTGCGGTGGAGCCCGACGGCCGGCAGCTCAAGGCCAAGAACATCATCATCGCCACCGGTGCCCGCCCGCGCAGTGTCCCGCCCCTGCCCGTGGACGGGCAGAAGGTGCTCACCAGCCGGGAATCGATAGTCCTGGGCCAGCTTCCTGGCTCCATTGCCATCGTCGGCGGCGGAGCGATTGGCGTGGAGTTTGCCCAGATTTACAGCTCCTATGGCGTGGCCGTAACCGTGGTGGAGCTGCTGCCTCGTTTGGTGCCCAACGAGGACGAGGAGATTAGCCAGGTCCTGGAGCGTTCCTTCTTGAAGCGGGGGATTAAAGTGATGACCGGCACCTCCGTCGTGGGGATTGACGGGGCCGGTTCTGGAGTTACCCTCAAGCTGCAGAAGGATGGCGTGGCCCAGTCCCTGGCCTGCGACAAGGTGCTGGTGGCCATCGGCGTGCAACCCAATACGGAAAACCTGGGGCTGGAAGCCCTGGGCATCGCCACCCAGCGGGGCTACATCCAGGTGGACGACAATATGTCCACCAACGTGCCCGGCGTGTTCGCGGTGGGGGATGTGACCGGCAAGCTGGCGCTGGCCCACGTGGCCTCCGCCCAGGGTGTCGCCGCGGTGGAGCACATTGCCGGGCAGGAGACACGGCCCCTGGACTACCCCGGCATGCCCCGGTGCACCTATTGCCATCCCCAGATTGCAAGCCTGGGCCTCACAGAAGCGCAAGCCAAGGAGCAGGGCTACGACGTGAAGGTTGGGCGGTTCAACGTCCAGGCCAACGGCAAAGCCCTGGCCATGGGGGAGACCGAAGGCGTGATCAAGCTGGTGGTGGACGGCAAGCACGGCGGCATCTTAGGCGCCCACATGATCGGGCCCGAAGTGACCGAGTTGCTGGGGGAGCTGTCCATGACTCGGATGCTGGAAGGAACGACCCTGGAGCTGGGTTGGGCAGTCCATGCCCACCCAACACTTTCAGAAATGCTCAAGGAAGCCGCACTGAGCGCCCAGGGGCGGGCGCTCCATATGTAGGGGTGACAGTGACCAGTTCAGCCAGAAGCTCGCATCAGTCTCACCAGCCTCAACAGTCTCAGCAGTCTGAGCATGGAAAGGCGCCCGCCCATCCGGCGACCGCCGCCAACAGCCATGCCAAGGCCCGTGTGCTCTCCAAGGGGCAGTTGCTGGAGTTCTACCGGCAGATGCACCTGATCCGGGAGTTTGAGCGCGAGTGCGAGCGGCAGTACACTCGGGGCAACATCAAGGGCTTCCTCCACGTATACAGCGGAGAAGAGGCCATTGCCGTGGGCGCCATCTCCACTCTCCAGCCCCAGGACTACGTGGTGACCCACTACCGGGATCACGGTCATGCCCTGGCGCGGGGGGTTAACAGCAAGGCGGTGATGGCCGAGCTTTTCGGCAAGAGCACTGGCTGCAGCAAGGGCCGGGGTGGCTCCATGCATATGTTCGACGCGGAAAAGAACTTCATGGGCGGCTACGCCATCGTGGGCGGGCAGTTGCCCGTGGCCGCGGGCCTGGCCCTGGCCAGCAAGTACCGGGGCGAAGACCGCATTGCCCTGTGCTTCCTGGGCGACGGCGCCCTCAACGAGGGAGAGTTCCACGAGGCCATGAACCTGGCGGCTATCTGGAAGCTGCCGGTAATCTACTTCTGCGAGAATAACCTCTACGGCATGGGCGCTTCCGCCGCCAACAACCTGGTCATGTACCAGGAGATTTACAAGATGGCGGCGGCCTACGGGATTGAGGGGATTCAGGTGGATGGCAACGACGTGCTGGCGGTGCGGGAGCTGATGGAACAGGTCACCCACCGCGTGCGCCAGGGTCAGGGCCCCATCTTTGTGGAAGCCCGGACCTATCGCCTGCGGGGCCACTCCATCGCCGACCCGGCCAACTACCGGCCCACCGAGGAGGTGGCTTACTGGCAGTCGCGGGACCCCATCCCGAGCTACCGGGAGTGGCTGCTCAAGGATGGCGGGGCTACCCAGGCGGAGATTGACCAGATTCATGCCGCCGTGGAACGTGAGCTGGTGGTTGCGGCGGAGTTCGCCGAGAAGAGTCCCTTCCCGGTGGCGGCGGACCTCTACCGGTGGGTTTACCAGGAGGATGGAGCATAATGGCGGTCATATCCTACCGCGAAGCCGTGGCCCGAGGTCTGCGCGAGGCGCTGCAGGAGGACTCGCGGGTCTTCTTGATGGGCGAGGATATTGGCCCCTATGGCGGCTCCTTTGCCGTCACCAAGGGCTTCTGGGAGGAGTTCGGCGAGGCGCGCATCAAGGACTCTCCCTTGTCCGAATCAGCCATTGTGGGCGCCGGCGTGGGCGCGGCCATGGCGGGTTTGCGGCCCAACGTGGAAATCATGACCATCAACTTCTCCCTCTTGGCCATGGACCAGATCGTGAACCACGCCGCCAAGATTCGCTACATGTCCGGGGGCCAGTTCTCCGTCCCCTTGATGATCCGCACCGTCACCGGCGGCGGCGCCTCCGTGGGAGCCACCCACTCCCAGTCCTTTGAGGGATGGTACGCCTCGGTGCCGGGCCTGTACGTGGTGGTGCCCTCCACCCCGCGGGATGCCCTGGGACTGTTCCGCACCTGCCGGGAGCTGGGCGATCCGGTGCTGTACGTGGAGCATATCCTGCTCTACGGCACCCGGGGAGAGGTGCCGGATGAACCCTACAAGATCCCCTTGGGCCAGGCCGAGGTGAAGCGCCTGGGCCGCGACGTCACCATCATCAGCTACTCCCGCAGCGTGCAGGTCTCCCTGGCCGCCGCCGAGTTGCTGGCGACCGAGGGTATTCAGCCCGAGGTGGTGGACCTGCGGACCCTGCGGCCCCTGGACATTGAGACCGTGGTGCAATCGGTTAAGAAGACCCACCACGTGGTGGTGGTGGAGGAGGCCCCCAAGCAGGGCGGCTTTGGCGCCGAGGTGGCCGCCCAGGTGCAGCGCCAGGCCTTTGAGTATCTCAACGCGCCGGTGGAGCGTGTGGCCGGGGAAGAGGTTCCGATGCCCTACTCCCCACCGCTAGAGCGCCTGGCCATCCCCGACGCCGACAGGGTGGCCCGCGCGGTGCGGGCCCTCTTGGCCTCGTAACCGTCCCGCCAGCCTCTCCCCTTACGAAGATGCGTGATGCTAGTTAGACAATCTAGGTCTAAAGAGTATGTCATTCTGAGGGAGTCCTTCCGCAGAAGGACGACCGAAGAATCTGAAATACTGCGGCAGTGCTGTCCCCATTACTTTAGATTCTTCGCTGCGGCTCAGAATGACATCGGTAAGGAGTGGATGCCGGACAACTAGCATCACCCATCTTACGAAGGGGGAGATACAGAGGGGGTGGTCTTCGCCCAGCGCCGCGCGGCGGAAGCCGGGGCGCGACCCTCCTGTAGTCCCCCCCTTCGTAATGGGGGACGGGACGACCTGTGCTCCTCCACCTCAAGTAGGTGAAGGGACTTCTTAGACACTCTTTAACAGCGAGTTTAGATAGTGGGACTGGAGGAGCGCAGAGGGGGCACTCCCCCTCGCCGGGGGTTTGGGGGTGTCCCCCAACTTGAACACTCTTCCCCCTTCTCCCCGAGGGAGAAGGGGGCCAGGGGGATGAGGGCCTGGGGTGCGGGGTGGCGGACAGCCCAAAGGATTAGACACAGGAGGAGACCGTGGCGACGACCGTTGTAATGCCGCAGATGGGCTACGATATGCGGGAAGGCACCGTGGTGAAGTGGCGCAAGCGGGAGGGTGAGCCAGTGGCCCGTGGCGAGGTCATTGCGGACATCCAGACCGACAAGGCAACGGTGGAGTTTGAGGCCTACGCTGCCGGTATACTGCGCAAGATTGTGGCCCAGGAAGGAGTGCCCGTGCCCGTGGGCCAGCTCATTGCGGTAATCACCGCGCCCGATGAGCCGCTGCCTGCCAATCTCCCGTCTCCCGGCACTCCAGCGCCTGCCGCAGCGGCCGCGCCAACCTCCGCCGCTGCTGTATCTGCCCCTGTCGCGCCCCAGGCCGCCTCCGCCGGGGAAGTGCGCGCGTCGCCCATCGCCCGGCGCATTGCCCGGGAACGGGGCATTGATTTAACCACGGTTACCGGCACCGGCCCTGGGGGCCGCATCGTGGAAAAGGACGTGGAGGACTTCACTGCGGCCAGTTCTGCCGCGCCTCCACGGCAAGCTTCGGCAGCTGACCAGCCGGCGGCGGCCCCGATGCCAGTTGGCGCGCAACGAGTGGAGCTCTCCCGGATGCGCCAGGCCATCGCCCGGGTGACGGTGGACAGCAAGCGGGAGGCGCCCCACTTCTACGTCAGCGCCGACATCGACATGACCCGCGCTATGTCCCTGCGGCGAGACATCAACGAGCACCTGGCCGCCGAGCGCCGGGTCAGCGTCAACGACTTCATTATCAAGGCATGCGCCATTGCCCTGGGGCGTCATGCCAAGTTCAACGCCTTCTTCCGCGGCGACCATCTGCAGATGAACGCCGATATCAACATCGGCATCGCCATCGCCCTGCCTGCGGGGCTCATGGTGCCGGGCATCAACGCCTGCCAGAGCAAATCCCTGGTGCAGATTGCCGACGCCTCGAAAGACCTGGTGGCCCGGGCCAACAGCGGCGCGTTGCGCAACGATGAGTATAGCAACACCACCTTTAGCATCAGCAACCTGGGGCCCTTCGACGTGGACAGCTTTGCCGCCATCATTTTCCCGCCCCACGCGGCGGTGCTGGCGGTGGGCCGAGTCAAGGAGCAGCCCGTGGTGCGCGAGGGGCAACTGGCGGTGGCGCAGATCATGAAGGCCACGCTGTCGGTGGACCACCGGGTGGCCGACGGCGCGGAGGCGGCCCAGTTCCTGGTGGAGATCCGCAAGCTGCTGGAGACCCCCCTCAGCCTGCTGGCGTAGGACCCTGCCTCTGTCCGACACGTCACGCCTAGCAGCGCAGTTGGGGCGGGTTTCAAACCCGCCCCTGCGTTTTTTGGTACACTGGCGCCACCTTCTGCTGGAGGGCCCGCTGGCCAGATGGCTGATACCGTGTCTGACACCTACAACCGCCGAGTCTATCCTCTGGATGCTCATGCGCTGACGGAAGAGCAGATTGCCGTGGCCTTCGCCATGACCTCCCGCAGTCCTGAGTCTTTCGACGAAATCGCCCGCCAGGTCAGCCAGGAGAAGGCCGCCGGCTTCCACGAGCGCTGGGTCTTGGGCTACGGTCACGCCTCCGTGGCGGAGCACGCAGTGGTGCATTTGGCGGTGGAGAACATCTCGCGCCTGGCTGCCGACACTTTAGAGGACAACCGGCTGGCCTCCTACACCGAGAAATCCTCCCGCTATCAAGTCCTGCCCTCCGACGGC
This sequence comes from Dehalococcoidia bacterium, assembly GCA_009692925.1. Taxonomy (GTDB): domain Bacteria; phylum Chloroflexota; class Dehalococcoidia; order Lucifugimonadales; family UBA3495; genus SHYG01. Next base: position 23,640 of record SHYG01000018.1, read on the forward strand.
TACCATGTCCCCCAGGAGTTGGCCGGCCAGCCGGTGCTGGGCCGAGTGTACCGCGCGGCCTGCCAGCGCCTCTTCCAGGTCTATCAGCACTGCCTGGAAGGCTGTCAGCAGTACCTGCGGAGCGTCACTCCCCAGGAAGCCGGGGAGCGGGAGAACGCCTACCGGCTGCGGCTGCGGCGCATCGCCACCGATAGCTGCCGCGCCCTGCTTCCTGCCGCCACCTTGACCAACATTGGCGTCACGGCCAACGCCCGAGTGCTGGAGCACGCTATCACCAAGCTGCTGTCCTCGGAGCTGGTGGAGGAGCAGGATTTGGGGAAGGAGCTGAAGCGGGAGGCTCGCCGCATTACCCCCACCCTGATCAAGTATGCGGAGCCCAACGCCTATTTGCGCCACGTGGCCCAGCAACAGTCAGAGATGGCTGGAGAATTAGCCGGGGAGAGTGGAGCTGCTGCTCTGCAACCATCCGGCGGCAAGGTGCGCCTGGTGCATTGGGATGTCCAGGCGGAAGCCAGGGTGGTCACGGCGCTGCTGTATCGGGGGTCGCACCTTGGCTACGGGGAGCTTTGGGACCGAGTCCAGGCCATGGACGCGGCGCAGCGGCAGGATGTCATTGGTCGGTGCCTGTCGCAGCTAGGCCCCCACGACGCTCCGGTGCGGGAGTTGGAGATGGTGGATTACACCTTTGAGCTGATCCTGGACTACGGCGCCTACCGGGAGTTCAAGCGGCATCGGATGCAGTCGTATCTGGCCCAGCCACTGGCGGTGGTACACGGGTACTGCACTCCCGGCTTGTTGGCGGTAAGCGGGCTGCAGCGGGAGTTCGCGGCGGCGCTGGAGGAGGCAGAGGCGGCCTTCGCGCAAGTGCGGGAGTTCTCTCCCTCGGTGGCCCAGTACCTCGTCACCCACGCCCACTACCGGCGGGTGCTCACCAAGCTAAATCTAAGAGAGTGCTACCATCTGTTCAAGATGCGGGTCTCCAGCCAGGCCCACGAGTCCATTCGAGCCCCCATGTTTCAGGCCCTGGAGCTGGCGCGGCAGACCCACCCCAGCCTGTTCCAGCACCTCCACCTGCGTTCCTGAGGCGCTGGCTTAACAGCCAAGCCGGGAACTCACCGCTGAGCACGCAGAGACCGCTGAGATAGTAAGAAACCAATGGTAAGACTCTCTGCGTTCTCAGCGTGCTCTGCGGTAATCGGCCAGGTTCTTGTCAAGGGTCGGAGCAGTCCCTGGTGTACCCGCAGTTGGTACAGCGGATCTTGCACTGGCGTTCCAGCATGGGAGCACCGCAGATGTCGCACACCGGCGCCGGGCGCCGTGGCGGGTTGTCCCGTGGCTTAGGGCTAGGCCGGGAAGGCTGCAATTCGGTCCCCGCTGCATTTACTGAACTTGCCGCAGTCTACCATGCCCCAAGAGATAGGGCCAGTCAGCAAGGGATGTCCGAATGTCGAACGTCCACCAGACCGGAATTAGCGCACCGTGACCGTGCCCGTCATCGAACTGTGTATCCGGCACCTGTAAGGGAATGTCCCGGCTTGGTTAAAGGTGAAAGTGAACTGGTTTCCCTGTTCTAGGTCTTCGCTGTCCCAGGCGCCGGCGAGGCCTCCGGGAGTTCCCGCGGTGGTGGTGTGACGCGCCGCGTCCCGGTTGGTCCAGACCACCTTGGCGCCCACCGGTACGGTGAAACTCTCCAAGGCAAAATTGTTTATGTTGGATTCCCTGATCCCCGGAGCCGCGGCGGCTGCGCTTGCTGTCGCTGGCCGCCTTCAGCCAGATGTTCAGGAAGATGTCCTGGGTTGCTTCCTCCGCCAGGGCCGGCTGCCCCAGCATGAACCGGGCCAGGGAGTACACCGGCGTGGCGTACTTGGCGTAGAGGGCGGCCAGCGCATCTTCCTCCCCTCGGGCGGTGCGCTGCAACAGGTGATGGTCTTCAGGGTCCTGGCGGTCAGTCGCCACGACACTCCGGGGCCTGGAAGCAGGAAGTCCATCCATATGATAATGATACGCTAAACATAGCTGATTGGATTGCCGGTCTTTCGGTCAGTTGCCCTGACCCAGCGCAGCTTGCAGCGCCTGCACCTGCCGGCGGATCAGGCCGGCATCCCCGGCCGCCGGGTCTAGCTGCAGATAACGCTGCAGGCACTCCAAGGCCAGGCGAGGTTGTTCCATCCGCAGGCGGCACCAGCCCAGCTCTTTGTAGGGGGACGGCGCGCCTGGGTTGGCCAGGGTCATCTGCTCCAATGTGGACGCCGCCCGGGGGTAATCCTGGCGCCCCAGGAAAATCTGCTTGAGATTGTTCAACATGCGAAAGATGATGTCCCGCTTGGCGTAGGGCGCCAGAAACTCATCTTGCCAAGGGAGGCTGGGGCCGAACATGTCTCCCAGCAGGCGGCGGCAGTCCCCCGCCGACAGCAGCTGGCCGCCGTGGAAGGGGTCCAGATACAGGCCCAGGGGAGTCACGTTTACCAAGAAGTGGCCGGGCAGGCCCACGCCTTGGCACGCCACACCCAGCCGGCGCGCCAGCTCCAGGTACAGCACCGACAGGGCGATGGGTATGCCAACCTTGGTATCCAGCACCCGGTGCAGATAGCTGTTGTCCGGGTTGTAGTAGTCCGAGGGGTTGCCGCTGAAACCCAGGGTGTCAAAGAGGAGGTGGTGCAGCGCCCGTGCCAGGGCTTCCGGTTCGGCTGCCGGACCCGCCATCTCCCGCACCTGGGTAGCCAATGCGTCCAGCTGCGCCAGGTATTGCTGGGGGTCTAAGCTGGGGCAGGCATCTCCGGCCAGGTACAGCGCCGCCCGGTCCAGGCCCAACTGGGCTTCAGGCAGGCGCAACTCCTGGGCCAGCAACTCCCGGAAATCCCGCTGCTCTCCCCGGCTGCTCACGTCGGCCCTCCCGGTCCAGTCATACCCGTGGGGCTAGACTACCAGCGCGTCCAGCAGCTCTTCCAGGCTGGGCTGCTGCTCCAGGGACCACACCAACTCCAGCGCCCGGTCGCACTGGGCCTCGGCGAGCACGCTGGAGGCCAGGCGGCGGAACTTGGTGTCCACCTCGGCGTCAGCCAGGGGGTTGCGCCGGTTGCCCTTGGGGTAGGCGGTGGCGGCCACCAGCGGCTTCCCCGCTCGGGTGGTGACTTCAATGCGGCAGTTATACTCGGCGGGGTAGCGCTGGGTGAACTCCGGGTTCTCCTCAATGGTCATCTTGGCGATGAGGGGCCGCAGCGCCGGGTCGCCGATGCGCTGGGTGGTGAAGCTGGCCGGAGTCACCGCGCCGTCCTGGAGGGCCACCGCCACCAGGTAGGGAATGCTGTGGTCGGCGGTTTCCCGGGTCTTGGGGTCCCACTTCTCCGGCTCCTCGGCGGCGCTGCTGACGGCGGAGTGGTACGACTGGATGCGGATGGACGCGATCTCCGAGGGCGCCACCTGGGCCCGCAGCTCCAGGGCCAGGCCGATGGGCCCCTGGGTGTGAATTTGCGACGGGAAGAACTTGAAGGTGGTCTCCGCGATGCGGAACTCCTCCGCCGGGCCGTGCCCGCCCCGGCTGCCAGCCCGGTTTGATGAAGGAAAGGGCGCAATCTCCACCGGGTGTCCAACTGCCTGCTCCCAAAGGCCGAAGCGCCCGTCGAAGGGCTGGTAGGGTCCAGCCATCCCTTCCTGGGCCAGTTGGGCGGCGAAGATGCCCGCCCTGGTGGCGCTGGCGGCGGCACAACCCTTCCACATGGACAGCTCGCCCACGCGGGTGGCCCGCAGCGGCAGGTTGGGCACCACGGACAGGGAGATGGCGTGGCCCATCTGCTCCTGGTTCAGACCCATAATCTTGCCGGCGGCGCAGGCCGCGCCGATGCCGCTGAACATGCCCTGGTCCCAGCCAAAATCGCCGCCCACCACCTGGTCGGACAGCCGACAGAACACCTCATAGGCCAGCACGATGGACGTGATCACTTCGCGGCCGTCGGCGCCCAGGGGATCGGCCAGCGCCAGGGTGGCGGCAATCATGTCGCTGGGATGTCCGCCGCCGGGGGAGAAGTAGGAGTCGTTGCAGTCCAGGTAGCGCACCATCACGCCGTTGGCAAACCCGGCCATGTCCGGCGCGGAGTAGTGCTCGGTGCCCAGAATGCGGGCCGGAAGGGAGCCGCCCACCATGCCGGCCATCCGGCGGGCAATCTTTGCCGGCTCGGAGGTGAACCCGCCCATGGCGCAGCCCAGGGTGTCCGCCAGGGTGCGCTTGACCTGGTGCACCACCTGGGGGCTGAGGTCCTCATAGCTAAGCTGGCAGGCAAAGGAGCTTAACAGCTCAGTGGTCCGGTCCATGACTGCCTCCTAAGAACCCCAAACAAAATGCCCTAGTAGAGCTTTTCACCCCCACCTTAATCCTCCCCCGTCGAGGGGGAGGAGACCCGTCCCTTCCCCCATCAAGGGGGAAGGTTAGAGCCTGCCCTGAGCTTGCCGAAGGGATGGGGGTGGGTCTCGGTCAAAGCTCATTTTGTAAGGTGCCTAGATCTACCGCAACACCGCTTCCGCCATGCGCTCCAGCTCCCGGCCCATCTCCCGCTCGTTGCGGCAGAACTCAGGGCGCACGATGACCCGGTTGGCGCCGGCGTTGATCAGGTCTTGACATAACTGGCGGTCGGGGTTCTGCCCAAATATCGAGATGCTCAGCGCCGCCGGGTCCCGGCCGCCTTCCGCCGCCAGGGTATCCAGAATGGCGCGGCTCTCCTCCACCTGTTTGGGAGTGACCCGGTTGGGCATCCAGCCGTCGGCCCACGATGCCACCCGCTTCAGCACGTTCTTGGCCATGCCGCCCAGGATCACCGGCGGGTGGGGCTTCTGCACCGGCTTGGGGTAGGACTTCACCGGCGGGAAGTCGTAGTAGCGGCCGTGGAACTCAGCCTGCTCCTTGGTCCACAGCTCCTTCATCACCATCACCGACTCGCGCACCTGGCTCCAGCGGTGGTCAAAGTCGCCGCCCATGATCTCCGTCTCCTCCCGCAGCCAGCCCGCGCCAATGCCGAATAGGAACCGGCCGCCGCTGAAGTGGTCCAGCGTGGCAACCTCCTTGGCCAGAAGCAGGGGGTTGCGCTCCGGCACCAGGGTGATGCCGGTGGCCAGCTTGATCTTCTTGGTGACGCCGGAGGCCCGCGCCAGGGCGATGAAGGGGTCGGCAAAGTGAGAGTAGCTATCCGGGATGGGCCCGCCGGTAGCCGGGAAAGGGCTGTTGCTATGTACCGGGATTATGGGATGCTCCGCGTACCAGATGGACTCGAAGCCCAGCTCTTCCGCCTTCTTGGCGATGTAGGCCACGTCCACCGTGTAGGCGGGCAGGGGTACCGACGTGCCGATGTCCATTTGGCCCTCCTCAGAACTTTTCCGCCAACTCACCACAGAGCGCCCTTACGGCGAAGCACCGAGACCGCTACGACGATAGGGAATCCACACCAGTCTCTCTGCGTTCACTGTGGTTATTGGACCGGTTTTTAGTCGCCTGCCCCCACTGGCCGGGGCACCGACCGTGCGAGGCTGCGGAACATGTCGTAACGCTCTCCGGCCTGCGTCACCAGCCGCTCTACGTCCTCTACCAGCAGGTATCCGGCGGACACCAGGTCCTGGGAGGCCAGGCGCACCCGGAAGGTGTAGTCCTTCTTGGAGGGGTAGCGCTCGTCGATGGAACGGCGGGGGTCGCCCGCATCTTCCCGCTCCACCCGGTTGGCTGGGAATGGAATGGTGGAGCCAAGCTGGCGCAGCATCTGGCCCGCGCCGCCGATGTCGGAGTGCCGCACGTTCCAGCCGGTGTGGGTGGCCAGGGGCACGGATATCTCCGGCAGGCGGATGCCCGCGATGTCGTTGCCGTCCCGGTCCACGGCGGAGACCAGATTGGGATAGGGCTTGCCAATGGCAGGCGGGAGCTTGGTAATCACCCCTTCATCGGGCCCAAAGTCCAGCCGGTGCAGGTGACGCAGGTGCGCCGGGAACTCCACTCCGGGTATGACCTTGAAGGCGGCGGCCAGCCGCTCGGGGCGAATGGCGGTGCTGTCGTCCACACGCGGGTGGCGGCTGGCCGGTGGCAGCTCCCCGCTGGTGACCCAGCGGTCCAGGCGCACCAGCGCGGCCCGCAGCAGCGGCTTGTAGTCCACGCAGTTGAAGAGCTGACGCCCGTGGGCGCCGTTGTTGGCATCCTGGTCGGTCAGCGGATAGGTGCCCGAGGCGTGCTGCGTTCCGGCGAAGTAGTAGATGCGCACCGAGTCAAAGGGCTTGAGGTCCTTGACGCCGGCCAGGTCAATGTGGCTCAAGGCGGCGTGGCCGCCCCAGTACTCCGCGGAGGAGTTGGTGAACATGATCTTGGGCAGCTTGTTCTGGGCGGCCAGCCGGGCCAGCAAGCCATCGGCCCGCTTGGTCTCCGGGTCGGTCTGCGCGATGTCGGCAAAGGGGAACAGGCTGCTGGTGCTCTGCTCCACCACGCTGGAGGGCTGTCCGAACCGCTGGTTGAATTCGCCGCGACGCCCGCCGGCGATGTGGGCGATCATGCCGTCAAACACCATGCGGTCGGACTCGTCCTGGTTGAGGCCCAGGTGGAGGAATTGGCGCAACACCCGCCCGCTCTGGGACGCGCCGAAGGCGTAGGCGTGCTGGATGCTCCCGGCGCAGGGGCTGGCCGCGGTGTCTTCCTCGTTGCGCAGGAAGGAGACCAAATCCCGGGTGGCCAGCAGGCCCACGCCTACTACCGGAGCGCCGGTAGTAGTGTAGTTGACCTGGTACACTTTTCCCGCCTCGAAGCCGGAGGCCAGGTGAATGTGGGAGGCGTTGGCCTTGGGGCGGCCCCGTTCCATGCGGGCGAAGGACCATTGGTCGCGGGGGATGATGCGCGGTGGCGCGTCGTCGTAGTCCTGCACGGTGAGGACGGCGTCGGGGTCTTTGAGGTTACTGGCAGAGTAGGGCTGGTGCTGCCGGTCGGCCAGGAGCTGCACCTGGGCCGGGGCGTTGAGCTGAAACGTCACGGCAATTGGCCCCGACACTGGGCCGTCGGCGGTGCGGGCCTCCGGCGCGGCCACGCGCATCAGCCCCGGCGTTTCGGGCACGTCGTGCTGCCAGCCGCACCACACGGTGGTGTAGCCGTGGCGCATGAGCAGGCCGTCACCGGGGTCCTGGGGCGCATCCGCGGCGCGGTCGGGCGCCAGGTTGAAGTAGGCCAGGGCCCGCTGCCGGCCCCGGTTGAGCACGTCCAGCAGCAGCTTGTGGTTGCCGCTCTGCGACTCCACCGGTTTGAGGATGCGGAAGTCCGCGGTGAAAGTGGCCTGCCCCTGGCGATTGCGGGGCGCCAGCTTCAGGTCGGTAATTACTCCGTTGGCCGGAAGCTCCGGGTCCACGGCGAAGTGGGCCGTGCCGTCCAGTTGTTCGTAAGTGCCGGCTTTGCCGAAGCTCTTGCCTCCGGCGAAGGGTTGCCGCGACTTGATCTCCAGTTTGGTCACTGCCATAAAACCACCTCATAAATTGGGTGGGCACGGCCTGCCGCCGAGCGCACTCTTAGGTTATAGACTACAAAATCCCGCTGGTGTCCACGTCCAGATCAGTAGGCGGGTTGGCGCCCACGGAGCCGCGCCACCACTCCTGGAAGTTCTCCTGTCCGTACTTGTCCCGCAGGCGCGCCAAATGGGACTTGACCTGCAGCAACAGATCGCCGCCAATGCCCTGGGATGAGTATTCCGAAGCCAGCCGGTAGGTGCGGGCCGCCCACTCCAGGGCGTGGGGCAGGTCGCCCCGCTCCTCCGCGATCATGGCCAGCTGGCCGTAGGTCCGGGCGGAGCGCTGCACATCCTTCAAGGACTCAAAGACCTCGCGGGCCCGCTGGTACCACTCCTCGGCCTCGGGCAGGCGCTTCTGCTCGTGGAACAGCACTCCGAGCTGGCGGCACTCGTCGGCCTCGCCCCGGCGGTTGCCCAGTTTCTGGTGCTTCTCCAGGGCTGCCACGTACCAGCCCTCGGCGTCGTCGTAGAGGATGCCCCGGGCCTGGGCCAGCAGCCCCAGGTGGTGCATTTCCACCGCCATTCGGGGCTCGTTGCCCAGGCGGTCGCCCAGGGAGAGGGCCTGCATGTACCAGCTCTCGGCATCGTCAAACAGATACTGGGCATGGCAGAGAGTCCCCAGATCGTGAAACACCATCAGCGCGGTTTCCTCGTCCCGGCTCTCCTCCACCATCTCCCTGGCCCGGGTGTACCAGCTATGGGCTTCATCGTACTCAAACTTCATCTGGCACATGAGTCCCAAAGCGCGGTAGTCTTTGACCATCTCCTCCTGGTCGGGGATACGCTGGTGGAGGTCCAGGGCCTTCTTGAACCACTCCTTGGCCTCGGTGTAGCGGCGCTGGTACTGCTTGACCTGCCCCAGGGAGTAGTAGTCGTCCGCGGCGGAGGCGGGGTCTTCTCCCCCCTCAATAATCCCCAACGATTGCTGGAAACAGCCCTCGGCGGCATCCACCTGCCCGCGCCGCAGGGCGATGACTCCCAGCTGGTGGTGCACCGCCGCGGTGCGCGGGTCGGTGGCTCCTTCGGGCTGGGCCAACAGGTGCTCCAGGAGCTGTTGGTTCAGCGACTCCCCATAGTCGAGTTCCAGGAGGTCCACCGCCTCGCTGGCTTCGGTGCCCAGCAGGTAGAGCCAGAGCTCACCGGCGCCCCGGCTGGTCGCCTCGGCGGCGGTTTGACCGGCGACGTCAAGGAGCTGGCGTCGCAAGCGACGCAGCTCTGGGTACCGTTTCTGCATCCGGTACACCTGGGCCAGGGGCTGGACCAGGAGTTGGGCCTGCTCCCACTGGCGGGCTTCCAGGGCCAAGCCTAGGGCCTGGGTGAGGTTGCCCTCCTCGGCCAGCACTGCGGTGGCCCCGGCGTCCTGGTTCTCGTAGAGGGTTTCCATAAAGTAGTCGGCGGTGTCGGCGTAGACCCGCAGGAACTCCTGCTCCAACTGGCGGACGGCGGTGCCCGACGCCTGCTGGTGGAGCTTGCGGCCAAAGAACCAAGGCATGGCGGGGTGTATCTGGAACACGGAGGGTGACACCGGTTCCAAGAACCCCCCAACCAGAGCCGTGCGCAGCAGGGTGCGGCAAGCGCCCCAGCCCAACTCCTCTCGCATGGCGGTGCGATAGACCCGTTCCGTGGTGATGTGGGTCACGATGTCCAGCATCACGCGCCGCTGGAACAGGGAAAGGAAGGGAAGATGAGTGCGGCTGCGATGGGATAGGTGCCCCCAGGCGCATTCCATGGCGGTGGTCAGACACGGTGCGCGGGACTCCTCCTGGGCGCTGGGCTGCAGATTTGCCATGCCGGCCTTCAGCTCGCCCGTCAGTACGGAAGGAGGCACTTGCTTCAGCAGGGGCAGGGCAATCTGCATCGCCAGGGGGTTGCCTTCCAGCAGGTCAAGGGCTTGCAGGTACTCGGGGGTGAGGCGGGCAGGGTCCACCTCCGCCCTTTCCAGCACCTTCTGTCCCAGTTCGATTCGGTCACGCCCCTTGAGTCCGGCCAGCGCCAGCACCGAGTCGCTGCCCGCGGGCCGCCAGGATTCGTTCCGGCGGCGGCTTACCAGCAGCGCCCTGGTGACGCCGCCCTGCGTCACCTCAGCAAGGAAGGCGTTCAGATCGGTCTGCTCGGCGAGTTCCAGCACGCCCGGCGCGCCTGCGGGGAATCCAGCCACGCTTTCCACCCCGTCCCAGATCAGCAGCGAGGGCTGCTCTTGGAGGTAGTCCACCACCCACCGGCGGCGGGCCTCGCCGCTAAGGTCGGCGAAGGCCAGCCCCGCCACGGCGGTGCCGATTTCGTGAACCACCCGCTCCACACCGGCGCCCCAATCAAAGGTGGTGTAGAACACGCCGCCAGACATGGCCCCGGACTTCTGCAGCCACCGGGCCAGGCCCAAGGCCAGCGTGGTCTTGCCGATGCCGGTGTCGCCCGTCAGCCGCACCACTGGCCCCTGCTCCAGCAGACGCTCCAGTTGCCGCAGCTCGCCGCGGCGTCCCACCAAACCCAGCGGCCCGGCGGCGGGAAGTTGCACCTGCGGCCCCGCAGGCTCGTGGGGCGCGGCACCGCCCGGAGGCGTCAATGGGTTGGGCGTTTCTTCCTCAATGACCGGCGGGGTGTACTCCTGAGACTGGCAGACTGAGGGGAGTATCCAGTCCCAGAACGCCGCCTTGCCTGCCGGGGTTGGTCGGTGGGGATCCTCCAGCAAGGCGCGGCGCGCTGCGGCGACACATACCGGCAGCTCTGCGCCCCGGACCAAGGCCAGGTAAAAGGCGCGGAGGAACTTTTCTCGCGCCGGGCCCTGCAGGGCGCAGGGAAGGCTGACCACCGCGGGAAGGCCACCCTCGGCCAGGGTGCTGCTCACGGCGGCCCATCCCAACGGGGCATTCTCTGGGCCAGATGAGCCAGCGCCCACCAGCACTACCGGGACTCCGGCGGCAGTCAAGAGCTCCGCCACGCGGCGGGCGGGCGCCGGTTCCCCTTGGAAGCCAGGGGATTCCAGGAGCAGATGACCCGCGCCGTTAGCCAGGGAAATGCCGTCCAGATGTACCAGGTGATAGTGGCTGGGGTGCTGAGATAGCTTATGAGCCAGTGCCTCCAGGGTGGGAGGGCGAAGGTAGTCCAACTCCACCTGGATGGGCAGGGACTCCAGGATCTGCACCGTTTCCTCGGCCAGGCTGGCCGTATCGGCGGGAGATTCCCCGTTGGCCGAGGGCATGGGCGAAACCAGGAGCACGTTTAGCTGCTGGCTGGACAGCGGGCCTGACGGCTGGTTAAATGGCTGGCCGCGGAACTTGGGCAGCGGGTCTGGGGCAGACTGCCGGACTACTCCAGCCAGCCGGGGGGCAAGGAACCCCAGGTCTGGGTCGAACAGCAACTCCCAGGGCAGTGACAGGAACTGGAGCCGGCGTGAGGCGATGACCAACCGGTGCTCTTCCAGCCCCTGGGCTGTGGCCTGGGCATAAAGGCTCTGGGATTCAGGGCTGCCCTGGAACACTTCCTGGAACAGCTTCACCCCCAAGCTGCGCAGGTCCTGTTCCACCGATGCTGCCCTGGCCTTGGCCGCGCCAAAGGGGTTGTCCAGATATTCCTGGAAGTACCAGGCCAACTCCTGGTGTTCGGCCTCGCCCAGCGGGTCGACAAAGGCAACTGGAGGCGCGGTCTCATGACCCGCCGCGCTTCTCCAAGCCAACTGTACTTGGCCCGACTGCGGCAGGTCCACAATTTCCAGTCTACTGGCCACCCTTGTCTCCTATTGGCAACCCAATCCGGCGGCCCCTGCGGTCGTGCCCTCGGATTGGAAGAACCATCAGCTTGCCATGCCCCCATCGGCAGGCTTCCGGATTATACTATATCCGGGACAGCGCCCGCTCAATCCCGGCAGGTGGTAGCCTGCCCCCAGAGAAGCTGGATGGCTATGGATGGTTAAGGAGGTTGCAGGTGATTAACCTGACTGATGAAATGGTGGAGCTGATTGACCGGAACCGGGCCGACGAGTTGTCGTGCCTGCTGGGCACCGCTTCCGCGGATGGCCGGCCCCAAATAAGCATCAAGGGCAGCGTGCTGTGCTTTGACCGGCAGACCCTGGCCTACTGGGAGCGGGCCAAGCGCTCAGCCCTGGACAACATAATCCAGAACCCCCAGGTAGTCATCTTCTACCGTAATCCGGAAAAGCGAGTCAACTGGCGCTTCCACGGCACTGCCACCGTCTACGAGACCGGCGCCATCCGGGCTAACGTGATGGCGCGGACCGTGAAGGACGAAATTGACCGCGACCCGGAGCGCCAAGGCGTGGCCATCCTGATGCGGCTGGAGCGCATCACCCAGCTAAACGGCACCGTGGTGCAGCAGAGGGAGTGAGGGGTAAGCTGAGCACTGTAATTCGAGAACGTGATGCCTACTCCCGTTCTCGATGGAGCCAGATATCTTACAAGGAGCAGAATAAGGCCCTTCCCCCTCAAGGGGGGGATGTTGGGATGGGGGGTATGGACACCAGCACAGCCAGAGAACTCCGAAAAGCTCCCACCGACGCTGAGCGGGCCTTATGGAAGCACCTTCGCCTCCGCCAGTTCAACGGGTACAAGTTTCGGCGCCAGCAGCCGATAGGACATTACATCGTCGATTTCGCCTGCTTAGAGCAAAGGCTAGTCATTGAGCTGGATGGTGGGCAACATGCCCAACAGGTGGAATATGATTCAGAGAGAACCAAGTTTCTGGAGGCTCAAGGGTTCCGCGTCTTGAGGTTCTGGAACAATCAGGTCTTGCGGGAAGTTGATGCGGTAAAGGCAGCAATACTGGAAGCCCTTATTTCGTCGGGGTGATACCCCCCCACCTTAATCCTCCCCCGCAAGGGGGGAGGAGATATGGCTCACCACCGCCAGAGCGTCCACCGCCTTTACCCCCTTGCCCTGGGGCAGAACCATCAGCGGGTTGATGTCCAACTCAGCCAGCTTGCCCTCCAGATGCACCGCTAGGTGGGAAACCTGCACCAGCGCGCCAGCCAGGGCGTCCACGTCGGCCTTGGGGCTGCCCCGGAACCCGTGGAGCAGCTTGGCCCCCTTGACCTGGTTTATCATGTCCAGGGCTTCCGGCAGGGTGATGGGACACAGCCGCAGCGCCACGTCCTGGTACACCTCC
>SHYG01000090.1 GCA_009692925.1 Dehalococcoidia bacterium
CGCCCAAGTAGCCGGGAAAACCGGGTTGCCCATGTGGGAGTCATTGGACCTGTTGATCGGATGTGCCATTGATGACCAGTGGGGCGATCTCGAGGGAACTCTCGATACTTGGGATATCGAGCAGACCAGCGAGTACAACGCCCCCGCCTAGCTCCCCTTGAGCCACGTAGACTATCAGGACAACCTAATTGAGTTGTAAGCCGCCCTGACCGGCTATAGCACAGTGCATCGGCCCTGGCCGTCTGGTCAGGACACCCCTGCCAAGTCTGCAAGCGGCCCATGAATGGCTCCGTGGACCGGGAGGCGGCGGCCAAGCTCATGCAGGCCTGTTTAGAGAAGCAAGGCCCTGGTCTAGGCTGGCTCCTGGCCGGTGGCGCTGTCATCGCTGGGTTGTCACTGTTGAACAAGAAGTAGGGGGGATAAACCGGTGACTTGTGTGAACGGGTGAGAACGGGGGCGCTCAGGGGGTTATGGGGCGAAATTTCCTGGGGAAAAAATAAAGCCCCGCCGTGGTCAGGCGGGGATGCTCTTGTTAGGTGAACCCAGGGGTCTGGGATCAATTGTTTGGGCCGGGAGGCCGTGGTATGGTGGTCAGGGGGATTGAGAACGTCGCAGTTATACTCTGTTGGTATAGCGTATAACTGGACAGGTTTTGGGGGTTGTCGTAGCTATGGGAGCACAGCGTTGAGGGCGGCCTGCGTGTAAAGCAGGTGCTCTAACCAGCTGAGCTAACCGCCCCAGGCTGCCTGACTATAAAACCGGGCGGCGGCGGTGTCAATGCTGCCCGCCTAACGTATTTAGCTGGAACGTATTTATTGGCGTTGACTTGTGGTTGACCGGCTAGAAGCCCCTTGATAGAATGGCTGCACGCCCAAAGGCGGGCGCTGGCGTAGCGGGAGTGGTATTGGCCGCAGTCAGGGACATGCTGGTCATCGGCCTAACCGGGGGCATTGGCACTGGCAAGTCGGAGGTGGCGCGCCTGCTGGAGCGCCTCGGGGCGGTGGTCATCAGCGCGGACCAACTGGGGCACCAGGCCTACACGCCGCACTCGGAAATCTGGCAGGAAGTGGTTCGGGGGTTTGGGCAAGATATACTCCAAGCTTCAGGCGAGATAGACCGCAAGAAGCTGGGCGCCATAGTTTTCTCCGATCCTGCCCGTCTGGAACAGTTGAACCGCATCATGCACCCGCGCATGGCCCGCATGGTGTCCGCCCGCATTGAGCAGCTCCGGCAGGCCGGGACCGCGGTGGTGGTAGTAGAGGCGGCGCTGCTGTTCGAGGCAGGGTGGGACTCGCTGGTCAACGAGGTGTGGGTCACTGATGCTCCGGAAGCGATTGTCGTGAGCCGCCTTAAGGCCCGCAACGGTCTAGACCAGGCTGAAGCGCTGAAGCGAGTTAGGTCTCAGATGAGCCGCACGGAGCGGATGGAACGGGCAAGCGTAGTAGTTGATAACTCCACGGACTTGACCACACTGGAGCGCACCTTGCGAAGCTTGTGGGATAATAGAGTCAAAGGAAGGATCAAGCAGCATAATGGTTGAAACAGCCGGCCCTGGATACAAAGAGTACGCCATCGAAGAGTTCCTGGTACGCCGGGAACCCTACTACCGCGCAATTGGGGACGAGATAGAGCTTTTCACCGCGGCTTACAAGCAACACATCCCAGTCTTGCTGAAGGGGCCCACCGGGTGCGGCAAGACCCGGTTTGTGGAGTACATGGCCTGGAAGCTGGGCCGCCCCCTTACCACTATGAACAAGGCCGGCGAGCAAGAACTGCGCGAGGGCGAAGTCCGGGTCCCCCTGGTCACCATCGCCTGCCACGAAGACCTCACCGCCAGCGACCTGGTGGGCCGCTATCTGCTGGACGCCGAGGGCACCCGCTGGATTGATGGCCCCATGACCCGTGCGGTGAAGACCGGCGCTATCCTGTACCTGGACGAGGTGGTGGAAGCCCGCAAGGACACCACTGTGCTCATCCACCCACTGACCGACCACCGCCGCATCCTGCCCGTGGAGAAGCGCGGCACCATTATTGAGGCCGATGACCGCTTCCTGCTATGCATCTCCTACAACCCCCACTACCAGAGCGCGCTGAAAGACCTGAAGCAGAGTACCCGGCAGCGGTTCATATCCATCGAGTTCAACTACCCGCCCCGGGAGCTTGAGGCGGAGATCGTCCAGAGTGAAAGCGGCTGCACTGCGGCCCAGGCTGAGGCCCTCTCCAAGTTCGGCGAGAAGGTGCGAAATCTGCGCGAGCACGGACTGCAGGAAGGCGCCAGCACCCGCTTGCTGATTTACGCCGGCCGTTTGATGACCCAGGGCATTGCGCCCCGGCGCGCTTGCCAGGTGGCCATCGTTTGGACCCTGACCGATGAAGCCGAGTTGCAACGCAGCGTGGAAGAGGTGGCATCCTCCATCTTTGAGTAGAGACAAGCTCATTGGCTTGGCTTTAGGCCCAAAGGCCCCTGAGAACAGACCGAAGGACCGCGGCAGTGGGGCCAAAGGTGTAAATGGGATTATCCACACCCCAAATCATTGAAAAGGTGTTGGCGCATCGGAGCAAGGCCACGCTGGCCGATGCCTCGTTAATGCCTGCAGCGGTCATGGTTCTGCTGTACCCCAAAGACGGCGAGTATTGCGTCCTGCTCAACAAACGGTCGGAGCAGGTGGAGCACCATAAGGGGGAGATATCCTTTCCCGGCGGCGCTCGTGACCCGGAGGACCAAGACTTCCTGGCCACTGCCCTGCGGGAGGTGGAGGAGGAGATGGGCATCCACCCCGCCCATGTCTCTCTCCTGGGCCAGTTGGATGACGTGGCCACTCGCTCCCACTTTGGGGTGCGCGTCTTCACCGGCACCATCCCCTACCCCTATCCCTTCCGCCCTAGCGCCGACGAAATTGCTGAGGTGCTGGAGGTTCCCATCTCCCTGCTGCAATCTCCCGCCGCGCTGCGCCAGGAAACCCGCTGGGTCGAAGGCCGGGGGGTTTCCGCCTGCACTTACGCCTACAACCACCACCTGATCTTCGGCGCCACCGCCAAGATACTCCAGCAGTTCCTGCAGTTGCTGGAAGAAGGCACCCAAAGGTATGCGACTAAAGGTATGCGATAGGAGGGAACCCAAGGTGAGTAGCGCTCCTCAGATGGAAATTGAAAAAGACCTGGCCAAGCTCCCTCCGGCAGTTTTAGAAGCCTACCGGGCCGCCGTTCCGCTGATGGGCTCGTCCTTTACTGAGGAAGAGCTGGATCTGTGGGCCAAGGAAGGCCTGGCCATCGGCACCCAGACTGTGCGGTCGTGGGAATCGGCGGTGGAGTACTACAAAGTGGGGCCCCAGGTCTCCAAGGCCCTGGCCTTTCCCTCCTTCATGCAGTGGGCGCGGTGCGGCACCTACCTGTCCCAAGACTCGCCCACCCTGGCGGTGGCCTTCTTCAAGTCCAGCCCCGGCATCGTCGCTAACCTGCGCCCCCAGTACATCCCTCGCTGGGCGGGCCTGGGCCGCAGCCTGTACAAGGGCACCTGGAAGTCCAGCACTCTGGCAGCCAAGTTCTTTGAGGTCAGCCCAGACCTCATTCGCAGCCTGCCCTTTTGGGATGTGGAGGTATTCGCCGCCCTCATTGAGACCCTTTCCCTCAAGTCCTACGACGTGGCGGTGGAGTGCCTGACCCTGGGGCGCGATGTGTTGCCCGCCATGGGCCGGGAGCGGGAGGCTTTCCTGTCCATGGCCCGCTCCCTGGCGGAGGGCAGTTGGCGGGAGGTAAAGACCTGCCTGGAGCTGGCGCCCAAAGCCCTGGCACAACTGGACGAAGCTCAGACCGGACGGTTCCTGAAGCTGGGCGAGCGCCTGGCCAAGATGGGCCTGCGCGATACCTCTCGCTTCCTGGCCGACGGCACCCAGGCCCTGGGACAAGTGCCCCAGGGCGCCCAGGGCCATATTCTGGACCTGGCGGAGGCGCTGGTAGCCGTAGCCCCGGAGGCCGTTCCGGCGCTGCTCAAAAGCCTGGACAGCGTGCTGGGACGCATCACCCTCAGCCAGTTGGACACCTGGTTCCAGCAAGGCGCCCAGCTCCTCAAGGAGAACAAGGAGAGCGGTCTGGCCTTCTTCAAGGTGGAGTCCAACACCTCCGAGTCTCTGCTGGAAACCCTGTCCTCAAGCCTGGAGTTGGAGCGGGTCAAGGGGGTCATCCGCCTCTATTGCCGCGCCCTTTCCGGCTCGCCCATTGAAATCCTCAACACCAAGGAGCTGGTGCGCAAGAACATCGGCTGGGTGGATGAAGACTCCGCCTCCACTGACGGCACCAAGGTGTTCCTGCCGCCGGTAGTGGACCACTACCTGAGCAAATCGGAGAACTTTGCCTGGTTCAAGGTGGTCTCCACTCACCAGGTGGGCCACCTGGAGTTCGGCAGCTTCCGCTATCAGTTCGAGCGTCCCGCCAACCTCTTCGAGGACCGTCGCCTGGAGTTGGAGAAAGAGCGGGCTGCCAGCCATCCCGCGCTCCCCGCCCCGGTCATGCCGCAACCTGACGTTGAGGGCGGCGAAGGGAATGTCGAGGCGACAGTAGAAGGCTACACCGACATCGGGCGCTTCCTGCGCCTGTTCGACAACCGAAAGCTGGCCTTTGACCTGTTCACCGTGCTGGAGGACTGCCGCCTGGACTACCGGGTGAAGGTTGAGTACCCCGGCATCCGCAAGGCTGCGGAGAAGGTGCAGATTGAGGCTCGCGCCGGGCGGCCCAAGATTGAGGAGCTTCCCCTCCAGGAGGCCATGCTGGAGCTGCTAGTCCACATGAGCCTGGAGCAGTTTACCGATCTGCCGGTGCCCCAGGAGTACCAGGAGGTGGCCACCATGCTAGCCCGTATCCTGCACACCCTGCGGGACGAGAAGGCGACCGTGGAGGACGCCTCCGAGGCTACCCTGCGGGCCTACGAGATTATCTCTCGCCTGCAGAACGAGGAGCAGCCCGAGGATCAGTGGGAGCCGGAGGACCTGGACGACCCCGGCGAGTTCTCCGAAGAGGAGCACCAGGAGCTGGTCAACCAGCTCCAGGCGGGGCAGCAGGACTCGGGAGAGCAAGGCGAGGGCGACCCCTACGAGTCGCCGGAGCCGGTGGACTACCGCGGCGACTTTAAGCCCGAGATGGTGCAGCTGCTGACCAAGCTGCAAATGGACCGCAACCAGGATGGGGAAGGCCAGCAGCTTACCAAGGAGCAGTTGGAGCAGCTCCTGCAGGAGAGCGCCGAGCTGGAGCTGGACGCGGAACAGGGCGACGTTAACCAGAGCATGGCCCAGTTCGCCCAAAATCTCATGAAGGAAGCTGGCGTCCCGCCGCCCAATGCACAGCCGGGCCAGGGCTACGGCCCGCTGCTCCACGACGACGACCAGGGCGGCGAGCTGGAGCCTCGGGAGCCCCGCAGCTACGCCTACGACGAGTGGGACTTCCGCGCCGGCGATTATAAGCCCCGCTGGTGCATCGTCAAGGAGAAGACCCTGGAGGAGGGCGAGCACACCTTCTTCAACGACTCCGTGCGCAACTACGCCTCCCTCCTGGCCCACATCAAGCGCCAGTTTGAGCTGATCATGCCGGAGAGCTTCCGCAAGATTTACCGGCTGGTGGACGGCGAGGACATAGACCTTAACGCCGCCCTGGAAGCCTGGGCCGACCTGAAAATGGGCGTCTCGCCCGACGAGAAGATTTACTGGCGCCGCAACAAGATTCAGCGGGACGTGGCGGTGGTCTTCCTGCTGGACATGAGCGCCTCCACCGCGGAGGCCATCGACGAGGGCCGCCACGTGGCCGACGATCGGGACGCCCCCGACGACCCGGTGGAGTACATGGTGTGGCTCCGCCGCCGCAGAGAGGGTCTGGTGCGCCGACACTACAAGCGCATCATCGATCTGGAAAAAGAGAGCGTAGTCCTGCTGATTCAGGCCCTGGAGTCTATTGGCGACACCTACGGCATCTACGGGTTCTCCGGCTACGGGCGGGAGAACGTGGAGTTCTACGTCATCAAGGACATCGCTGAGCCCTTTGGCGAGAAGGTGAAGCGGCGTGTTGACAAGATTACGCCGCTGCACGCCACCCGCATGGGGGCGGCCATCCGCCACGCCATCAGCAAGCTGGAGAACCAGGACGCCACCACCAAAATCTTCTTCCTCGTCAGCGATGGCCGGCCCCAGGACCGGGGCTACAGCCGGGAGGGCGTGGAGAAGGAGTATGCCGTCCACGACACCCACATGGCCCTGCTGGAGGCCAAGCGCAAGGACATAATCCCCTTCTGCCTCACGGTGGACAAGGCGGGCCACGACTACCTGAAAGCCATGTGCGGCGATATGGGCTACGAAGTCCTGGGAGACATCAACGCCCTGCCCGAGCGCCTGCCCATGCTGTACCGCAAGCTGACCTTCTGAGGAAGTCCTAGCCTTATGAAGGGCAGTTGGGTCATTTGAGCCAGTTTTCCTGAATCAATCACAAGTACTGAGGGTGGTCATGTCCAACAGAGACGATGTGCGGCGAGTGTCAGAGTATGTGCGAGCCAACGTGCGGATTGGTCTCCTGCCTCCTCCCTACCAACATGCGTCGTTGTGTGTTCTTGACGCCGTTTATAGCATCGCTGCCAAATACGAATCAGTCGACCAAAGGGTGAAGAAGCGTGGGATAATCTGGCGATACTCCACCCAGTACCATCTTGAGCCTAGAGGTTCGCGGGACCCTCACGGGCAGGTCGAACATGAGGACACTTTGTCGGACCTGGTCAGTCACATCAACGCCGAAGGCGGGCCACACGAGTTCGCCAAGAACATTCTACATAACGATTCAAAGTCGCCGTCGGTAGATAGATTGAAAGCAGAGATTGCTTTCGAATTGGCACGTTGGCTTCTCGGGCGTTCACCCGCATGCAACACAAAGGCTGCATTGGAATCATGGGCGACAAATGTTGACCTGGATCAATCCAAGGGTGAT
>SHYG01000091.1 GCA_009692925.1 Dehalococcoidia bacterium
TTACGAAACCGCTGCTCTACCACTGAGCTACGCCGGCCCGTTGAGCACCCCTGGACGCCACAGCGCCCATTCCGTCAATTCTACTACGCTCCCGCCTGCATGTGCCAGGGCCACTAAACAAATGCCACAGTGAAACCCACAGAGACTGCATTGGTAACGTGTCCCGCGGGGATTAGGGGATTAAGGGATTCATTTACTGTTAAACCCCTAATCTCCAAATCCCCGCCGTTTGTTCAGTACCCCCATCCAGTCGCGCGACCTTTCCGGTGGGTTTGCCCCCAACGCAGGGCTTCAGCATGGCGTAGATAACGTCGTTGATAGGAGTGGCCACACCTGCGAGGCGGCCCGCCCGAACTACCGCGCCGTTAAGGGCCTCCAACTCCAGGGGGCGTCCGGCCATGAGATCGGCGTGCATGGAGGCCTGCAGCTGCTCCAAAGACTCTTCCATGTAGGCCAGGGTCTTCTCCACTACTCCCGGCTCCAGCTTCACGCCGGAGGCCCGGCCCACGGCCTCAATCTCTCGCAGGCAGGCCACCACCACCTGCCGCCACTCGGGGCGAGGCAGCAGCTCCGCCAGGGTCTGGCGCGCCAGACTGGTGACTCCCGCCAGAGTGGCGATGAAAAGGAATTTGGTCCACAGGGTCTTGTGGATGTCGGCGGTGAACTGAGCCGGAACGCCTGAGGCTTCCAAGGCCTGCTGAATCCGGGGGCCCCGCGGGGAGTCCCGGCCCTCCGCCTCGCCGAAGGCAATGCGCACCACGCTGCCTGTCTGCCGGATTACCCCAGGGGCAGACAAGCTGGCCTCGATATATGCAGCGCCCGGCAGAACCCGCTCCGGCCCCAGCACTTGGGCCGCCGCTTGGTAGCTGTCCACTCCGTTCTGGAGCACCAGCACCGCCGTATCCGCCCCCACTAGAGGCCGCATGGCGGGGATGGCGATGGCGTTATGGTAAGTCTTCACCGTTAGCAACACCAGATCCACCGGGCCTATTCGGCTCGCATCGCCGGTGACTTGCACTTGGCTCGGACACGCCAGCAAAAACTCGTGGTCGTCGCGGACGACGCGCAGACCGTTGCGGCGGATGGCCTCCAGGTGGGCGCCGCGGGCCACCAGCGTGACCTCATGTCCACCTTGGGCCAGCATGCCGCCGAAGTAGCCGCCGATGCTGCCAGCACCCATGACTGCAATGCGCATGGACTTCCAGCCTCCTGCTAAACCTTGGCTCCACAATATATTAGCCGCGCCAGCGATGCAACGGCCAAAGCCGCCTTGACGACGGCGGCCTTTCCCCGTATTCTCGTGGTTACGCCGGGAATCGCCCCGGACCCGGAATCGCCACAGTGAGGGAGCATCCATGACCCAGCCAGCGCCCCGCATCACCCCGCCGGTGCCCCAGCCCGAATCGGATTTTTATTGGGAGAAGTGCAAGGCCAAAGAGTTGTGGCTGCGCCACTGCAAGGCCTGCGACCACACCTACTTCTACCCCAGGGACATCTGTCCACACTGCTTCTCCCGTGATACCGACTGGATCAAGAGCAGCGGGCGCGGCGTGCTGCACACCTTTGCCATAGTGCATCGTGCGCCCACCCCAGCCTTCAACAGCAAGGTGCCCTTCATCACCGCGGTGGTGGAGCTGGAGGGCGGCGCCAGGATGCCCACCAACCTGGTGCAGGTGGAGCCCGACCCGGCGGTGGTCAAGTGCGGCATGGCGGTGGAGGTGGTGTTTGAGGATTTGGATGACAAGATTAGCCTGCCCAAGTTCCGGCCAGCGTCCTGAGTAGCCATACTCTCAACCGCAGAGAACGCGGAGGTCGCTGAGGTAAAAATATGTCCAATGGGCTAACGTGCTGAAAGAGTTCCGGCAGTTCATCCTGCGCGGCAACGTTCTGGATCTGGCCATTGCCGTCATCATCGGCGTGGCCTTCGGGACCATCGTCAAGTCCCTGGTGGACGACATCCTGATGCCGCCCATAGGCTTGCTGCTGGGCAACGTAGACTTCTCCGACCTGTTTGTGGTGCTGAAGGAAGGCGCCACCCCAGGGCCATACGCATCCCTGGGAGTCGCCAAAGAGGCCGCCGCGGTAACCTGGCGCTACGGGGTGTTCATCAATGCACTGATCAACTTCCTCATTGTCGCGCTAGCCATGTTCGTAGTAATCAAGCTGGCGGCGCGAGCCCTGCAAAAACAGGCGGCCCAGCCCGCTCCGCCGACGCCCACCAGCAGGGAGTGCCCGCAGTGCACCATGCAGGCGCCCCTCCGGGCTACTCGCTGCCCCTACTGCACCTCCGAGATTTGCGTTTAAGCGGCCTGCCCCTAATCCACGGTGCGCGGTGAACACCGATGCCAGCAGTGCCCGCCTGGTCGCGGCACTATTTTTGTCCCCCGCGCCGTAATATACTGGCCTCGGCACGCCCAATACCCACAAGGTTCAGCCTAGCCAAAGCGTAAGGAGGAGAGCGACATGACGACCGGACGCAGTGTGATGCAAGAGGTGGCCCCCCATCTGGCGGAGTTGAGCGCCAACGTGCTGTTTGGCGATGTGTGGGAGCAGCCCGGCCTGTCCAAGCGCGACCGCAGCCTGATCACCGTGGCTGCCCTGGTAGCCCTCTACCGCACCGACCAGCTTCGAGGTCACATTGGCCGCGCGCTGGACAACGGGGTGACGCAAGAGGAGATTGGCGAGGTCATCACCCACATGGCATTTTACGGCGGGTGGCCCACCGCCGCCAACGCGGTGCAGGTGGCCAAGCAGGTGTTTGACGACCGCATCTAGGCGACGATGAAGTCTTCCCACCCCCCTTTGCGAAAGGGGGGTGGGGGGGATTTCGTCCCTGGTCAGTCCGCAATCCATGCCAAGGCAACAAGAGGAGCGCGTATCCCAAAGATGACGGGAGCCCGGTTCCTGGCGGAGTCTTTGCAAGGGTACGGAGTAAGTCACGTCTTCTTGGTGCCGGCCATCATCCGGAAGGCCATGATGGAGCTGGAACGGGTGGGCATCCGGCGCATTGTGACCCACGGTGAGAAGGCCGCCGCCTACATGGCCGACGGCTACGCCCGGGTGTCCAATCGCCCCGGAGTCTGCGCCGCCCAATCGGTGGGCGCGGCCAACCTCGCCGCCGGCTTGCAGGACGCCTACCTTGGGCTGTCTTCAGTGGTGGCCATCACCGGGCACCGGCCCTTGTCCCATCAATACCGCAACTCTTACCAGGAGATTGCCCACCCAGGGCCCTTCAGCGCCGTGACCAAATACAGCGCTGTGGTGGACAACGTGACGCAACTGCCCAACCTGCTGCGCCAAGCCTTCCGCGAGGCCACCACCGGCGCCACCGCTCCGGTGCACCTGGACTTTGCCGGCATCTCCGGCGACGACATCGTGGAAGCCGAGGCGGACCTGTCGGTAGTCGCGGAACCGATGTTCGCCCAGCGCCCAGCCTTCAGGCCCGAGCCAGAGCCGGAGCGCGTGCGTGAGGCGGCCCAGGTCATCGCCAGGGCGCGGCGTCCCGTCATTGTCGCCCGGGGGCGGCGTCACCGCCTCGGGCGCCCAGGCGGAGTTGGTGAAGCTGGCGGAGATGCTGTCCATCCCGGTGGCCACGGGCCTCAATGCCAAGGGCGCCATCCCCGACGGACACCCCCTCTCCGTGGACGTGTGCGGCTCCTACTCCCGCTGGTGCGCCAACCGGGTGGTTTCGGAAGCCGACCTGGTCATCTTCATCTGCAGCCACACCGGCAGCCAGGTGACGCTGGACTGGAAGATACCCAAAGTGGGGATCCCGGTGGTGCAGATAGACATCGACCCTTCGGAACTGGGGCGCAGCTACCCGACCACGGTGGCCCTGCAAGGGGACGCGCGGTCAACCCTGCGGCGGCTCATCGAGGCAATGGAGCCTATCGGCGCGCGGCGAGAGTGGGTGGGCCGGGCCCAGCAACTGGTGCGGGAGTGGCGGGAAGAGGTCGCGCCCCTGGCCAACTCCGACGCCGTGCCCATCAAGCCAGAGCGGCTTTGCAAAGAGCTTACCGACGTCCTGCCGTCTAACGCAGTGCTGGTGGCGGACACCGGCCACGCCGGCATCTGGACCGGCAGCATGGTGGACCTGAAATCGCCGGGGCAAAGCTACCTGCGGGCCGCCGGCTCCCTGGGCTGGGCCTTGCCCGCCACCCTGGGCGCCAAGTGCGCCGCGCCGGACCGGCCCGTAATCGGCTTTGCCGGCGATGGCGGCTTCTGGTACCACATCGGCGAGCTAGAGACGGCGGCGCGCTACGGCATCAACGCGGTGATGGTGGTGAACAACAACCGCTCGCTGAACCAGGACAAGCGGGGCAACGAGCGGGCCTACGCGGGCGTAACCGGCGGCAACCCCAACGAGCTCTGGCAGTTTACCAACGTGAACCTAGCCAAGGTGGCGGAGTCCATGGGCTGCCTGGGCATTCGGGTGGAGCGCCCCGGCGACATCGGCAGCGCCATTGAGCGGGCGCTGGCCTCGGGCAGGCCGGCGGTGGTGGACGTGGCCACCGACATGAACGCCGTGGCGCCGCCGCCCTGGAGCCCGTAGCGCACCCGGCGGGCGCCGTGAGGGTAGCCTTTGGCGGGAAGATAGTGTTGGATTGAGGACCGAAGATGGTTAAGTTGGAGCCCGATGAAAAGGCCCTGCTGCAATCGGTTGACCGGGGCGAGTGGCAGCCGATCAAGTCGCCGGAGGCGGGGATTTGGCGTTACCGGCAATGCGCCCGCGAAACGTTCAAGAAAGATGCCCGCGTGAACATCAGGATATCCAGAAAAGACCTGGACGCCCTACAAAAGCGGGCGCTGGAAGAGGGCATCCCATACCAGACATTGCTGGCGAGCATTCTGCACAAGTATGCCAGCGGTCGCCTGGCAGACAAGCAACTCTGACCAGCCGTGTTGCGGCGGCTAGTTGCCATGCGCGACTCTCACCCCCGCGCTCGCTCCAGAAACTCCCTCGCCGCCGCGTAGTTGCGGGTGCCGCCACGCCGGATGGGCGGCACCAGGTATACGTTGCGCAGACCCGCCTCTTGGAATCCCCGGTACAGCTCCAGCGCCAGCTCCACGCCGGAACGACCCGCCGCCATCTCCCGCCGCACCGCTTCAGGCAGCGAGCTGAAAATAACCCCGTCCGGCTCCAGAATCTGCAGGCCGTAGAACACCGGCACCGCCAGCAGGCTGCCCGCCACAGCGGCATACGCTCCCTGAAACCGGGCGGCCTCGGCGGAGTCAAAGATAGGCTGGGCCAGAAAGAACTGGGCGCCCGCCCGCACTTTGCGATGGGCCAGCCGGACCTCTTGCTCCAAGCCGCGGCTCAGGTCCAAGCTGGCGCCGATGCAGAAGTCCGTGGGCGCTGCCAGCTTGTTTCCTCGGTAGTCTTCCCCAAGGTTCATGGCGGCGACGGCGGCCAGCAGCTGCGTCGGGGTGAAGTCCCCCACGTGTTTGACCTGCTCCAAGTCTCGGGGCGTGAAGGGGTCGCCCTGCACCACCACCAGGTTCTCCAAACCCAGGAGCTGGACGCCCAGCAGCAGCGACTGGAGCGCCAGCTTGTTCATGTCGCGGGTGGCAAGGGTGAACACTACATCTTGCCCAGTTTGCTGGCGGATGGCGGCGGCTAGCATGGCGGAGCTGGCGCGCACGGAGCGGCCGGGGTTGTAGGCCACGGAAATGAAGTCAGCATCCTTCAGCTGAAGGGCTTGCTGGACAACCCGCGGGTCGCCGGAGCGGGGCGGGGAGAAGTCGCAGATGAAGGCGGTGCGACCGGTGGCCTCATAGCAGCGCTGGGTGATCTTGGTCATGGGGCGCCTGCGGCAAGAAGCCGTCAGCCTGCGTCCAGTTGTCCCGCGCACTGCCGGAACTTGTCCATGCCCCGCTGCTCGGAAACTCCAATGAAGTACCGGAGGCCTGACACGTACTCCGCCACATCCTTGGGCAGCATCAGCAGATCATCTCGCGGCTCCGCCATGTGGTACAGCGCGTCAACGCCGTCCTCCAGCCCCACATACAGCGTATCCTGGAGCACCGCCATGGGCTGATGCTCCACTTGTTTGCGGGCCATCCAGCGGGCGTAGACAAAGGGCAAGTTGGTCCACCGGCGCCACTCGCCGCCCAGGTCGTAGCGGTGGGGGTATCCGCGCACGCTGCGACGCCGCCGGAGGGCATCGTTGCCCACCAGCAGGCAGGCGTCGAAGGGTTCCCGCAAGCCGACGAAGGGGCCCGGCTTGACTCCATACTTCTGGGTCAGCAGCACCTGCAGCAGCTTCTGGGAAGTGGGGCAAGGCGCCGCCACGCCGATGCGGGCGCCCTCCAGCTCTTGGATGGGCTTGTTGCCGTAGAGCAGAGCCAAGCCGCCCTGGTCTACCGTGGCCACGCAGAACCCGGCCACCGGCTGCAGGGAGGACTCCATGCGGAAGCACTCTACCAGCGACAGCGGCGCGGCATCGATTGCCCCAGCTTCCAAGCCCGCGGCCAAATCGCCCACCGCCATCTCCTGGACTGTCAGGCCGCGGTGCTCCATGTCAAAGTAGAAGGGATCGCAATGGAGGAAAGTTACACGGCCCACCCGGACGCCGATGGACCGCTGAGATTGTATGTTAGGTCGCATCATGAGACAGGGTACCTCAGGTCATGAGCTAGCGGC
This sequence comes from Dehalococcoidia bacterium, assembly GCA_009692925.1. Classification (GTDB taxonomy): domain Bacteria; phylum Chloroflexota; class Dehalococcoidia; order Lucifugimonadales; family UBA3495; genus SHYG01. Next base: position 6,644 of record SHYG01000091.1, read on the forward strand.
GGACAGTTCGGCAAGCTACGCCGGAGTTGGCCACCAGAATTGGATTGTAGGTGGCCGGATTAACGCCGTCAAGGGCGACCTGGGGCTACTCTAACTGCGGATTGCCATTGTACCCCTAGTTTCACTACAATGGCACTATTAGCAGGGTGCTGAAAAAGGGGTCGACGGCCCGAACTCGTCCCAATTTTCGTATCTGAGAGTCCGTCCATTTTTCGCAAGACCGGGGTTTTTCAGCAGCCTGTTAGGCACATAATTGGTGAACCTTACCAGTCCCGCA
>SHYG01000092.1 GCA_009692925.1 Dehalococcoidia bacterium
CCAAGGCCCGGTGGAACTGAGCCGGCAAGCACAGAGACTCGGAAAGCTAACAAGACCAGAGAAATGTCGCCGCAGCCAACAATTCAGGCGCCGTCGTCCCGCTCGGTACTGCGCAAGTCAGACAACCAGTCTATGAGACAGGCTCAGATACCGCCGCTAATTCGTATATGACTTCCTCAACGTCAGCAGCGGTGAGGAACAAGTAGCGTCGTCTAGTGACGTTCCAACTCCTTCAGCGCACCTCGATGCTGCTCAATGACCAGTTTAGCTGCTTCCCGCACCAACTCCCGGCGCTTCTCCAGCAACTCTTCGTCAGAAAGCTTCTTGCCCTTCTGCCTGGCCTTTTTCCGGGGCTTGGGGTTCTTGACAACGCCCATAACCATCACCTAATACATGGACGCATTGGATATCTGATACTATCCACTTACTCACCACTTACCCTTCCAGTCAACACCCCAGCTTCACGGATTGCTCACCCTCACCCGCCGCCGCCCCGCTCCTGCTCCAGGGCCGCCCGCAGCACCTCCTCCACCACCCGCACCTCCACGCCGGCCCGCTCCTCCTGCAGCAGCATGGCCACCCGGGAGTCCCGGTGGCCCCAGCCGCGGTTGATGGCCTCGGTCAGCTCCGCCAGGGCCAGGTTGGCCAGGCGCATGGGCACGTCGTACTCCCGGCCCACCGACACCGCCAGGTCCACGTCCTTGCGGGCCAGGCGCAGGGCAAAGTCCGGCGGGTCAAAGTTACCGGGCAGCAGATGCTCGGCCAGGCCCTCAAACGTGCCCCGCCGGCCCTGGGCGCCCCGGCGCACCGCCTGCCACAGGGCCAGCGGCTCCACCCCTGCCTTGACGCCCATGGTGAACACCTCCGCTAGGCCGCACTGGATGATGTACCCAGCGCAGTTGTGCACCAGCTTGGCAATGGACCCGCACCCGATGGGGCCCACGTAGTACACCTTGTCGCCGATGGCGTCCAGCGCCGGCTTGCAGCGCTCGTACACCTCCCGGTCGCCGCCGACCCATACCGCCAGGTTGCGAGTGCGCGCGCCCCGGGGGCCGCCGCTCACCGGCGCGTCTAGCACGTGAACGCCCCTGGCGGCATAAATCTCGTGGATGCGCCGGATGAGGGTGGGCGAGTTGGTGCTCAGGTCCAAGTAGACCTTGCCCGCGCTCATGCCCTCCAGGATGCCATTTTCTTTGAGGGCCACCGCCTCCACCTCCACCGGGCCCGGCAGCGAGGTGAACACTAGGTCGGAGGCCTCGGCCACCTCGCGGGGCGAATCGGCCCAGGTTGCTCCCGCCTCCAGGTGGCTGGTCGCCGACTCCCGCCGGATGTCGTGGACCACCAGTTCATGGCCGCCCTGCAGGGTGTTGTAAGCCATTCTGCCGCCCATAGTACCCAGGCCAACAAATCCAACCTTCATCGCAGTCGCCTCCTTGTTGAGATACCGTTGAGTTGCCTGCATTATGGGGTTGAGAACCCGCATCGGCAAGTAGCTCAAAAACATAGGGGCAGGTTTGAAACCTGCCCCTACACTGGCCAGGACACTGGAACGCGGAAACTACTTAGTCCAGCGGAACTGGTCGTTGAAGCGGATGCGGCGGTCGTCTCGGGGGGTGAACTCCAGGTCTTGCGCCATACCGTAGACCAGTGGCAGCTCAAAAAGGGGCATCAACTTGGCATGGTCGCGGGCGTACTTGAAGGCGTCGTAAACCCTCTGCTCCCGGGTATCGGTCTCAGCAGCCAGGGCCAGGTTCACCAGCCCCTGCATCCGAGGGTCGCACACCGGCGAGCCGTCGTTGCGGCAGCTCAGGTAGCGCAGACTCCGGGCGCCGTCGCCGATCTCGTTGGTGTGAGAGGTGACCACCACGTCGCCCGCCCGCGCCGGGTTGTGGAAATTGCCGGACTTGTCGTTCCAAACTGCGGTCTCCACCACCTCCACGTGCGCCTTCACGCCAATGGCTTTCCAGAAAGCAGCCACCGCCTCCGCAACCTCCACGTCATGGGGCAGCCGGTCGCGACGGGTGACGATGGCCAGATCGGTGGCGGAGTCGAACTTAGTAGCGTATTCGGACTCCTGCAACCACTCATGGGACTTTTGCGGATTGAACTCCAGGGGTTTGGCCAGGTCTGGCCGGTTGCCCCCGGCGGCCTGGGTGAAAATGGCGCCCTGACACTTGGCCTGGCCGGCGAAGAAGGCCTGGGACATGGCCCGGCAATCCACCGCGTGCAGCAGCGCCCGGCGGACTCGTTCGTCCTGCAGGGCGGGCGACTTGCCCCGCTGGTTGAGCATGAGCATGACCACCTCGGAGCTGCCGCCCACCACCGTCTTGGGCACAGAGGTCAAGTTATCTGCGCCGACACCCACCGAGAAGTCAGCCTCGCCGGTGCGGACCATCGCTGCCCGCACCAACTCCTCCAGACGCCAGACAATTGTGACTTCGGGGATATTCTTGGGTTTGCCCTGCCAGTAGCCGCCGAAAGCCTCCGCTTTAAGGGCGACCCCGGGGTTCCAGTCCACCAGCTTGTAGGGGCCGTTGCCGGAAAACTGGCGCCGGCGTTGCTCCGCGGTGAGGCTGTCGTAAAGCCTGGGCGCCTGCCAGATTTCGCTGTAGGTATGGGCCAGGGGCGAGATCACGCAGGCGTGGGGGCACTTCTGTCGCAGCGTAAACTCGTCGTCGGCGCTCCACTGAACGCCGAAGTAGCCCAGGTAGGTGGGCAGGTTGTGGTTGCGCTCCTGGAGATAGGCCAGGTTCAGGTTGTGGGCTGCCGACTGGGCGTTCCAAATCTCGCCGTTGTGGTAGGTTACGCCCTTGCGCAGCGTCCACACCCACTCATCCGGGGCCACCTGCTGCCACGATTCGGCCAGCCGCGGCGCCAACTGGGAGTTGGCCGCGCTGGGCTTCCAGGTGAGGGTGTCGTTGAAGCTGTCCCGGAAGAAGTCGGTGGCGCCGCCGGGACTGCCGTCGCTCCAGTCAATGTGGGAGGGTTCGTCCGCCGCCACGAAGATCAGCTTTCGGCTTGCCGTTGCGGAAGCCGGCGGGTTTGGCATGGCCGCGGGCAGGGCGCTCGGCGCGGAAGGGTTGGCGGCCGCCGGAGCGCCACAGGCGGTGAACGCCAAGGCGGACAGGGCCAAAGCAGCAAGGGACAGGGTGGGAAGGAACGGAATCCTGATCATGGCTCCCTCTATGTCTTGATGAGTTTTTAAACAAACAGATGCGGGCAGATTCATGCCTGCATGAATGGTATCATCACTCTGTGCCCGAGGGGGTTTGGGGCTTCCGCCGGATTTGCAGTAAAATGGGCAAAGCGATGTTGGCCCGAGGGGACGATGCTGCCGAAGGCCAAGCGCAATGCTGACGAGTTGAGCGTGCAGGACTACCTGACTCCTGCCGAGAAGCTGCTGGGCGTGCACCAGCCCTTTTACGCCACATCTTACCGAATAATACGACTGGAACCCCGGCCGGGCCCCGAGGGCAAGGTGCTGCTGGAAATTCCGTACCATAAGCTCAATGAGGTGCGCCTGGTGCGCCAGGCCTACTACCCCATGATGGCGGTGGGCGGGCTGCTGGTCGTGCTGGGCTTGTATCTAGCCACCCTTCCCTTGCTGACCGCCATCTTTCCCATCCTGGCGGGCGGCGCCTTCATCTTCTTCAGGGCTCGTGGACGCCCCCGGTACTACCAGCTTTTTGCCCAGGACCTGCCCCCCGAGGTGGAACGGTGGTGGCGAATGGATTACGCCAAGTCCGGCAGCTTCATCGCCACCCTGCGCCATGCCATCGGCCAAGGGGTGACCGACGACGGGTCGGCGTTTCTAGGTTAAGGGGAGAGCAACTATGGTAGAGCAACGAGAAAGACTGTGGGACTACGAGGCCGTCACTCCGGGCCAAGCCGGTAGGGCCACCCAGGTGGTCCTGACCCCGGAAAACATTGCCCAATACGCCCTGGTGTCCCAGAATATGGACCCCCGCTACCACAAGGCAGGGGCCAACACCGAGTACGGCGGGGTCATCATGCCCATGCCCAGCATGATTCTGAGCTATGCCCCGCTGCTGCGGGACGATATCGCCGAGAACAACAGCATGGTGGCGCTGGAGCAGTCCAAGACCGACCGGCGCCAGACCCCCTTCTCCAAGTGCGAGGTCCGTTGGTTTGGGCCGGTGCTGGCTGGGGACATTATTACCGGCACGCGCCGGGTGGTGGAGAAGTACGAGCGCCGGGACAACCAGTTTGTGGTGTTTCGGGTGGAGGCCACGAACCAGCGGGCGGAAAAAGTGGCCGAGTACGATTACACCTGCATCTTCAAGTACTCGGGGGGGCCGCGTCCGGCTCCACCCCCAACCGAGACTACCCGCCCCACGCTGCAGCGCCTCAGCCCGGGCTCAACCACCGCGCCCCGGCACTTCGTGAGCTTTGATGAGCTAGCTGTAGGCGCGGCGCTGGAGCCGCTAACGCTGTCGGAAACCCAGGAGATTATTAACCGGAAGAACGACTTCCGCCTGGCGGGTAAGCCTAACCCCAGCAACATCCATACCGACGAGGAGTTCGCCCGCAAGAACATCTTCGGCGGCACGGTCAACGCGGGACCTGCCACCATGTCCTACTTGGATCAGATGCTGGGGCGCTCCTTCCCGCTCCAGGCGTTCTACGAGGGAGGCAAGCTGCTCATGCGCGCCGTGACCCCCTTCCGGGCCGGCGACCGGGTGACTTTCCAGGGCGAGGTGTCCAGCAAGCGGGTGGACGGACGCCGCGGCGTGGTAGACTGCCAGGTGAAGGGCATGAACCAGCGGGGCGATCTGGTGTGCCTGGCCGAGGCCACTTTGGTTTTGCCCCAGTAAGTTACCTGTCCGATAACCACAGAGAGCACAGAGAACGCAGAGAGTCTACGATTAGTTGTCGGTTGTCTTTCCTATGTCCCTATGTCGGGAGGCACTCGGGAGGCACTAGCGCAGGGTAAGGATTGTCTCAGCGGTCTCGGCGCGCTCGACGGTGAGGTTTCGGCTAGGCTGTAAACGGCCCGCCCGGTGGAGGTGCAGCATGTTCTGGTGGTACGTGGCCCTGGCGGTAGTCGCGTGCATCATCGCCGGCTCGCTGTTGACGTGGTGGTACATCCGCTGGCTGGGCAAGCGGGAGCCTTACGGAACCTTCCTGCGACTGCGCACCCGGCGCAAGATCACCTTTTTCCGGCTGCTGATGCAGGACCGGCAGAAGCAGGTGCCCATCTACGTCAAGGCCATTCCCATTCTGCTGGTGGTGTACCTGTCCATCCCCTTCGACCTGATCCCAGACTTTATCCCCGTGCTGGGCTACCTAGACGACGTGGCCCTGGCGATGTTTGCCCTGGTGCTGATCATCAAGCTCACCCCGCGCCCGGCGGTGCTGGCCATGCTGGAAGAAGCCCAGGGGGATGGCACATCCACAGCCCCTAAACCCAAGGCGCTGAAAGCGAAACGCGGCAGATGATGGCACGGAGGCAGGAATTGTGAGCATGGAACTGAAGGAGCTGGGCGGCACCGGCGTGATGGTGCCGGAGATTGGCCTGGGCACCTGGAAGTACAGCGGAGGGACCGCGCCGCTGCGCCGGGGCCTGGAGCTGGGCGCCTTCCTCATTGACACCGCGGAGATTTACCGCACCGAAGCCGCGGTGGGCCAGGCGATTAAAGGCATCCGCGACCAGGTGTTCATCGCCACCAAGGTGTCCGGCGGGCACCTGCGCCGAGACCAGTTGATACGGGCGGCAGTGGCCAGCCTGGGCCAGTTGGGCGTGAAGCAAATCGACCTGTATCAGATTCATTGGCCCGACTCCAACGTGCCCATCAAGGAGACTATGGGGGCCATCGAGTCCCTGGTGGACCGGGGCGTGGTGCGGTACATTGGCGTCAGCAACTTCTCGGTGCGGGAGCTGGCGGAGGCCCAGGCCGCCCTGCGGAACCACCCCATCGTCTCCAACCAGGTGCTGTACAACCTGCGCTGGCGGGAGATTGAGGACGACCTACTGCCCTACTGCCTGGAGCAGCAGATTACGGTGATGGCCTACACGCCGCTGAACGACGGAGAGCTGGCGGGGTCGGCGGGCCGGGGCCGCCGCAAGGGCAACGCGCCCTCCAAAGACCAGGGGTTGCAGGTGCTGGCCGAAATTGCTGCCGAGACGGGCAAGACCCAGGCCCAGGTGGCGCTGAACTGGTGTACTGCGCACCCCAGCGTCATCGCCATCCCCAAGTCCGACAGCGTCGCTCGCACCGAGGAGAACTGCGGGGCCTCGGGCTGGCGGCTGACGCCGGAGCAAATGGGCCGGCTGGACGCGGCGTTCACCGCGCCTTGATACGATGGGAGACAGGGGCTATAATGCGTATGTTCCCCACGCGCGGGCCTGTAGCTCAGGTGGTTAGAGCGCGGTCCTGATAAGACCGAGGTCGTTGGTTCGAGTCCATCCAGGCCCACCACTGTAGTCAAAGAGGCAGAGGAGTAATGCTCCTCTGCCTCTTGGTTTTTGCCGAGTAGGCAGGAGGGAAATCCTGTCTTATTCTATATAAAAGATAGTAGAGCTTGTCCCACAAACCCCCTTCTCGCAGGGTAGGTAAAGCAGTAAGCTCATGGAAACATGGAGCGAGGTACGAGGGGATGGCGTACAACCTGCTGGCGGGTGACCGAGAGCAAGGGTATCTGCTGCCGCCGTCGGTGCGGGAGTGG
>SHYG01000093.1 GCA_009692925.1 Dehalococcoidia bacterium
AGCAGCGTGGCCCTGGGAGCGTAATGGCGATACCGAGTGCCGGGAGACCGGCCCGCGACATGGTCCAGTTCTCGAGGCATGGCGACATGGCCCACCACTGCCTCCAGGGCCTCCAGGGTCACGCCGCCGGGGCGCAGGAACACCGGCGGGTCTTGGGTCACGTCCAGGACGGTGGACTCAACGCCCACCGCGCAGGGGCCGGCATCCAGCACCAGCTTTACCCGGCCTTGCAAATCCTCCAGCACGTGGCCCGCGCAGGTGGGGCTGGGTCGCCCCGAGCGGTTGGCGGAAGGCGCCGCAACGGGTCGCTGGGCAGCCCGCAGCAGCGCCAGGGCCACCGGGTGGGCGGGCACCCGCACCGCCACCGTCTCCAGGCCTCCAGTGGTGATGTGAGGCACATGGGGCGCGCGCTGGACCACCAGCGTCAGGGGCCCCGGCCAGAAGCGCGCCGCCAGGACTCCGGCGAGGGGCGGAATAGCTAGCGTCAGCGATGCCAAATCCTGAAAGCTGGGTATGTGGACAATGATGGGGTTGTCCGCCGGACGGCCCTTGGCCTGGAAAATCCGCGCCACCGCTTGGGAGTTCAGAGCATCCGCCCCCAAGCCATAGACCGTCTCCGTGGGAAATGCCACCAATTCTCCGTCGCGAATTAGCCGCGCCGCTTGGGCGATGGCCGCCGGGTCAGGTCTCTCCGGGTCTACCCGCACGGTGATGGTGGCGTAGGCTTCGTCCACGAGGTAACTCCTGTTCCGTGTCCGGAGGGGCATGATTAAAGCGGCTAGCTGGCGACCTAGCAAATCGGGGCGAGTATCGGGGCGATGCTGGAAGATGGTTCAGGAGAACGGTGCTTGAGGAGCCCCTGCTGTCGGCGCGGCGCTTTCCAGCCCTGCCGCGTCCGCAGCAGGGCCCATGGACTGCCCCAAGAGCTTCAGCTGCTCAATGCCCCGCTGGGTGTCGCTGGCCACGCGGGCCGGGTCCCACAGACGCAGCCGCCGCTTGAAGAGCCAGTAGGTGAACTCCTTCACGTTGGTGAGGGAAAGATCATCGCTAGGGCGCAGACTGGCCTGCTGGCGAAACTCCAGCAGCAGGTCGGTGCGGCTGGCTCGGTAGAGGTGAGTGAACGCTTGTTCCACCAGGTCGTCACTGTCGGAGAAGCACAAAGCCAGATGCCGCTTGCGGACATCCTGCTCCACCGCCAGCTGGAGAGCCTCCTCCACCACCACGCCGTACCAATAGTTGAGAAAGGCGGCGTACTTGGAAGGGCCGAGCAAGTCCCGAAATAGCTGCGGAGTTACTTCTTCATCCAACTGCCCCAGAAACAGCAGACGCTCGCGCTCCGCCTCGGTGGCCGCTCCTTCTAGCTCGAAGCAGAGGCGCTCCGCCAGGGTAAGCCAGTCAAAGGCCTCCCCCTGGATAAGGTAATGATAAGAGTGGCCCCGGTAGGTTTCCTGGGCCAGTGTCCACAGCCCCATAGCCTGCAACAAGGCTTGCCGCCAGGGGAGCCCGGAATGGATTGCGGATCGGAGGTGAAGCACCGCCTCAGGGACCGCCTCCGCCAGAACCGGAGTCACCTCCGCCTGGGCCGGGCGAGGGTTGTCAGTCTTGGAGGTCATCGGGGGATTCTGGCCGGGAACTGGCGACGGGAGCGGATGACCCCGATGGCATCGGGGCGCCGCCGTAGAGATCTACCACCAACTGGCTCATTACCGACGCCAGAAAATTGACGCCGCTGATGGCCTGCACGTAGCTCATCCGGGTGGGGCCGATGACACAAATAGTCCCGCTGGCCTGTCCGGAAACACCATACTGGCAGAGGACCACCCCAAAGGGGCGCAGGTTTTCCTTGGGATTTTCCGCACCCACATACACCGCCACATCCCCCGCCTCGGGCGGTGCTTCCGCCAGCACATCGTCCAACAGCACACGCTCCTCCACCATCTCCACCAGCTCCAGGGCCCGCTGGGCGTGGGCAAACTCCGGTTGCTGCAACAAGCGGCGCAGGCCGTCAACGTAATGTTCCGGCGTGCCAAAGGCGTCCGCTTCCCGGAGCATCACCGTGGTCTCCTGCTTAACCCGCTCTTCCAGGGCGGTAAGCTCCAGTCGGGTGGCGCCGATATCATCCCAGCTTAAGCCGTCGAGAGATTCATTCAGCCGGTTGGCTGACCGGTCCAGGAGGTCTTGCGTGACCGTCTCTTCCAAAGGTATGACGCGCCGGATCAGGCGGGCGCCCTGCAGCACCACTACCAGCAGGACCAGGAACTCCTCCAAGTACACCAGCTGGATGTGCTTCAGCCGTGACAAAGTGGAGCGCGGCACCGTCACGATGGCCAAGTTGGTGGTGATGCGGGACAGCATGGCGGCACACTGCTGGCTCCATGCCTCCAGATCTTGGTCTACCTGCTCAAATTGATGGCGGATGTGGCGGCGCAGGTCCACGGGCAGACCCGGCATGTCGCCCAGGGACTCAAGGTAATGGCGATAGCCCAGGTCCGAGGGAATCCCGCCGGCGGAGACATGAGGCCGCGAGATATAGCCGGCTTCGGTGAGACGGGACATGGCGTTCCGCACCGTCGCAGAGCTGACCCTTACTGGCGAAAGGCGGGCAATCTCATCCGACGCCACGGGCACGGCGGTCTGGATATATTCATTGACCAGGATTTTCAGGACTGCGCCGGCGCGTTCCGACAACATGCGTACCCCGCAGGATCCAGAATGCGGTGTGCCAATCCGTATTAACAGTACATGCCTTTCGACCTTAGCACGGCCTTCGATGCCGTGTCAAGGATTGACTGGCAGGACAGCCCCCAGTATACTCAGCGGCAGCTTCCCCATCCTGCCCAGCGGCCAGGTAGTAATTGCCTCCCCAGATGACCACGGCGCCTCTGCTTATAGCCCTGCTGCCTGCCAGAAGCCCTGCCCAGCGCATAGCCCGCGACGTGGTGCTCATGGCAGGATTCAGCCTCATTGTAGCACTGTCTGCGCGCATAGCCATTCCCCTTGGGTTCACCCCGGTGCCAGTGACCCTCCAGACCCTGGCGGTGCTGTTAACGGGAGCAGTACTGGGAAGCAAACGGGGCGCGGGGGCAATGACCCTCTATCTCATTGAAGGTGCATGGCTTCCGGTGTTTGCCGGGGGCCGCATTGGTCCGGTGTGGGAGCTAGCGTCGGGCGGCTACATCATTGGATTTATCCCGGCAGCCTTTGTGGTCGGCCTGTTGTGTGAGCGCGGTTGGGACCGGCGGGTCTGGATTATGCTCGCCATGCTGGCAGGAAACGTCTTGATCTACATCCCCGGCCTGATCCAGCTGAGTTTCTTCGTCCCCGAAGGCAAGGTCCTGGCATTCGGCCTCTACCCATTCATCGCTGGTGATCTGGTCAAACTTTATGTCGCCTCGCTCTTGGTGCCCGCAGCTTGGCTGCTGGTGAGCCGATGGCGCAGGGCAGGAGCACCTTGGAGCTAATCTGGCTTGGCCACGCCTGCTTCCGTTTGCGGTCCGACAACCAGGTGGTGATTACTGACCCATTTCCCGACACTGTGGGGCTGCGCCCCGACCCAAGACCAGCCACGGTGGTTACGGTAAGCAACTCCCACCCCAACCACAGTAACTGGGGAGAAGTGACCGGCGACCCACGGGTGCTGACCGCCCCAGGGGAGTACCAGTACGCCGGAGTATCCGTGCGCGGAATTATGACCCCCCTGGCGCCGGGCCTTCCCCAGGAGCAACGGAACGTGGCCTTCTCCATCTCCATCGAGGGAATCAACGTGTGCCATCTGGGAGACTTGAACATGGCGCTCACCGCCAAACAGGTGGCCGACCTGTCGCCAGTGGATGTGTTGCTGGTTCCCCTGGGAGGTGGTTGTACCTTGGAGATGGAGGAGATGCTGAAGGTGATGGAGAGCCTGGCGCCGAAGATCGTGGTGCCGATGCACTACAGCACCCCCGGCGTGAACGTACCCCTCCAGGGACTGGAAGGGTTTTTCCGCCGCATGGGCATCAGCCAGCTAGAGGCGCTGCCCCGGCTGTCAGTGACAACCTCCAATTTGCCGGAGGACCTTAAGGTTTCTCTGCTGGCGCCCCAAGGCCGCCAGGCCTGAGGCCTTTGCTACTGGAGGAATCCGGTTAGACCTTCGGCTGCACCGTTCGCCCCGACGCTGAAGGCCGCCCCCACCAGAACTCCCGCCGCCGCGCCACCAGCACCAGCGCGATCCCCGCCAGGGCGATAGCGCCTCCCAGCGCCAGGGCCACTTTTGGCCACGCCCCCGCCACTAGGCTGTCGCCCACCGCCGGGAGCGTTGCCGCGACCGACAGACTGGACAAAGGCCGATGGAACGTCAAGTTGATGCGCCTGAGCTCCAATGCCCCGGCAAAGGTCGCCGACTCCGACGCCGGAATCCGGCCGTGCTCGTTCACCAGGTAAAACCTCACGGTGTGATCAAGCAGCGACGGATCCTTAGGCCCCACCGCCAACCCACGGAAGCTGCCCATCTCCCCCAATAAAACCGGAGTGCCTGCGTAGACCATATCGCAGTCGTCAATGCAGGCCATGAGCTGGGTGCCGGCCACAGGCGGCATCCCTTGCACCAGCACTGTGCCAAAGAAGTAGTCTGGCAGAAATGGACGCGGTGGCACACCCGGTTCCGGGCCCGCCGCCAGCAAGGTGAATCCCGCCACACCTGCAGCCACCAGCAGGATCAGGCTAAGCGCCTTACTACTCAGAGTATTCAACGCGACCTTCCCTCGGGGTCACCCAATACCAACTCGTGCCCCAGCCTGCGTCCCACACCCCTCCGCAAGTGGCCGGAGTCACCGGTGACGGCCCGCACCTCCATATGGTGCCCCAACACTCCACGGTTCGCCAAGGTAAACTAGCACCCCATCGCGCCACTTTGCCCATTCCGGAAACACGCAGAGGGGGAAGCGGTCTCCGGTGGATGACCTAAACCCCTCAAAACCAAGCGGGCGTCCCGATGATATCGGGACGCCCGCTTACCCTAGGTTCCTGTAGTTGTGGTGTTACTAAGCGGCCTTGGGCTTCTTCATGAGAGCTACACCCACGCCGATGATGGCCACAATGGCCACAATCAGTGCGATGATGCCCAAAGGACCGGCGCCCGCACCAGGAGCGCCGGCGGCACCCGCGGCACCCTTAGCGCCAGCAGCGCCGGCGGGCCCAGCAGCGCCAGCAGGGCCAGCAGGACCAGGCGCGCCGGTAGCCGGGGGCCGCGCCGTTGCGGTCGGGGCTACGGGCGTCGGAGGCACCACCGGGGCGGCGGTGGCCGTCAGATTAAGAATCGAGGCGCCGCCTTGCTCCCAGTTCTGGCTCTGGGTAGCATCCGCGGTGCCAACCTTAAACTTTACAGACTTACCGGCGTAAGCCCCGCCGTCGGGCTGGGTAACCAGAACAGTGTACCGGCCCGCCGCAACCACCCCGGAAGCGCCGGGAACTTGGGCATTGTCGATCCAAGCGGTTACGGCCACGCCGTTAGCCGCAGCCGCCCCGTCCAAGGTGGCAGTGCCGGTGAAGATATGAGGCGGAGCAGGCTGCGCGTAGATGGCTGACGGCGCCATGAGCGCCAGAACCACCAATGCCAGCACGGCCCCTATTCCCAATTTGGCCATTGATTCCTCCGTTAATGTTGGGATTACGGGGCTGCCCCGACAAGTCGGGACAGCCCCGTCCTTGGGTCTTACCTAAAGATCCTCAGGCTGTTAGCAAGCGATCTGGTTCCAGCCCTTGGTAAAGGTCACCGACCGCCCGCAGAAGGTGATGGTCTTGTCGTTGCCGACGTTGACCCAGTACACCTTGCCTCCATCAACTTCCTTCAGGGTGTTGATGGCCGCGAACTCCGGCCGTGGGTCGTTGAAGGACCACGCCTTGGTCGCGTTGTTGAAGTAGAAGGCCCGCACGAAGTCCGCTCCCAGCGGGGTCCCCAGTGCGTTTGCCACCGTGATGGGCGCCGTGGGCGCCACTACCTGGACCACCGCCGCCGGCGCGTCCACCACGAAGGCGGCGCTGGCCGTGGTAGTTCCGATCGCGACTTCCAGGTTCTGGACGCCTGCGTCCATCTGCGGCACCGTGAACTCAAAGGTCACGTTGCCGATGCTGTCGGTCATGGGAGTGGGCGCAGGCCGTACGTCTAGGCTGGCGCCGATGAGGGCGGTGGTGATGGTACTGTAGGCCTTGGCGCCCTTAACTGTCGCCGTGACCTTGGTGCCAGACTTGCCCGAAGCCGGCTTGATCGTCATGCTAGCACGCGGTACCGAGTGCACCACCGTGTTGACAACCGAGCTAACCGGCGACTCGGTGTCGAACGATGTGGTTATGTTATTGTCCGACGGGATATTAGCGTTGGTGGGCACGGTCAGCGTAAAGCTGATGT
>SHYG01000019.1 GCA_009692925.1 Dehalococcoidia bacterium
GGTGAGTTTGCCCCGCGCGTGCTGCTGCTCGACGCGGGCTGCGCCGCCGCCCTGGCGCGACTGCTGGCGCATCTGCTGGAGGGTCTCCAGCTTCTGGTCCATTGAACTTGCACTCCCCGGACGCGGGGGCCGTTTCTTGGCAGGCACAGAACTAATCCCCGGCTGCCCGCATTACTAGCATGACAGCCCGTAAGCTGGCATCATGCTAGCAGACGAGTATGGGCGCTGCAAGGTGAAGGTGGCAGGTGCTAGAATGCTCTGCGAGTATCATTTGCTATGTCCACATTCAACACCCTCACCAACCTCACCGTCGCCAACGGCGAAAAGCTGGCCTGGGGCCGGCGCACTTACGTCATGGGCATCATTAACGTCACCCCCGACTCCTTCTCCGGCGACGGCCTGGGGTGGGACATCCCCGCCATCGTGGAGCAGGCGCTGCGCATGGAGGCGGAGGGGGCCGACATCCTGGACGTGGGCGCCGAGTCCACGCGCCCCGGCTCGGCGACCGTGAGCGCCGATGAGGAGCTGCGGCGGCTGATTCCGGCGCTGGAGGCCATTGCGGCGCGGGTGCATCTGCCCATCAGCGTGGACACCTACAAAGCTCCGGTGGCCCGCCGGGCGCTGCAAGCCGGGGCCTGCATCATCAACGACGTGTGGGGCCTGAAGGCCGACCCCGCGCTGGCCGATGTTGCGGCGGAAACCGGCGCGCCCCTGATCCTGATGCACAACCAGGCCACCCGGCAGTACAGCGACCTGCTCCCCGGCATCTTCGCCAGCCTGGGCCACAGCGTGGATCTGGCTCTGAAAGCCGGAGTGCCCCAGGAGAACCTCATCCTGGACTCCGGCATCGGCTTCGGCAAGACGCCGGAGCACAACCTGGAGATTTTGCGACGACTGGCGGAGTTCAAGGCCCTGGGCTACCCCCTGCTGGTGGGCACGTCGCGCAAGTCCACCATCGGATTGGTGCTGGACCTGCCGGTGGGCCAGCGAGTGGAGGGCACCGCCGCCACCGTGGCTCTGGCCATCGCCGGGGGCGCGGACATGGTGCGGGTCCACGACGTGGAGCAGATGGTGCGGGTGTGCCGCATGAGCGACGCCATTGTCCGCGGCTGGAGACCGGCAGACTGGGGTGGGTAAAGTGGGACGGGTCTACCTGGGACTGGGCAGCAACCTGGGGCAGCGAGAGGACAATCTGCTCCAGGTCATGCAGCGGCTGGGGCAGCCCTCGCCTGAGGCCAGGGCTGGGCAAGTCCTGCCCCTACACCTGCTGCGGTGCTCGTCCATCTACGAGACTGATCCTTGGGGTTACGCCGACCAGCCGGCCTTCCTGAACTGCGTGGTGGAAGTGGAGACGAATTTGGCCCCCCTGGCGCTGCTGGCCCTGGGACAACAGGTGGAGCGGGAGCTGGGCCGCCAGCCCAACTTTCGCTACGGGCCGCGGCTGGTGGATGTGGACATCCTGCTGTACGGCAGCCTGGTGCTGGAGCTGCCGGAGCTGCAGATTCCCCACCCCCGCATGGCCCAGCGAGCCTTTGTGCTGGCGCCTTTGGCGGAGCTGGCGCCGGAGCTGGCGCACCCCACGCTGCATCTGACCATCGCCGAGCTGGCCCGGCAGGTGGAGGGCACGGAAGGGGTAAAGTTGTGGGCCGCAGCGCCCCCATTCTGAGAATTAGCAGTCGAAGTCCGGGTTTGCCAGTTGACAACCAGGCTTCCCTATCGCATATTTTAATGTGACGAAAAGTATGTATCACCCTGGCCGGTACCCCGTGGTCCCGATGAATCGGGGCCCGGACGGCCAGCACCTGAGGAGGGACAGCTAATTATGGCAGATAAGCAGATAGTCTTTGACCAGGATGCCCAGCGGGCGCTGATGCGCGGCGTGGACGAGATGGGCCGCGTGGTAGGCCTCACTTTGGGCCCCAGCGGCCGAAACGTGCTGCTGAACCGGATGTGGGCGTTGCCGGTGGTTTGCAGCGACGGCGTCACCATCGCCAAGGAGATGGAGCTGCCCAACCCCTACGAAAACATGGGCGCGCAGCTGATTAAAGAGGCCGCCTCCAAGACCAACGACTCGGTGGGCGACGGCACCACCACGTCCATAGTGCTGGCCCAGGCCATGGTGCACAAGGGCTTCACCAACGTAACTGCGGGAGCCAATGGCCAGGACATTAAACGCGGCATGGACCAGGCGGCAGCGGCGGTGGTGGCGGAGCTGAAAAAGATGGCCACGCCGGTGGAGAGCCGGGACCAGATCAACAAGGTCGCGGCCCTCTCCTCCCATGAGGAAGGCATCGCCAGCCTGCTGGCCGACGCCATGGACAAAGTGGGCAGAGAGGGCGTGATCACCATTGAGGAGTCCAAGAGCCAGCAGGATGAGCTGACCTTCGTTGAGGGGATGCGGCTGGACCGGGGCTATCTGTCGCCCTACTTTGTAACCGACCCCGAGCGCATGGAGGTAATCCTGACCGACCCCATGTTCCTGATCACCGACCAGAAGATTAGCTCCATCAAAGAGATCGTCCCCGCTCTGGAAAAGGTGACCATGGCGGGGCGCCGGCCCCTGGTAATTGTCGCGGAGGACGTCACCGGCGAGGCGCTGGCAGCCCTAGTGGTGAACAAAATCCGGGGCGCGCTGAACTGCGTCGCCATCAAGGCCCCCGGGTTCGGCGACCGGCGCAAGGCCATCCTGCAAGACATGGCGGTGCTGACGGGCAGCACGGTCATCAGCAGCGACACGGGCTTGAAGCTGGATTCGGTGGAGATCCAGCACTTGGGGTCGGCCCGGCGGCTGGTATGCCTGAAGGACGAGTCCACCATCATCGAGGGGCGCGGGGCGGAGAAGGATATTCAGGACCGGGTGGAGCAGCTGCGGGTGCAGATTAAGGACACTACCTCCGACTATGACCGGGAAAAGCTCCAGGAGCGTCTGGCTTCCATGGTGGGCGGCGTGGCGGTGCTCAAGGTGGGAGCCGCCACCGAGCCCGAGCTCCACGAGCGCAAGTCCCGCACCGAGGATGCCCTGGCCGCCACCCGGGCCGCGGTGGAGGAGGGGATCGTCCCTGGCGGCGGGGTGGCCCTAGTGCGCGCCGGGCACGTGCTGGATGCCCTGGAGCGCCGGGTCACGGGAGACGTGGCAGTGGGGGTGCGCATTGTCAAAGAGGCCCTGGGCGCGCCGTTGCAGCTCATCGCCAAAAACGCGGGCCATCCCGGCCAGGTGGTGCTGGAGCGTGTTCGCGAGGGCAAGGCCGACTGGGGGTTTGACGCCGAGAAGGGCGAGTACTGCCATATGATCCAGAGAGGCATTGTGGACCCGGTAAAGGTGACGCGCAGCGCCCTGCAGAACGCCGTCAGCATTGCCGGGATGATGCTCACCACCCAGGCGGTGATCACCGAGATCCCGGTGCATAAGCCCATGCCCGCCGACGTTAAAGACTTCATGCACGACTAACCCGCGGGACGGTACTCCCGCATCGGTGGGAAGGCGTTCGGGACGAAAATCCCCCCAACCCCCCTTTTTAAAAAGGGGGCGACGGGGGATTTTCGTCAGCCAAAGATAAGGCGTTTATTATGCAAGATCGGTTAGGCGCGCTGGACCGGCAGTCCATCAAAACCCTGGTGCTGGGGGAGCCGCCCCTAGTGGAAGACTACGCCAATCTGGAGGAACAGCTCCAGCCCAACGGCTTTGACCTGCGGGTGCAGGACGTGGCGCACCTGGTGTCGGCGGGCGGCATGGGAAAAGAGGCTGGAGACCGGCGGCTGTCCGAGGCGGCGCCCCTGGCATTTGACCTCGAGGGCTGGGCCAGCCTGGCGCCGGGGCCATACCTGGTTACCTTCGCCGAGGCGGTGAACCTGCCCCTGGGACTGATGGCCCTGGGGCGGCCCCGCTCCAGCCTGTTGCGCAGCGGCGTCACTCTGCACACGGCGGTGTGGGACGCGGGCTACCGCGGGCGCTCCCAGGCGCTGCTAGTGGTGCACCAGCCCCTGGGCTACCGGCTCCAGCAAGGCGCCCGCGTGATGCAGCTAGTCTTCTTCACCCTGGCCCAGGGAGCGGAGCAGGGCTACCAGGGCAAGTATCTGGGCGAGAACCTGTAGGGCTCAGTTCTGCCAGAACCGCCACCATGGCTGGGACAGGCCAGGCGTGGTGTTTCCTGACCGGACTCCGTTGGAGTGACCAGCCACCGCCTGCGGCACCGGCGCGGACGGCGCCGGCAGCATCGCCCGAGAGACATGCTCCTGGCTGGTCTGCAACAGGACGTGCAGCTCGCGAATCTGCCGGTCCTTCTCCTCCAACTGGCGGTCCTTCTCCTTGAGCTGGACCTGTAGGGAGTCCATCAGCTCGCTGAGCATGGAGACTGCCTCCCCCGACCAGCCATCCCGTCCGGCGGGCAGGCTGCTGGCCATGTCAGCAATGAGGTCGGGCGCGATCTCGTAGCGCGGCGGCTCACCGATCAACTGGGCTGGCAGACTGCCATCTTTAATCCGGCGCCGGACCGTTTTTTCCGAAACTCGCAGGGTGTTGGCGGCTTCCGCAATAGTGGTCATGGGGTTGGCGAACCTCTCGTAAGCATTGGAACAACTGTGCCTATTCTACGGGGTTGGCCTCACGACCAGCCAAGGTATCCGGGAGCAAAATTGGCCGGTTTGGGAGCCTGGTCGCCGGGCAACCCGCACAGCCACCGAATTGTGGGATAATTGCGGGCAGGAACCCCATGCCAGACCTTAAAGACATCATCAAGCAGTACGCCCTGGAGTTGGGCTTTGACCTGGTGCGGGTCACCTCCGCCGATGAGTTCCTCCGCGACCGGGACATTGCCCTGGAGCGCCTAGGCCGCGGGCTGATGGACGGCCTGCCCTGGTACACCGCAGAACGGATTCGCCGGGGCAGCCGGCCCCAGGAGTTGCTGCCCGGCGCCCGGTCCATCATCTGCCTGGGCCTGAGCTACTGGCGGGGCGATGAACCGGCGGCAGACCCCGAACCCGCTGGCGGTTCGACAGGCTCACCACGAGCGGGCTTAGCGCTGGCCGGCCGGGTAGCGCGGTACGCCCAGGGACTGGACTACCACACCGTGATGAAGCGGCGGATGCGGGAGTGCGTGGCCGGACTGTCGGCGCGGCTGGACCGGAGCATTGCCGCCCGCTGGTACGTGGACGACGGCCCCATGCTGGACCGGGCGGCGGCGGCGCGGGCCGGGCTGGGCTGGTTTGGCAAGAACACCAACATCCTCACCAGCAGCCACGGCTCCTGGGTAGTGCTGGGCCAAATCATCACCGACCTGGAGCTGGAGCCGGACCTGCCCCTCAAAAAGAGCTGCGGCCAGTGCCGCCGGTGCATCCCCGCCTGCCCCACGGGGGCCCTTGCAGCGGAAGCGCCTTACGTGATTGACAACACCCGCTGCATCTCCTACCTCACCATCGAGCACCGGGGCGCCATCCCCCGAGAGCTGCGGCCCCTGATGCAGGACTGGGTGTTTGGCTGCGACCTGTGCCAGGAGGTTTGCCCGGTGAACCGCGCGGCCCAGCCCAGCAGGGAAACCACATTTGGCCGCAAGGACTTGGCCCTGCTGGAGCTGGTGGGGCTGCTGAGCATGACCGAAGCGGAGTTCAGGGCACGGTTCCGGGGCACGCCCATCCTGCGGGCCAAGCGAGCGGGATTGCAACGTAACGCATGCGTCGCCCTGGGCAACCGCCGGGACTCCGCGGCGACGCCGGCGCTGGCCCGCGCCCTGCGGGAGGGGGAGCCGCTGGTGCGCAGCCACGCCGCCTGGGCGTTGGGTCAAATATGCGGCGTTGAGGCCAAGGCTTCCCTGGAGCAGGCCAGAGAACAGGAGGCCGATTCGGAGGTGCTGGCGGAGATTGGCTTGGCGCTGGAAAGGTTTGCGGGATGTCAGCCTGGGGCCGAAATCCCCCCTACCCCCCCTTTGCGAAAGGGGGGAATAGGACGCGCATGACGGGCCGCATCTTTCTGGCCAACGTGGGGGCTAATGCGTCCCACCCCTTTGCTAGCCCCATCTTTGAGGACGGCGCCTTTGAGGTGTTGCCCATTCCGGAGGCGGTAAACCTACCGGGGGACAGCTTGGTGCGCTATGGAATGCTGCGGTCCTTCAACCGCCCGGAGGAAGACCTGCGCGCCTACTTGCCCCGCCGCTGGTGGGACTGGCCCTGCCACGCCGACCCGGAGTTCTACACCTGCACCTACGGCGACGACTGCGAGACTGCCCCCCGGGGAGCGTCGCTGAAGGCCATGCGGGCTGGGGACTACATCTTCTTCATCGCCCGGCTGGTTTTGCAGTCAGAGAATGGCGCTGGGAAACGTGCGGGGCAGCCCGGTTTTTACCTTATAGGCTACCTGGAGGTGGGCCGGGTGCTGGCCTCGGTGCGTCAGCCGCCGTCGGGTGCGGACATGGAGGTGTTCGGCAACAACGCCCACATCCGCCGCGCGCTGGCCGATACTGACAAGCCGGGGCGGTGGGACAGCTTCTGGGTGTTCAAGGGTTCGGCAAACTCCCGCCGGTTCCGCCGTGCAGTGCCGGTGACTCAGGCCCTGGCCCAGGGGGTGTTCCGCGACGCCACCGGCGAACCCTGGCGGTGGGACGGCCACCGCTCCGTGCTGCAGACCATCGGCTCCTACACGAGGAGCTGCCGCTGCGTCATTGACCCCAGCCAGACGGGGGGCGACCAGCGAGCAGCCCTGCTGTGGGCCGCGGTGGCGGAGGCCGACGGGCTGGAGGCGCTGCCGCCGGGGGTACGGCCAAAGACGTAGGGGCGACGCATGCGTCGCCCCTACGTCTTTGGCCAGAGCAGGCTCCGGTCTACCCCTGCGTTATTTCACCTAGCAACACGCATCTCGCCACGGAGAGACATGGGTCGCCACACAACCGTCACCGCTCCGGCTCGGGGAAGAGCTCACCCCGGTAATCCGGCCCCAGGGTTAGCTTCTTCATCTCCTCCTCAATGAGGAAGAAGTCGCGCTTGGGCAGCAGGTGCAGGTTGCCCTGGAAGGCCATGTACCAGTTTTCCGGGGGCCACCGCCGGACGTAGTCCAGCCGATGCGCCAGCAGGTTGGCGTCGATGTACTGGGTTTCCGCCAGCACCACCGCGGGCTTGATCTGCATGCGGTAGGGCCAGCCGGTGTTGCCCTCCTTCTCCCAGATGGGGGTTTCATCCTCAAAGTAGCCCGAGGTCAGCGTGGCGGTGGCGGTGAAGCGGCGGATGCCCGATACGTAGTAGAGCAGCCGGTCGCCAATCTCCACCCGCTGCACCTTGCGCCGGTGCTGGGACTTGAGGCCCTGAATGGTGAAGCCCCGCTCCCTGGTAATGCGGAAGTTGTCCGAATTGCAGATGAGCATCCAAAAATTACGCGGCATGATTAACCTCAGAAAGGGCATCTGGGTGAGAACCAGCTCCCTGGCGGTTCCCACCATCAAATCAATTGTACCATTCTGGAGCTGCGCCGCACCCAGCGGTGCCATCGCCTTGCAGAGTATCAATATGCTGTCAGGAGGGAATGGAGACTCCCTCGTCATTCCGGCTTTCGCCGGAATGCAATCGCTTCGCCTAGACACGTGAGATGGATGCAGAACTAGCACCCTTGGTTCCGGCCTCCGCCGGAACGACGAAACTGACTCAAGGGGCGTTCCTGGATACCAAACTCCGGGATGACTCATGGACGAGGACCCACTTGGCACATCGAGATTCGCCGCAGCCATTGTCCCGCTTGGCTGGTTGATGTAACATCCCTAGGGCAACTGACCAGGCTGGCGGGTGCGCCATCCCAAGACCGGAGGCAAGACCATGCGAGCTAGAGCTTCCCGAGAGCGGGACATCGCCATCGTAGGTGTGGCGGAGTCCGACCAGATGGGCACGGTGCCCAACAAGTCATCCCTGCAGCACCACGCGGAAGCAGCGTACAACGCCCTAGAGGACGCGGGCCTGCGCAAGAGCGACGTTAACGGTCTGCTCACCGCCGGGTTCTCCACCCTGGCCACCGCCGAGTACATGGGCATCCAACCCACCTTCACCGACAACACCACGGTGGGCGGCTCGTCCTTTGTCATCCACGTGGCCCACGCCGCCGCCGCCATCCGCGCCGGCTACTGCGACGTGGCGCTCATCACCCACGGGCAGGCAGGCCGGTCCACCAGGGCGCGGGTGCCCGCCGACGGCAACCTGCCGGTGGCCCAGTACGAGACGCCCTACGGCATGATCGGCCAGCCCATCAATTACGCCATGGCCTGCACCCGCTACATGCACCAGTACGGCGAGGATCGCGCGCGGCAGGGCATGGCGGAGATTGCCGTGGCCACCCGCAAGTGGGCCAACCTGAACCCCAAGGCGGCGATGCACGACACGCCCATGAGCTTTGACGAGTACCACAACTCCCGCTACGTGGCCTGGCCCTTCCACCTGCCCGACTGCTGCCTGGTCACCGACTCGGGCGCGGCCATCATCGTCACCACCGCCGAACGGGCCCGCAGCCTGCCTAAGAAACCCGTGTGGGTGCTAGGCGCCGCCGAGGGCCACGACCACAACATCATCAGCATGATGCCGTCCTTCACTTCCCTTATCGCCCGAGAGACCGGCCCCAAGGCCCTGGCCAAGGCCGGCGTCACCCACGACGACCTGGACCTGACCATGATCTACGACTCCTTCACCTACACCGTGATGCTGACCCTGGAGGGACTGGGGTTCTGCAAGCCCGGCGAGGCCGCCGACTTTGTAGCCAACCAGCGCACCGCGCCCGGCGGGGACTTTGCCCTGAACACCAACGGCGGCGGTCTGTCCTACACCCACCCAGGGATGTACGGCAGCTTCCTGCTGGTGGAGGCCGTGCGCCAGCTCCGGGGGGAGTGCGGCGCCCGCCAGGTACACCACCGGAAGGACGCCAGCCAGAATCCCAAGAGTGCCCTGGTCAACGGCACCGGCGGCGCCCTATCCTCCACCGGCACTGTGGTGCTGGCCACGGACTGAGTAAATAATATGGATATCGCGATTATTGGCCTGCCCCAGAGCGGCAAGACCACCCTGTTCAACGCCCTCACCAAGGGCAAGGCCGAAACCACCGGCGGCGCCGCGACGGAAATGCACGTCGGCGTGGTCAAGGTGCCAGACCCTCGCCTGCCGGTGCTGGCAGGGATATACCACCCCAAGAAATTGACCGCCGCGGAGATCAAGTATTGGGACGTGCCCGGCCCTGAGTCGCTGGCCCGGTCGCAGGGCATCGGGGGCAAGTTCCGCAACACCCTGCAGGCGGCGGATGCCTACCTGCTGGTGGTACGGGCCTTCACCAACCCGGCGGTGCCTCATCCTCAAGAGAGTGTGGACCCCAAGCGCGACCTGCTGGCCATGCTGGCGGAGCTGACCTTTGCCGACCTGGAGGTGCTGGAGCGGGTCGTCCAGCGGCAGGAGGAAGGCCTCAAGAAGTCCAAAACCGCGGAACGTCCGACTCTGATACGCCAGCAGGAAGCGGTGCAGAAGGTGCGCCGGGACATCGAGGCCGATATACCCCTGCGCCGCCAGACCCTAACCGAGTCCGAGTCCGTAGTGATGGTCAACTACGGGCTCCTCACCGGCAAGCCGGTCATCGTGGTCTTCAACACCGATGAGTCGGGGCCGGAGTTGTCTTTCAGCGGGCTGGGGTTGGAGGAGAAGGTGATTGCCGGACTGGGTCAGGTGAACGCCTGCGCCCGGCTGGAGGCCGAGCTGGCGCTGATGACCGAGGACGAGGAGCTGGAGTTTCGTCAGGCCCTGGGCCAGGGGGAACCGGCCCGGAACCGGGTGATTCAGATCAGCTACCAGACCCTGGGGCTTATCTCCTTCCTCACCGTGGGCGAGGACGAGGTGCGGGCCTGGAGCATTCCGGCGGAGACGCAGGCCCAGAAGGCGGCCGGCACGATCCATACCGACTTCACCCGCGGGTTCATCCGCGCGGAGGTCATCCCCTACGCCGACCTAGTGCGCTGCGGCAGCACCGGCCAGGGGCGCAAGGAAGGCGTGCTGCGGTCGGAGGGCAAGACCTACCCGGTGCAGGACGGGGATGTAATCAACTTCCTGATTAACGTCTGAGAGGGGCCGCGATTCACCGCAGAGACGCAGAGGGCGCAGAGATGGTTCTGCTGCCTCTTGGCACTGGCGACATACACAAACAAAGGGGGTAGTAAGACCCCATCATACTGACCATCCGCACCTTCAAGCCCTCCGAAACCCAGGCGGTGCACCAGCTCTTCGCCAGCTCCCTCATGGACTTTGCCGGGGACATGAAGGACTCGGTGCAGGCCTACGTCCAGCACTCCCTGTCCGACGACCTGGCGGACATCCCACGCCACTATCTGAATGACGTTGCCAGTCACTTCTGGGTGGCGGAGTCCGGCGGCAGCATCGTGGGGACAGTGGGAGTCCAGCGCCGCACCCGTGAAGAAGCGGAGTTGCGCCGGATGAGTGTGGCCGCGGGCCACCGCCGCCAGGGCATCGGCAGCAAGCTGCTCGACGTGGCGGAGGCCTTCTGCCGGGAGCAGGGCTACCAGCGGATCCACCTCACCACCGTCACCCTGTTGCAACCGGCTATCGCCATGTATCTGAAGCACGGCTACGGGCTGGCAGGCCAGGAGGAGTACGGGCAGGTGAGTGCCCAGCACTTTGTGAAGGAGCTGGGGCGCTAAGACGCCAGCCGGCGGGCAAAGCTCAGCTCGTGGCCGTCGGGGTCGGTGACGTGGAAGTAACGCTCACCCCAGGAGGCATCCTCGGGCGGCGCTTCAATTCCGGGCGTCTGCGCCTCGGTGAGTTTGCGGTACAAGGCGTCCACGTCGTCCACGTAGAAGATAATGCGCCCCCACCAGGACCACTCGCCCCCTGGCGTCAACACCAAATTCAGATGGCCTTCGCCGACTCGGAAGGAGCTGAACTCCTCTTCCTCACCGCCGTAGCGCAGCGGCAGGCCCACCCCGTCGCGGTAGAAAGCCAACGACCGGGCCATGTCCCGCACCGCCAGGGTGACGGCGCTGATGCTCTGGACCGTCACGGTGTCTTCCTCATGCCGCCGGGCTGCGGGCCAATTGGCCGTATAGTACAATAGGGCGCAAAGGTGATAGTCACCACTCCATCTTACCATCCTTGCTATAACGCAAGGCCAGGAGAAGCAGATGCCGCAGGACGGGGCAGCGCCGCACAATTCAGGCAGGCTGGGCTCGCTTGAGTGCCTGGAGACTATTCTCCGGGACATGGGGTCGGTGGTGGTCGCCTACTCCGGCGGGGTGGACAGCGCCCTGCTGGCGGTGGCGGCCCATCGCACTCTGGGGGCCAAGGCGCTGGCGGTCACCGCGGTATCCCCCGCCCTGGCGGCGCGGGAGCTGGAAGAAGCCACCCGCCTGGCCGTCCAATTCGGCATGCACCACCGCACCATCCAGACCCAGGAGATGGAGCGGGAAGGCTACGTCGCCAACTCGGCGCGCCGCTGCTACTTCTGCAAGACCGAGCTTTATGCCCAGCTATGCACCCTGGCGCAGGATGAGGGCTACGCCTGGGTGGCCAGCGGCGCCAACACTGGCGACCTGGGCGACTACCGGCCCGGCCTAGAGGCCGCCGCCGAGCACCGGGTGCGCTCGCCGCTGGTGGAGGCCGGACTGGACAAGGCCGCGGTGCGCCGGCTGGCCCAGGCCCTGAGCATCCCCATCTGGGACAAACCGGCCCAGCCCTGCCTGTCCTCGCGCATCCCTTACGGCACGCCGGTGACGGTGGAGACCCTGTCAAAGATCGAGCGGGCGGAGGACTACCTGCGGGGCCTGGGCCTGCGCGAGGTGCGGGCGCGCCATCACGACAAGCTGTGCCGCATCGAAGTAGGCGAGCAGGAGCTGGAGCTGGCGATGGCGCACCGGCGGGAGATTGTGGCAAATCTCAAGAAAATTGGCTATTTGTGGGTGTCCCTGGACCTGGCCGGCCTGCGCTCCGGCAGCCTCAACGACCAGCTGAAGGTGCGCCTTGACTAACATGGCAGAAGTTGAGCCTCCGAAATCCCCCCAACCCCCCTTTGCAAAGTGGGGACTGAAGAAGTTTTCACTCCAGTAAATTCCCGGCCAACGGAGATCGCCTCGTGCAAGTAGCCTACATCCAGTCCATCGGCGGGGCCAGCGGCGACATGCTGCTGGGCGCCCTGCTGGATTTGGGCCTGCCCCTGGACACCCTGCTGCGGGATCTGGACAAGCTGGGGCTGGAAGGCTACAAGCTGTCCGCCCGTCAGGAGACCCGGCGCGAGATGCGCGGCACCCACCTGAAAGTAACCCTGGCAGACTCAACTCGCCATTCGCCTCGCGCCCTGCTGGAGATTGTGGGGCGCAGCGCCCTCACCCAGGGGGTTAAGGACCAGGCGGCAAGGGTTCTGACCGCCCTGTGGCAGGCGGAGAGCCGCGTGCACGGCCAGCCCGCGGAGGCCCTGGAACTGGAGGAGCTGGGCAGCATCGACACCCTTATCGACGTGGTGGGGTTTGCCATCGGCCTGGCGCAGCTAGGGGTGGGCCAGGTCTACGCCGCGCCCCTGGTGCTGGGAGAGGCTGCCCCACCCCGGCGACCAGGCGGCTACCCCAACCCGGCGCCGGCCACCCTGGAGCTGGTGGCGATGTCCGGCGCGCCGGTGGCTGCCGACCGTCCCACCTTCCAGGACGCCGGAGAGCTGACCACCCCCACGGGCGCGGCAATCATCACCACCCTGGCCCGCTTTGAGCGGCCCGCCATGTCGGTGCGGCGCATCGGCGTGGGCTTGGGCGCCCGCGACCCGGCAGGCTTCCCCAACGCGGTGCGCGTCTGGCTGGGGGAGACGGCGGCCCAGCCTGCCACGACTGTAGCCCAGTTCCAAAGCGGTGTGGTGCTGCTGGAGACCAACCTGGACGACGCACCCGGCCTGGTGCTGGGCTACACCCAGGAACGCCTGTTTGAGCTGGGAGCCCTGGACGTGTGGCACACCCCGGTACAGATGAAGAAGAACCGGCCCGGCGTTGTTCTGTCGGCGCTGGTGCCCGCCAGCCTGGAGGCCGCCGCGGTGGAGCTAATTCTGCGAGAGACGCCCACCCTGGGGGTGCGCACCCGCCCGGTGGAGCGGTACGTGGCCCGGCGCGAGAGCGTGAACATGGAATCCGAGCTGGGGGCCATCAGCGTAAAGCTTAAGTGGTTGGGTGACGCAGTGGTGGGCGCGGCCCCCGAGTTCGACGACTGCCGGCGCATTGCCCTGGAGCGGGGATTGCCCTTCCAGGATGTGTACCAGAGCGCCGTGGCTCAGGCCCGCCGCCAGTTCCTCACCTGACCAACACTCTGGTCTAGCAGGCTGCTGAAAAACCCCGATCTTGCGAAAAATGGGCGGACTCTCAGATACGAAAATTGGGACGATTTCGGGCCGTCGACCCCTTTTTCAGCACCCTGCTAGGAGGAACGCGCTATGGGTAGTCGTAAAGGACTGCTGCTGGGCATTGGCATTCTGGTACTGATTCCCGTCATTGGCATCGGCTGGTGGCTGCTTTCACCTCTGCTGCTCAACAAGACCGTGGAGGAGGAGTTCCCGCTGGCCTCCAACGCCACCATCCCGCAGGGCATGACCCGCGCCGAGGTGGAAAAGAAGATGATGGAGATGGCCTCTGTGAATAGTGAAGTCATGGACAAAATGCCCGACCTGATGGCCATGGACAAGATGCCTGCCGCGGGTGACGCCATGATGTACAAGATACCGGTCAAGGACGCGGCGATGCCGGCTTCGCCAGTGCAGGTGAAGGCTGGCGCGTTCCGGGACGCGGACAGCTTCCACAAGGGCAGCGGGCAGGCGACGATCTACCGCGCTCCCGACGGCAGCAGCCTGCTGCGGCTGGAGAACTTCCGCGTGACCAACGGCCCGGACCTGCACTTGCTGCTGACGCCCGCCGCGGACCCCAAGAGCCGGGACGAGCTGACCTCAGCGGGCTACGTGGACCTGGGCAAACTCAAGGGCAACATGGGCAGCCAGAACTACCCCATCCCGGCAGGCGTGGACGTGGCGGGCTTGCGCAGTGTGGTCATCTACTGCCTGCCCTTCCAGGTGGTGTTCAGCGTGGCGGTGTTGAAGTAGCTACGCCCTGGGGTCTCTTGACTGCATGTATCGCTAATGATACACTAATCCCATGCGCAGCAGTATTCACCCCATACACACCGAGGGGAGAGTTGACGCATGCCCACCGTGGTATCAGAGGGACAGTTTCGCTTTGTGGTGAATACTCGGGAGAACGATTTTGAGCCGCCCCACGTGCATGTCTGGGTCGGGAATGAGGACGTTTGTTGCATTGAGCTTAACGGCGGCAGCTTTATGGACGCGCCGCCGCCCGGCAACCACCGCAGCATCCTTGACGCGTATCGCAAGCACGCCGCAGCCATTCGCCAGGAATGGGACCGGATTCACGGAAGGTAGATATGCCAGCCCTTGCAACCCGGGTTAGAAACGCCGAACGCATGATGACCTACGCCAGCGCCACGGCTCAGGGCATTGAGCTTACCTTTGCCGACGGCAAGCAGGGGCTGATTCCATTTACCGCCATCCCGGAGATTCGGGGCATCGCCAATCTCACGGGCATTGACCTACCTAACCCATACCAGGTTGTCCTGAGCAGCGCCACTGGGGAGTCAGCGGAGATCCCCTGGGACTTTGCCCGGCACTACTGTGACGCCGAATACCGCCCCCGGGTGGAATCTGCCGGCCAGCGCGGCCAGGCGACTTTGGGCGCGCGAGTGCGGGCGCTGCGGGTTGCCTCGAACCTGACGCAAGCGGCGCTGGCCGACGCCGCGGGCATCGGGCGGGTCACGCTGGTGAGGATTGAGGGCGGCGAGCAATCCCCCAGGTACGAGACCCTAGTTTCCCTGGCCCAGGCGCTGGGGTGTACGCTGCAGGCGCTGGTGGCGGGCGATTAAGCCGGCCATCCTTAGACAAGCTCCGGATAAGCGTGTGTTCCGCTCGTGGCGAGCCTGTCGAACCACGGATTAGGTTAAAATACCCGTGGCTCTGGGTTGGGAGTATCTCCATCATCTCCATCAGGGGACACACTGCATGCTCAAGGGAGTCCTGGCGGCCTTCGGCATCATGCTGGGGCTGGCGCTGATCCCGCTGGTGAACCTGGCGGGCATCCCCTTTGGCCCCTTCATCGGGGCGTACTTCGGCATCCGCTTTGCCCGGGAACAGCCCGGAACTTACGCTGCCAAGGGAGTCAGGTTCGGCGCGCTGCTGGCGCTGCTGGCGCTGCTGGCGTCATCGGCGGCGGTGGCGGCGCTGATGGTCATGGTGGGCCTGAGCCAGCGCATGACAATCCTGGCCTGGATTGGAGTGTTGGTATTCACCATGTACTCCGGCAGCATGGGCGCCCTGGGGGCGATGTACGCGCTGTTGAAGAAGGGCAGGTGATGGGAGAGGTTGCCAGCTTGTTCTGCCCCCAAACTTGACTTCCCCTTGGCGGCGCCCGTATCATCCTGCCAAAGCTGATAGCTGACCGCTGAAAGCTCGTTATGCCTGAACACCCACACACTATTCGCGCCCTTGACCTGCGCCAGCGCCTGGAGGCGCTCCAGCACGGTGACCAGACCGTGGATGAAGTGCTGCACGCCCTGAGGGACCTGCCCTACCAGGACCTGGGCTACGCCAAGCTGGACCACCACCGGCCCCTGCGCACCGGCTCGCCTGAGGTGGTATTGGGCCGGGGCAAGACTCCGGAGCAGGTGTCGGGCATCGTCGCGGCGCTGACGGGCCGAGGGCATCCCGTGCTGGTGACCAAAACCGACCAGCCAACTTACGCGCAAGTGGCGCTACTTACCCCCCAGGCCATGTTCAACTCGCTGGCTGGGGCCATCATCGTGCCTGGTACGGTTCCCCAGGAGCTGCGGGAGGGCGTGCTGGTGGTCACCGCCGGCACCGCCGACCTGCCGGTGGCGGAGGAGGCGGCCCTCACCGCCGAGCTTATGGGCAGCCGGGTGACGCGCCTCTCCGACGTGGGCGTGGCTGGACTGCACCGGCTTCTGGATGCTTTGCCCGTCATCCAGAAGGCCAGGGTCATTGTGGTGGTGGCGGGCATGGAGGCCGCGCTTACCGGCGTGGTGGCCGGACTGGTGTCCGCGCCGGTGGTGGCGGTGCCTACCAGCGTGGGCTATGGGGCCAGCTTTGAGGGTCTGGCGGCCCTGCTGGGGATGCTGAACAGTTGCGCCCCCGGCGTAGCGGTGGTCAACATCGACAACGGCTTCGGCGCCGGCTATTTGGCGGCGCAGATTAACCGGCTGGAGCAGCCCTCCGGTGAGTAAGTTCTGTGGGTAAGGCCCGCTGGTGGCTCCTGGCGGTGCTGGCAGTGGTGGTATTGGCGGGATTGGCCACCTACGGCGACCTTGGCGAGATGGCCCGCAGCCTGACCCGCTTCCCGTTTCAGTACCTGCTGGCGGCGTTGGGCCTGGCCGGGCTGAACTACCTGCTGCGGTTCCTCCGCTGGTCCTGCCTGCTGCGGGCGTTGGACATTCGGGTCAGCGCAGGGAGCAGCCTTCTGGTGTTTCTCTCGGGACTGGCCCTGTCCATCACCCCCGGCAAGGTGGGCGAGCTGGTGAAAAGCTACCTGCTGCGGGACCGCGCCGGCGTCCCAGTGGCCTCCTCCGCGCCGGTGGTGGTGATGGAACGCCTCACCGACGCGGTGGCGGTGGTGCTGCTGGGACTGGCTGGGCTGGTGCTGCCGGCGTCGCGGGGACTGCCTCGCGGGGTGCTGCTGGCGCTGGTGGCGGTGCTGCTGGGCTGCGGTGTTGTGGTGCTGCTGGTGGCCTCGCGCCGCGGCGACTGGCTGCTGGGCCTGCCGGGGCTTCGCCGGTGGCGCGGCGCCTTGGGCGCTTCCCGCGACGGACTGCGCCGGCTGCTGTCTCCTGGCCCTCTATCCGTCGCCATGTCCCTGGCGGCGCTGGCCTGGCTGAGCGAGGGCGTGGCCCTGTGGGTGCTGCTGCGGGGGCTAGATGTACCCCTCTCCGTGATGCAGGCCGTGCCCATCTATGCGGCGGCCACGCTGGCGGGGGCGATTACGGCTCTGCCCGGCGGGCTGGTGGGGACCGAGGGCAGCATGGTGGCTCTGCTGCAGCAGGCGGGAGTGGCTCGCGGCCCGGCTTCAGCTGCAACGCTGCTGGTGCGACTGGCCACCCTCTGGTTCGCGGTGGGCATCGGCCTGGCGGCGCTGGCGATCCTGCACCGGCGGCGGGCTGCGGGTTTGCCCCGGCTTGACGGGATGAACACCAACCCCGTGGAAGCTACGGCAGCTACTCCTCAGGAAGGCGCTTGATGCCTCCCGGCGGCCAAACCACGCCCGCGAAAGCGAACCCCGGGCTGGCAATGGCGCGGGCGCTGCGGCCCCGGCAGTGGGTGAAGAACGGGCTGGTATTCCTGCCTCTGGCCTTCGCCGTGGACGTGGCCTGGCAGCCGGACAACCTGGCAACCGTGCCGGGGTTGCTGCTGCGCCTGGGCGCCCTGCTTCTGGCCTTCTGCGCCCTCTCCAGCGCGGCGTACCTTTTCAACGACCTGATGGACCGCGACGCCGACCGGCAGCATCCCGCCAAGCGGCTGCGGCCCATCGCCTCCGGGCAGGTGGGCACGGCGGCAGCGCTGGCGGCTTTGGCGGTGCTGGGCATCGCCGGACTGGCGGCGATGGCGGCGTTGTCCCCGATGCTGGGCGCTATCGGTCTGCTGTATTTGGGCATCAACCTTGCCTACTCTTTGGGGGCCAAGAACCTGGTGCTGGTGGATGTCCTGTCGGTGACCAGCGGCTACGTCATTAGGGTGGCAGCGGGCGCGGTGGCCATCGGTGTTGCGCCTTCGCCCTGGCTGTACGCCACCACCGGCGCGGGCGCCCTGTTCATCGTGCTGGGACGCCGCTACGCCGAGGTGCGGCTGGCCGGGGACGACGCCGCTCGCCAGCGCTCGGTGCTGCGCCACTACGCCGGGCCATTTATCGGGCAGCTCCTCAACGTCTCTGCCGCCGCCGCCCTGGTAAGCTATACTCTGTACACCGTAGAGGCGGTCAACCCGCCCAAAAACAACACCATGCTGCTGACTGTCCCGCTGGTTATCTTTGGCCTGTTTCGGTACCTGTACCTGCTGAACACCAGCCGGGAGGCGGAGGCGCCGGAGCAGCTCATCCTCCAGGATCTGCCCCTGGCGGCCGCCAGCCTGGCGTGGATCGTAGTGTCGGTACTGGTGCTGCTGCTTAATCGATAAGGAGTGTCGCCCATGCCTGAATCGCCGAATCCATCCCGCCAGCCCGCGGAGACCCAGACTGCGCCCCAGACGCCGGCCAAGCGGCGCTCCGTGGTGGCGGTGGTGGCCACTCGACCGGAGACTGTGCTGGAGGACTACCACCGCGCCATGGTGCTGGCCGGCGTGGAGCAACACCTGAAGCCGGATGTGCCCACCCTGCTGAAGATCAACATCTCCTGGCAGCACTGGTATCCCGCGTGCTCCACCATGCCCTGGCAGTTGGAGGGCGTGATCCAGGGGCTGCAACGGCTGGGCTACCAGGACCTGATTGGCGCCCACAACGGCACGGTGGTGGTAGATTCCTACGAGGGCGAGGTCAACAACAAGCACAAAGTGGTGCAGGACAAGTACCACCTGCCCACGGTGCACCTGGACTCGCCGCCCAACCGCTGGGTGGACTACAAGCCCAAGGCCAAGATGCTGGTGCTGGACGACATCTTCCCCGAGGGCATCCAGATACCCGAAACCTTTGCCGGCAAGAACATCGTGCATCTGCCCACCATGAAGACCCATGTCTTCACCACAATGACCGGGGCCATGAAGAACGCCTTTGGCGGCCTGCTGCACCGCAAGCGCCACTGGACTCACTCGGTAATCCACGAGACCCTGGTAGACCTGCTGGCCATCCAGCAGGAGATTCATCCCGGCATCTTTGCGGTGATGGACGGCACCTTTGCCGGCGACGGGCCGGGGCCCCGCGCCATGCGCTGGCATATCAAGGACCGCATCCTGGCCTCCGCCGACCAGGTGGCCATTGACGCGGTGGCCGCCCATATGATGGGGTTTGACCCTCTGAGCATCAAGTTCATCCGCCTGGCCCACGAGCGCGGCCTGGGCTGCGGCGACATCTCGCAGATCGACGTGGCGGGCGAGGATATCACCGGGGTGAACTGGCGGTTCTCCGGCGTGGAGAACACCCTGGCCAGCCGGGGGCAGAAGCTGATTTACTGGGGGCCGCTGAAGCCGGTGGAGAAGCTGCTGCTGCGCGGCCCGCTGGTGGGGTGGTCCTACCTGGCGTCAAACCTGTACCACAACGGCTACTGGCTGAAGACCCACGGCCGCCGCCGCATCAACGCCGCCCTGAAGACCGAGTGGGGCAAGCTGTTCTTAGAGTACTAAACTTAAGCTAATGTGAAATCTACATGCAGCCTAATTCGCCTTGAGCGGGGGCAGGGGCTACGGGCGGGGATTAGGAGATTAACCGCAAATGCATCCCCTAATCTCCTAATCCCCGCGAGACTAAATCCAAGCTGGCATCTACATTGTTCCTTTTGCCGGCCCTGCGAGTTTCACTGTGGCTTCAGTTTAGAAGGGGTTTAACCGGTGCAGCGTCCGTGTTCGACAAGCCGGTGCTTATATGGCACGGTTACAGCTGGAACGCGATGAAGGCAGGACAATCGCGGCTTATTTGGTCGCCGCTTTGGTTAAGGGTTTCGTGACCCGCAGGGTTCACCTGGCCATGACGGATTTATCAGTGAATATCAGACGGCACAACGCAAAGTGCGCTTTGACATAGGGGTTTACTCTTAACTTCGGAGGAATAAATTTAACCTGGGATTGCCCTAGGGGCAGGTATAAAAAGTTGGATATTGGCCGGGCCAGTGCTATAATTGCTAGGTTGCCCCCTTGGAGGTGGCTGTTATGCGCGTACCCATGAAAGTGGACTACGGAGTGCGGGCGCTGGTGGAACTGGCGCTGCATTACGGCGAGGGCCAGCTCCAGACCTCGGAGATTGCCGCCCGGCAGTCCATTCCGGAGGCCTATCTGGAGCAGCTGATGACCACACTGAACAAGGTGGGTTTTGTGCGCAGCCGCCGCGGCCCCCAGGGCGGCCACAGTCTGGCCATGCTTCCCTCGGAGATTAACCTCAACATGGTGATGAACACCCTGGACGGGAACTTCTCGCCCCTGGAGTGCATCACCTCTCCCAACGACTGCGTCTTTGCGGAATCCTGCGCCCAGCAGGAGATCTGGCGCACGGTGGCAGAGGCCATCCAGGGAGTCCTGAGCAGCACTACTTTGGCAGATCTGGCCCAGCGGCAGACCCTGCTTACCACCCATGCGGTGCGCTGATACGGGCTGATACGGGGCCTGCGCTTGACAACCAATCTGCCAGAGAATAGACTCCGACACAGATATGATTTACATTGAGCCTCACTTCAAGCGTTACTGTACCTGCCCTCCCACGTAGGGGGCAGGTAGAATATCGGAATGGCCGAAAGCCTGCGCCCAACCCGTGGGGTAAGCCCCACATTAGGAGCGCGGGCTTTTTTGTGATACCTAATCCCCTATCCGTTATTAGCACTGGAGGAATAACTTATGACCCAACGGACCGGCGTGCTGACCCCAGACCAGGTGAAGCGGTACGGGCGCCACATCATCATGGGCGACGTGGGCAGCCGGGGGCAGCGCAAGCTCCTCGAATCCAGCGCGTTGATTGTCGGCGCGGGCGGCCTGGGCTCCCCCTCGGCGGTGTATCTGGCCCTGGCGGGCGTGGGCAAAATCGGCATTGTGGACTTCGACGTGGTGGAGCTGTCCAACCTGCAGCGCCAGATACTGCACCACACCTCCGACGTGGGGCGGCCCAAGGTCCAGTCGGCCAGGGACAACATTCTGGCCTACAACCCCGGCGTCAACGTGGTGCTCCACGAGACCCGGCTGGAATCGGACAACGCTATGGAGATCATCGGGCAGTACGACATGGTAATCAACGGGGCGGACAACTTCGCCACGCGCTACCTGGTCAACGACGCCTGCTACCTGCTGAACAAGCCCCTGGTGGACGGCAGCATCCTGATCTTTGACGGGCAGTCCACGGTGTTCATGCCCGGGAAGGGCTGCTACCGCTGCCTGTTCCCCAAGCCGCCGCCGCCGGGTTCCGTGCCCAACTGCGCCGAGGCTGGAGTGCTGGGGTCCCTCACTGGGCTGGTGGGCAGCATCCAGGCCACGGAGGCCCTCAAGCTGATGCTGGGCATTGGCAAAAGCCTTGCCTCGCGCTACCTACTCATCGACGCCCTGGACATGAGTTTCCGCGAGGTGAAGATGAAGCGCGACCCCAAGTGCCCGCTGTGCGGCGACCACCCTACCGTGACGGAGCTTATTGACTACGAGGTGTTCTGCGGCGTGGCCTCCCCCGCGGAGGCGGCGGCAATTCACTAGGCAACCAATTCGTAAGACTCTCTGCGTCCTCAGCGCTCTCTGCGGTTATGGGACTGGTTCTTAAGGGCGCGCAGGCCAGCGGCAAGAGACAGGGGTAATGGCTACAAGGCTGAAATATAAAGGCATACTGTCGGCCATCGGCAACACGCCGATGATCGAGCTCCAGCGCATGAGTCCCAAGCCGGACGTGCATATCTACGCCAAGCTGGAAGGGCAAAACCCCACCGGCAGCGTCAAAGACCGCATCGCCCTGAAGATGATTGAGAAAGCCGAGCGGGAAGGCGAGCTGTCGACCAAACGGACCATTCTGGAGCCCACCAGCGGCAATACCGGCATCTCCCTGGCCCTCATCGGCGGGCTCAAGGGCTACAAGGTTACGGTGGTGATGCCGGAGAACGTGAGCAAGGAGCGCTCGGAGCTGCTATACGCCTACGGCGCTGAGATTATCTTCTCCGAGGGCTCCCAGGGCACCAACGGCTCCATTGAGGTGGCCCAGGCCCTGGCGGAGAAGCGCCCCCACGACTACCTGATGATGTACCAGTACGGCAACAGCGCCAACCCCGGCGCCCACTACGAGACCACCGGTCAGGAGATTGTGGAGACGCTGCCCGAGGTGGATACGTTTGTAGCTGGGCTGGGCACCGGCGGCACCCTAATGGGGGTGGGCCGCCGTCTCAAGGAGCATAACCCGGCGGTGAAGTTGGTGGCGGTGGCTCCCGAACCAGACGACCTGATCTCCGGCCTGCGGCGGCTGGAAGACGGCTTCATACCTCCCATCCTGGACCTGAAGCTGCTGGACGCCCGCATCCTGGTGGGCAGCTTCAGCGCCTTCCGCACCACCAAGGAATTGCTGCAAAAGGAGGGCATCTTCGCCGGCATCTCCTCGGGATCGGTGGTCTCCGCCGCCATCAGGGAGGCGGAGAAGATGGAGCAGGGCAACATCGTGTGCCTGCTGGCCGACGGCGGCTGGAAGTACCTGAGCACCAACCTGTGGACCAAGGACTACGACGAGCTGGCCAAGATCTCCCAGGGCAAAATCTGGTGGTAGGCTGGCCGTAGGGGCAGACCTAGGTGTCTGCCCGTCGGGTGGAAGGTCTGTCCCGAAGGCGCACACACAGGTGCGCCCCTACGGGCCAACCAAGAACCGAATGACCCTGCCATCAACCCACGGGCAAACTGCGGGCTGGTCCGCCAGGACCGGAACTAATTTGTCACTATTCCCTATCTACTGCATCTGCCTTCCCTTGATTTTTAACTTGAAAGTCCCCCAGCCCGATGCTATACTGACGTTGGGCGAATCTCTATGTGAAAGCGGGGTTTCCCCGCTTTCTTGCTGACCGGGGTCTTTTGGTCCCCAGCCAGCGTAACCCTGGGGGGTTAGGCATGAAGAGCGACTTTCTAATAGCGCTCACCCAGCTAGCAGCGGAACGTCACTTGCCTCGGGAGCAGGTGCTTCAAGCAATTGAAGCTGCCTTGGCTTCCGCGTTCAAGAAGGACAACCCGGCCGCGGGGCAGAATATATCGGTCAAACTGAACCCTAACACGGGGGATGTCAACGTCTACGCCTTGAAAACGGTGGTGGAGAAGGTTGAGGACCCCACCCGGGAGATTAGCCTCAAAGACGCCCAGGCGATCCGGCCGGCCATTGCCCTGGGGGAGGAGTTGGCCGCAGCGGAGCCGCTGCCCCACAACGCCAGCCGCATTGCCGCCCAGACCGCCAAGCAGGTGGTCCTCCAGCGGCTGCGGGAAGCGGAGCGGGAGTTGCTCTTCCAGGAGTTCCTGAAGCACCAGGACGACATCGTCTCCGGCGTAGTGGAGCAGATTGAGACTGGGCGCACCATTGTGCTGGACTTGGGCCGGGCCCAGGCCCTGATGCCACCGGAAGAGCAGGTGCCCACGGAGCGGTATCGCAAGGGGCAGCGGCTCAAGGTCTTTGTGCTCAGCGTGCGCAGCGGGCCCAAGGGGCCAGAAATCCTGGTGTCCCGCAGCCATCGGAACATGCTGAAGCGGCTGTTTGAGATTGAAGTTCCGGAAGTGCACAACGGAGTGGTGGAGATCAAGGGCATTGCCCGGGAGGCCGGCTTCCGCAGCAAGGTGGCGGTAAGCTCCACCCAGGAGGGAATTGACCCGGTGGGCTCCTGCATCGGCGTGCGGGGCAACCGCATCCAGAGCATCGTCAACGAGCTGCAGGGCGAGAAAATCGACGTAATCCCTTGGGACCGGGACGCGCGGGCGTTCATCGCCAAGGCCCTCAGCCCGGCGGAAGTCTTGCACGTGGAGATGGCTACTGGCGGGGAACAGACTGCCACCGTGATCGTGCCCGACCGTCAGCTATCCTTGGCCATCGGCAAGGAAGGGCAGAACGCACGCTTGGCCGCCCGGTTGTCCGGCTGGCGGCTGGACATCAAGGGTTTGGCCGAGTGGGAAGAGATCAAGATCACCCGCCAGAAGCAACACGAGGAAGACCGCCGCGCCACTGCCCAAGCCTCAGGCCAGGCGACGGCAGGGGTGGCTGCTGCGGCTCCGGCTGTGCCATTGGAAGCCAAGGCCACTGTGGCCGAGCCGCCCGCGCGAGTGGATGTGAGGAGGGCGGCCCCCATGGCTGCGCCCGTCCCGGCCATGGCCGCGGCAAAGCCCGCCGTCCCGATGAGCGAGGATGCCATTCTGGAAGCGCTAATCCGCGAGGAAGAAGCGGCCAAGAAAGCTACCCCTTCCCGAGCGGAACCCGCCCCAGCGCTAGGCCTAAGCGTGGAAGCGCTGGCTTCCCTAACCCTGGAGGAGTTGGCCGAGGAGATGGGCGAGGACGAAGAGGACGAGGGGGAGGAAGGCGAGGGCGCGGAGCCAGTTCTGGGGTTGCCGGGTACGCCAGTGCTTACCCCCGACGCCGGCAAGATTCGGTTTGCCGAAGACATCATGGAAGACTACCGGGGCGCAGGTCGCACGGGTCGCCGGACGCGGCGCGGCCCAGCCCCCAGCGCCAATCGCGGCAACCGCAGGGGTGGCGGACGCTAACCAGCCGCCCCGCAGCAGTGGGAGGGGTTGCGTTGGCCAAGCCCCGCCACGTGCCCGAGCGCACCTGCGTCGCCTGCGGACAAAAGCAGCCCAAACGGGGACTCATCCGCATCGTGCGCACCCCCCAGGGATCTGTGCTGGTGGACGCTTCCGGCAAGAGCCCCGGCCGCGGCACCTACCTCTGCGGCTTGCCACCCTGCTGGGAACGCGCGGTCCACAAGGGCAGCCTGGAACGCGGGCTGCACACTCAGATTTCCGCTGCAGACCGAGAGCAACTCATGGCCTTCTATCATCAAAACGTGCATCCGAACGTGGAGCACGCGGCTGGCAGTACACAACCGGACCCGGCCCCAGGGAGATAATTAGAGTATGACGACCAACGAACTTGATTCCCCAGTAGAAACTGAAGCCAAGCCCGCCCGCGCGGCCCGTCGC
Organism: Dehalococcoidia bacterium; assembly: GCA_009692925.1. Taxonomy (GTDB): domain Bacteria; phylum Chloroflexota; class Dehalococcoidia; order Lucifugimonadales; family UBA3495; genus SHYG01. The sequence goes on from SHYG01000019.1 coordinate 24,869, forward strand.
CCCGCTGGGGAGCGCAAGCCCGTCAACCGGGTGCTGGTCATGCCCCAAACTCTTAGCGTCAAGCAACTGGCGGAGTTGATTGACCAAACCCCCATCGATGTCATCAAGCAGCTGATGCGGCATGGCATTATGGCCGGAGTCAACCAGATTGTGGACTACCAGGTAGCATCTCTGGTCACCACGGCCGCTGGCATCCGCACCAAGCTGGCGGACGAGACCAAGGCGGCAGCCCCCGCCAAGGCAGCGGCGCCTGCGGATACCGCTAACCTGGTCACGCGGCCCCCAGTCGTCACCGTGATGGGCCATGTGGACCACGGCAAGACCACCCTGCTGGACACCATTCGCAAGACGAAGGTGGCCAGCCGCGAGGTGGGCGGCATCACCCAGCACATCGGCGCCTATCAGGTGGAATACCTGGGCAAGAAAATCACGTTCTTGGATACCCCAGGCCATGAGGCGTTCACCGCTATCCGCTCCCGGGGGGCCAAATGCACCGACATCGCGGTGCTGGTGGTGGCCGCCAACGACGGCATCATGCCCCAGACCGTGGAGGCCATTAACCACGCCAAGGCTGCCGGCGTGCCGATCATTGTGGCCATCAACAAGATGGATCTGCCCGACGCCAACCCGGACCGGGTCAAGCTCCAGCTCAGCGAGCACAACCTGGTCATCGAAGAGTGGGGCGGAGAAGTCATCGCGGTGCCGGTATCCGCCCGCAGCGGGGAGGGCATTGACACCCTGCTGCAGAACATCCAAGTGGTGTCCGAGGTGGCGGACCTGAAGGCCGACCCCACCAAGCCTGCCAGCGGGGTCATTATTGAAGCCAAGCTGGACCGCAAGCGCGGCCCCACCAGCACGGTGCTGGTGCAGTCGGGCACCTTGCGGGTGGGCGATCACATAGTGGCCGGCACCGCCTGGGGCCGGGTAAAGGCCATCGCCAACGAACGCGGGCAGGCAATCAAAGAAGTTGCTCCCGGCGACCCCGCGGAGGTTCTTGGATTCAGCGAGCTGCCCGAGGCCGGGGACGTGCTGACCGTGGTGCCCAACGAGCGGGCCTCCCGCCTGCTGGTGGCCGAGCGGGAGCGCTCCAAGACCGCCCAGCAGACCCAGGCCAGGGCGCTCACCCTGGACGAGGTGGTCAAGCAAATTGACGCCGGCGACGTTAAGGAGCTGAACCTGGTGCTCAAGGCCGACGTGCAAGGCAGCGTGGAGGCCATCCGCCAGTCGCTGGACAAGCTCGCCGACGCCGAGGCCACTGTGCGCATTCTGCACGCCGGGTCGGGCGCGGTCACCGAGTTGGACGTGCTGCTCGCCAGCGCCTCCAGCGGCATCATCATCGCCTTCAACGTGGGCAGCGAGCCCAGCGCCGAGCGCACCGCCAGCCGGGCGGGCGTGGAAATTCGGAAATACAACATCATCTACCAGCTCATTGAGGACGTGGAACGCGCCCTCCACGGCATGCTAGAGCCGATTTACACCGACGTGCTGACGGGCCGTGCCGAGGTGCGAGAGGTCTTCCCCGGCCGCGGCAACGCCAAGATAGCCGGCTGCCGCGTGCTGGAGGGCCGCCTGGTGCGCGGAGCCACCGTGCGGATCATGCGCGGGGGCAAGGTGATGCAGGAGTCTTCCATCACCGGGCTGCGCCACTTCCGCGACGAGGTTACCCAGATTAACACCGGCCTGGAGTGCGGCGTGGCACTCCAGGATTTCAACGATTTCCAGGTTGGGGACCTCCTGGAGGTGCACCGGCAGGAGCGCGCCCGCTAAGGCCTGGGCCAGTGTCCCATTCTTCCGGTTTCCTGGCAAGCCCCAGGGCCAGGAGAGCAGGATTGTTTTATGGCGCCGCAAGTGCCTCACCCCCGATGGTTGAGTAGGCCCGACCGCAGTGGGGCCGTATCGACACCCGTCTCACCGTTGGTCTCGATACGGCCTGCGGGCCTACTCGCCCGGCGAGTGGAGGAAAATGCAACCACCCTGGCCAGGAGAGCGCCATGTCCCGACGCATTGACCGCATCAATGGACTGTTGCAACAGGAGATTAGCCAGCTCCTGGCCCAGCAGATTAACGACCCCCGGTTGAAAGGCGTCATCAGCATCACCCAGGTGAGCACGTCCTCAGACATGCGCAACGCCCGCGTGTCCCTCAGTGTCATGGGTGACAAGAAGACGCAGGACGACGGCCTGGCGGGAATCCGCTCCGCGGCGGCGTTCCTGCGGCGGGAGCTCAAAGAGCGTCTAACCCTGCGCTACGTGCCGTTCCTCAGCTTTCAGATAGACAACTCCCTGGAGAACGCCGACCGAGTGGTGCAAGTAATGAACCGCATCCAGGAACTGAGCCCGGAACTGAGCCCACTTAGTTCCGCCCCCGCCGCGCCCGCGCCAATGGATGCCCAAGTCGTGCCGAACCGAAACCATGTCCCGCGGGGTAACTAGGCCGTGAGCGGGGCTGGCCGTGCAGCCGCCACCGACGTGGATGGGTTCGTCAACCTGAACAAGGCCGTGGGAATGACCTCCATGGACGTGCTGCGCCGGATTAAAGGCATCACCGGCCAGCGCCACAAAGTGGGCCACGGCGGGACCATGGACCCCTTAGCTCACGGCGTCCTCCCCATCTGCTTCGGCCAGGCCACGCGCTTGATGGACCACGTCATCGCTGGCCCCAAGGGATACCGCGTGGAGGTCCACTTGGGCATCACCACCACCACCTACGACGCCGAGGGTGAAGTGGTGAAGACCGTTCCCGCGGACAACCTGGAACAAGTGACCCGGAAAATGGTGGAGGCGGCGCTGCCACCCTTTATTGGTACGATTCAGCAGACGCCACCCATGTACAGCGCCATCAAAATCCAGGGCCAGCGCCTGTACAAACTGGCTCGCGCGGGCATTGAGGTGGAGCGGCAGGCCCGCACCGTCGAGATTCACGATATCCAACTTCGGGAGTTTCTGCTTCCCAAGCTGGTACTGGACGTGGAGTGCGGGCGCGGCGTTTACATGCGGTCCTTGGCCCACGACCTGGGGGAAGCACTGGGTTGCGGCGGTTACGTGACCGACCTGACGCGGACGCACGCCGGCGGGTTTTCCCTGGCAAGCGCCGTGACCCTGGAAGATCTGGAGCGGGCCAACACCACTGACCCCGCGGGCTGGCAGCAGTACCTGCACCCGGTGGACTGGATGTTGCAAGGACTGAAAAGCATCTCCGTAGGCAGGGCGGCAGAGCAGTGCCTGCGCAACGGCCAGTCCATCAACCTGGGGCGCCTCGCCCCCGAGGCCGCCTACCTGGAGCAGTTCCGCGCCTACAGCGCCGAGGGACGATTTTTGGCCCTGGTGCAGTTTGAGCGCTCTAACAACACGTGGCAGCCCATGAAGGTGTTCCACAGTCGATTGCCCTCACCTCTCGCCCCAGTATCTACCCACCCTTAGCCCCCCAAGACGCCAGAAAGCTTGGCAGCCTCTCCCATCCCAGGGCGTTAGCTATCTGCCGATCTCACAGACCCCATTGTGCTCAGGTTCAGGGGGCCGCATTGGAAGTTAGACTTTAGCGCTCAATAGTCCCACTCTAGTGTCGCTTTAGTCCCACAAAAGCACCAGAACGTTACAGAATCCTGACTCAGATAGCTTGACAAAATACCACCGCTTTGTATACCGTAGCTATGTACCTAGGAGACAGCTATCCCATGGTATCTGGCACCGGTTTCCACAGCGCGCAATCAATTTATTTTAAGGGGGGGTGAAACTCATGGACGCCTATTGTTTTAAGTGCCGCAGCAAGCGAGACATCCGGAATCCCCGGCAGGTAACTCTCAAGAACGGCCGTCCCGCAACTCAGGGCGTATGCCTCGTGTGCGGAACCAAGGTTTTCCGCATCGGCAAGGCCTAGCAACCGTATCTGCCCAGCCCTGATAGCTGTCTCAGAGGCGGGCGGACTCCCCGGAAGATGTGCCAGGCCCTGGTGAACCCCACACCTGGTCAATTGGTTCCGTGGATTCGTGTGCTGCAGGGCGCGGGCCTCACCCGGTACGGGGCCTGCGCCCGTTGCTATTTGCAGACTCAACTCCGGTCGCGGCAGATCCTCTGGCTCACCGACGCCGGAATCTGACACCACGCCCGCCCCGGCCAACTTGGCGATGCACCTGCGTGGCATCTGGTGAAGTCGCGGCCCGTGCCTGCCGAAACCTCCAGCAATATGCCCTCACCACCGCCAACCGGGCGTGTTCCTCGGCATCCACACGGGATGAGTAACTACGTCCACCTCAGAAGACCGGGGAGCAGCCTGGTGGTCCCCCGGCTGCACCAGCGGCACAATGGAGTCACCGTGAGCAGCCACCAACTGGGCACCAAGCTCCTTCCCGGTGCGAGTTGCCAGGCCCGCGTCCAGTTTGGGCACCCATGAGCTCCCAGTACTGTGAGCGTTGCAAGCAACCGCTGCGACCCGGCCGGAGCTTTGCTTTACAAGGCGGTGGTTCCCCGCGCACCCGCGGCGGCGCTGCACCGCCTGCGCCGGACCTGCGCTGCCTCAAGTGCGCGCTGCGGCACCGGGGACTGCTGCGGCGCTCCCTCATGGTCTCCCTAGTAGTCGGCACAATTCTGACCCTGCTCAACCAGGGCGACACCCTGCTGGCGGCCCGGTGGAACAACGCCCTTTACTGGCAAATACCCTTGACCTACTGCGTGCCCTTTCTGGTGGCCACCTACGGCGCCCTGACCAACACCCGCAAGTAGCACTTCCAACCGGCGAGGAGGCCGCGTTAGTTCCGTGCCGCACCCGCCACAACTCTTCAGGGGCGACGAGTGCGGAGGCATTCTGACGGGTCCGCCCCCCAGAGCCTCGGAACCTCAGAACTTCCGAATGACCGACACCACCCGGCCGCGCACTTCTAAGTTGTCGGCGGCGCAGTAGATTGGCCCCATCTGGCTATTGGCCGGTTGCAGACGCACCCGGTCGCCTTCCAGATAGTATTTCTTGAGGGTGGCTTCTTCCTCGTTTTTCAGCCAAGCCACCACCATGTCGCCATTGTCCGCGCGCTGGGTCGGCATTAGCACCACCACGTCGCCGTCGTCAATTAACGCGTCCATCATGGATGTGCCCTTGACGCGCAGGGCAAACAACTTGCCATAGCGCCGCGGCAGCTCGGGGGCTACCTCGATAGTATCAAACTCGGCGCTGGCAGCCCCGCCTTCCGCCGAGAACACCGGCAGAGGTTCGCCCGCCGCAATGGTGCCCACCAGTTGCACCCGGGGGGCGGTGGACACTGGCTGCCCGCCTTCGTCCAGCAGTTCAATGCCACGGGCCACGTCCGCGCGGCGGTTAAGGTAACCGTCCCGGTTCAGCAGCTTCAGGTTGTAGTCCACCACGGAGGTGGAGCTGATGTCGCAGGCATGCTGAATGTCCCGCACAGTGGGCGGGATGCCATTTTCCTGCATGAACAGATGAATGAAGTCCAGGATCCGTTGCCGCCGGGGGGGCAGCTTCTTTCGCAACAGCATTTAACACCCTGCGCTACTGATATGAACTTATGTTCTGAACACAGGCTAGCAAAGCCTTTGGGGTCTGTCAATGGTCATTCGTCAGTGGGAGAAGGCGCCTTGGGGTTCGAGGAGCTAGGCAAACCAAAAGCGCCGGGTCAAGTCCGGCGCCCCAAGGTAAAGCCAGGTTGGAGGCGGAGTTTGGAGGGCTAAGCGCCGGCCTGGCCCATCTTGTTGAGACGGGCGGCCAGGCGCGACTTGGTGCGGGAAGCGGTGTTCTTGTGCATGACGCCCTTGCGCACCGCCACGTCCAGCAGGCTAATGGCCTGGCGCACGTTCTCCCCAGCGCCGGCGTCGGCGGATTCAATGGCCTCCAGGGCGGTGGTCATGGCAGACCGCGTGGTGCGGCGCACGCTGCGGTTACGCACGTTGTGCTTTACGGACTGGCGGGCGGACTTCTCTGCGGGCAAGGGCACTCCTTCTGGATGATCGCAAACCGAATCTTAGCTGGGGCCATTATAGACCAAACGGGCAGGTTTTCCAAATACGCCAGTTCCGTTAGAACTGCCGGGGAAAGGCTACGTCCATTTCCGGCACAGGCGGCTACACGTCCAGGTTCTTGACGCTGCGGGCGTAGGCCTGGATGAAGCTCTTGCGGGGGGCCACCACTTCGCCCATCAGGGTAGAGAACACGTTGTCCACCTCTACCTGGTCTTCAATACCCACCTGGAGCATCTGCCGGGTCTCCGGGTTCATGGTGGTCTCCCAAAGCTGTTCCGGGTTCATCTCGCCCAGGCCCTTGTAGCGTTGGAGGGCCACGTTGCGCCGTCCGTTCATGTCTTTGAGGACCGCATCCTTTGCTTCCTCGGTGTAGACATACTGGGGCTCCTGGCGCCCGCTCTGGATGCGGTACAGCGGAGGCTGTGCGATGTACAGATATCCCTGCTCGATGAGGGCCGGCATGCGACGATAAAAGAAGGTCAGGATGAGGGTGCGGATGTGCGAGCCGTCCACGTCGGCATCGGTCATGATGATAACCTTGTGGTAGCGCACTTTGGTGGCGTCAAACTCCTGGCCCTCCCCGGCGCCCAGGGCCGCGACCATGCAGCGAATTTCCTCATGGCCTAGTATCTTGTCCGGCTGCTGCAGCACCCGCTCCACATTCAGGATCTTGCCCTTGAGGGGCAGGATGGCCTGGTAGCGCCGGTCCCGGCCCATCTTGGCCGAGCCGCCGGCAGACTCGCCCTCCACAATGTAAAGCTCGGAAAGCGCGGGGTCCCGCTCGGCGCAGTCGGCCAGCTTGCCGGGCAAGGAGGAGCCGTCCAGGGCGTTCTTGCGAATGACCAACTCCCGGGCTCGCTTGGCCGCCTCCCGGGCCTTCTGCGAAATGAGACACTTCTCGATGACCTGCTTGGCGTCGGCAGGATTCCCCTCCAGGTAGCGGCTAAGGCCCTCGCTGACCACCGACTCCACGATGCTGCGGACCTCGGCGTTGCCCAGCTTGGTCTTGGTCTGGCCCTCGAACTGAGGCGAGGTCAGCTTGACACTGATGACCGCCGCCAGGCCCTCCCGCACGTCGTCGCCAATCAGGTTGGGCTGCTCCTCCTTGAGGAACCCCTGGCGGCGGGCGTAGTCGTTGATTACCCGAGTCAGGGCGGAGCGAAAGCCGGTAAGGTGGGTGCCGCCTTCCGTGGTGTTGATGCAGTTGGCGAAGGCGAGGACAGTCTCGGTGAAGCTGTCGTTGTACTGTACCGCCACCTCCACCACGGTGTCGTCCTGGGACTTCAGAAAGTAGAAGGGGGAGCGCTGCATGGTGTGGCGGTTGCGATTGATGCTGCTGACCAGGTTGGCAATGCCGCCGTCGAAACAGTAGGTGCGCTCGATGTCTCCCTTGCGCTGCTCCTGATGCCAGTAGCTGACGAAGCGGATCTCCAGCGACTGGTTCAGGTAGGCCACGGTTTTGAAGTGGTCCGTCAGGGCGTCGAAGTCATACTCGACTATCGGGAAAATGGCGGGGTCCGGCACGAAAGAGGTGGTCGTGCCGTGGGACGGATCGCGCTTACCCCGCACCACGTCGGCCACGGGGCGGCCCTGCTGGTACTCCTGGGAGTAGGTCCAGCCGTCCCGCCGCACCTCCACCTTGACGTGGGAGGAGAGGGCGTTCACCACCGACGCGCCCACGCCGTGGAGCCCGCCGGTTACCTTGTAGGCGCCCCCGCCGAACTTGCCGCCGGCGTGGAGCACTGTCATCACCGTCTCCAGGGCGGAGCGGCCCGTAGTGGGGTGGGTGTCCACCGGGATGCCCCGGCCATCGTCGGTTACAGTAACTTGGCCGTGCAGGTCAATTTTTATGTCAACTTTGGTGCAGAAGCCGGCCATGGCCTCGTCCACCGAGTTGTCCACGACTTCGTAGACCAGGTGGTGGAGACCGCGCTGGTCGGTGCTACCAATGTACATGCCCGGCCGGAGGCGGACGGCCTCCAGCCCTTCCAGGACTTGAATGTCTTTGGCGGTGTACTTAGAAGATTCGGTTGGCAAAGGTTGCTCCGTCGGCTAATTTGGCCGGTGACACGCCGCGCTGACTAGGACAAGGGCAGGCCTGTTGTATCTGCCTGAAGTATCTAAAAGAAGGGTGAAACAGGCCCTTGGCAGTCCTTCGGCTGGAGGATGGGTGGGAGCACGCCACGGGAAGTGGCGTCCACCTTGAAACACTCTCTACATTATACCAGATGTTGTATCTGGGATGTGCCGTTTGCCTTGCCGAGTTTTGGTGGTTTTGGAGGGCGGATCGCGGGTTTCCCGCAGGGGCCACGGCAGGTGACGGTCTTAGAAGCCGTGCGCTAACCACAAAGAACACAGAGGGCGCAGCAACTTTGCGGTTGGATATTTATTTTCTCAGCGGTCTCCGCGCGCTCGGCGGTGAATGTTCGGGTAGATTCTCAGCCGCCGGGGAAGTAGTGCCGGCCGCTGCGCAGGCTGTCCAGGGCGTAGCGCGCCGCCTGAAACATGGGCTGGGGCAGCGCGTCCAGGGCAAACCAGCCACTCTGCGAGAAGGCCTCCGGCTCCGCCAGCACCGGCTCCTGGTCGCCAATGTCTCCCAGGAACTCCACGTCCACATAGTGCTTGCCGTAGGCGAGAATGTTGCTGACACACAGGAAGCGCAGGTGTCCCACGGCGACGCCCAGCTCCTCCAGGGCCTCCCGGCGGGCGCACTCCTCCAGGGTCTCTCCCA
>SHYG01000094.1 GCA_009692925.1 Dehalococcoidia bacterium
CCCGCACCGACGGCGGCAGCAGATACCCTTGCTCTCGGTCACCCGCCAGCAGGTTGTACGCCATCCCCTCGTACCTCGCTCCATGTTTCCATGAGCTTACTGCTTTACCTACCCTGCGAGAAGGGGGTTTGTGGGACAAGCTCCTATACAGGCTACTATCAAAACTCCAGGCAAGACTCCAGGGAGGCTGAGCATGGCGCCTTTCGGCAGACGGTCCGGCGTGGCGGTGGTGGAGGTGTACGGGGTCATCGGCAGTCGCGTGCGGACGCCGGTGTACTCCCGCCTCTTCGACACTGTGGCTCGCAGCGACCGCTACCGAGCCTTGCTGCTGGATATCGACTCGCCCGGCGGCTCCGCCAGCGGCTCGGAGCTGCTGTATTACAGGCTGCTCAAGGTGGCGGAGCGCAAGCCGGTGGTGGCCTACGTGCGGGGCATCGGCGCCTCGGGCGGCTACTACCTCTGCTGCGCCGCCGCCAAGGTGGTGGCCCTGCCCACGGCCCTGGTGGGGTCCATCGGCGTGATCTCCGTGCGGCCCATCCTGGAGCAGTTGCTGGGCAAGGTGGGCGTGGAGGTGGCGGTGTTCAAGGGCGGGAGGCTGAAGGACATGGGGGGCTTCTGGCGCGGCCCCTCGGCGGAGGAGTCAGAGAAGTATCAGGGGCTGATTACCGAGATATACGACAGCTTTGTATCAGTGCTGGCCAAGGGGCGGTCCCTGGAGGAGGCCCAGGCCCGGGAGCTGGCTACCGGCTAGGTGTTCACCGCGCGCCGGGGCAAGGAGCTGGGGCTGGTGGACCAGCTGGGGGACTTTCAGCGGGCGCTGGAGCTGGCCGCGGATCTGGGGCAGACGCGCCCCCGGCCGGTGTGGCTGCGGCCCCGGCGATCCATGTCTGACCGGATGCTGAACCGCACCAGCAGTCCGGCGCGCGGCATGACAGCACTGGCGGCGCCCCTGCCGCGCCTGCTGGCGGGGGGAATCTACTACCTGGAGCCGTCCTGCCTGTTGGGGGGTGACCTGGACTGGGGAGACTAGGGGGAGGAGACTCCACCGCCTATCCCTCCAGTCGCTTGGCCTCCTGCCACAGCAGCTCTTTGTGGGCCAAGGAGAGGGCAGCAAAGTCCTGGCCCCGCTGCTTGGCCAGCTCCTCCATCTTCAGGTAGCGACCCTGGAAGCGGCGGCTGGCCTGGCGCAGGGTGTCTTCCGCCTGCAGGTGCAGCCACCGGGACAGATTCACCAGGGAGAACAGCAGGTCGCCCAGCTCGTGGGCTTTCTCATCGGCGCTGACGGCCCGGCGCAGCTCGGCAACCTCCTCCTCCACCTTGTCCAAGACCCCGGATATGTCCTCCCACTCAAAGCCCGCCCGCGCCACCCGGTCTTGCATTAGCTGGGCATAGCTGAGGGCCGGCAGAGCCTGGGGGATGGCCTCCACCGGGGACTGCCGCACCCCCTGCTGACGCTTCTCCTGCTCCTTCAGCTTCTCCCAGTTGCGCTCCACCTCCCGGGCGTCGGCGACGGAGGCGTCTCCGAAGACATGCGGGTGACGGCGCACCAGCTTGCGGTTGATGCCGGCAACCACATCCGGCATGGCGAACTGCCCAGCCTCGGCGGCAATCTGGGCGTGGAAGACAATCTGCACCAACAGGTCGCCCAGCTCCTCAGCCAGCAGCTTGGGCTCACCCCGGTCAATGGCCTCCAGCACCTCGTAGGACTCTTCCAGGAGATTGCGCTTCAGGGAGGCATGGGTCTGCTCCAGGTCCCAGGGGCAGCCGCCGGGCGCCCGCAGCCGCGCCACTATCTCCACCAACATTTGGAACTGGGCCAGTTCGCTTTCAGGTATATCTTTGGGCGACATGGGCGGATTATAGAGGCCGGGGCGGTTGCTCAACAAGGGATGGCGGTGCTACTGTACAAGGAAGCCGTTCTATATCCACCCCGACTCGTCGGGACGCGGAGGACGCAGAGACAGCGGGGATTTGGGGATTTAGCGCAGGGGCGCCCCGACCGGTTGTCTCAGCGGTGTCGGAGCCTTCGGCGTAGGGTGCTCTGCGGTGAGTTTGAGGAGGAAGTTTGCGCCACCTGACCTGGCTCCCCGGCGCGCTGTTGGTGCTGGCGGTGCCGCTGCTGCTGGTCTGCGCCAGCGTGGCCTGGGCGGTGAACGACCTCGGCCTCTACCAGCAGGGCTTTCAGAAGTACCAGATATCCGACTATACCGGCATCGCCGAGGGCGACTTGCGCCAGGTGGGCGCGGATATCCGGCGCTACTTCAACTCTACGGAAGAGCCGCTGGCCGTGCGGACGCGGATATTTGGCCGTGAGCAGGCGCTGTTCAACACCCGGGAGGCGCAGCACATGGCAGACGTGAAGCGCCTTATCTGGGGCGTGTATGCCGTGGGGACGGTATCGGGCCTATTCCTGGCGGGGATGGCTTGCCAGGGACTGCGGAGGCGCGGACGGAGCTACTGGCTGCGGCTGGCCCGGCTTGGCTTGCGCGGCGGTGCGCTGACCTTACTCCTGCTGCTGGCTATTGGACTGTTTTCCCTGGTGGCGTTTGACACACTGTTCCTGCTGTTCCACCAGATTAGCTTTGCCAACGACCTGTGGCAGCTAAACCCCGCCACCGACTACCTGGTGGCGCTGTTCCCCCAGGGCTTCTGGTTTGACGCCACCCTGCGGGTTGCCACCCTGGCAGTCGCCGGCGCGGTGGCCCTCACGCTGGCGGCGGCCGTAGGTCTGCTGTATCACCGGCAGGTTAACGTGAACGACGCCGCAGACATCCCACCGGCGACAGGCGCAGGTTAAACTTAGTCAGCTATCCACACGATAAGCTCTAGTCGAGCGGAACCACGCAGAGGCTAGTGGCTGGGGCCGCAGCAACCGCCGCCGCAGCAGCCGCCACCGCCACCCATGGGAGGCAGCGGGCTGGGCTGGCCAGCGCCCGACTCACCCTTGGAGTGGGCCGCAAAGACGGACAGCATCCGGCGGGCGGGCTGTTCACAGTTGGGGCAATCCGCCCCGGTAGCGCTCATGACCTGGAGCTTCTGGAACTTATGAGTGCAGCTGGGACAATGGTATTCGTAAAGCGGCATATTAAAACGACCTCATTTAGCCAATGACCATAATGTAACTCGCATTGTGCGCCGCGTCAAGGGACTTTCGTGTGGCCTGGGTTGTCGGCCACCGCGTGGTGACCACGTCAGAGCTGCCCTGGTCTGCCAATGCCTTGAATGCGTAGGGGCGGGTTTCAAACCCGCCCCTACGGTGTTGGACGACGATAAACCCAGTCAATGACCCTATCCAGCCAGCTGGGCCAGAATCTCCTCCAGGCGCCCTTGCTGCTCCCCCAGGGAGCGCAGGCGCTCCTCCTCCCGCTCCACCACCTCCGGCTTGGCCTTGGCACGGAAGTCGGCCTTGCCCACCAGGGCCTCCACCCGCGCCAGGTTCTTGCGGCAGCCTTCCAGCTCCTGACGCAGCCGCTTCTCCTCCGCCGCCAGGTCCACCACACCCTCCAGGGGCAGGCGCACGACTAGCGGCCTGCCCTGAGCCTGCCGAAGGGGTTTCACAACCAAAGTGATGCCCCGCCGCCGGTCTGGCGAACCACCGCCGCCCGCTCGAATGTGCAGCGGGTCTACGCGGGACAGACTGCGGATGACATCCGCCTCCTGCTGGATTGCTTCATGAACGCCGTTGGTCTCCACCACCGCTTCCAGGAACTGTGGCGGTGGAATGTGAAGCTCGGCGCGAGTGTTGCGCACCGCTCGCACCACTTCCATCACCAGCTCCATCTCCCCTTCCGCCTGGGGGGCTTGGCGGCCCGCTTGCGCTTGCGGGTAAGGCGCCACCATGATGGATTCGGGCAACCCACCCTCTGTGGGCAACCGGGTCATCAGATTTTGCCAGACCTCTTCGGTGATGAAGGGCATGAAGGGATGCAGCAGCCGCAGGGTGCGCTCCAGCACGTGGGCTAGCACGGGCAGCGGCGACGGCCCCACGCCGGAGCGCAGGCGCAGCTTGGCCATCTCGATGTACCAGTCGCAAAAGTCGCTCCAGATGAAGTCGTAGAGGCGCTGCTGGGCCTCCCCCAGCTCAAAGCTCTCCAGGCTGCGGTTCACCGCGGCCACGGCGCCATCCAGGCGGCTGAGGATCCAGCGGTCCTCCCGGTGCTGGGGCGCGGCCAGGGCGTGCCATCCGCCCAGGTTATTAGCCCCCTCCAGGCTGGCGATGACAAAGCGCGAGGCGTTCCACACCTTGTTGGCGAAGTTGCGGGCCGACTCCAGCTTGCCCTCGCCCAGGCGCAGGTCGTTGCCCGGCGCGGTGCCGGTGGTCAGGGCAAATCGCAGGGCATCGGTGCCGTACTGGTCAATGAGCGCCAGGGGGTCCATAGTGTTGCCCCGGGTCTTGCTCATCTTGGCCCCGGCGGCGTCGCGGATCAGGCCGTGGAGGAACACGGTGCGGAAGGGCACTTCCCCGGTGTTCTCCAGGCCCATCATAATCATGCGGGCCACCCAGAAGAACAGGATGTCGTAGCCCGTCTCCAGCACTGCGGTGGGGTAGAAGTAGCCTACATCTTCAGTGGCTTCCGGCCAGCCCAAGGTGGAGTGGGGCCATAGCGCCGAGCTGAACCAGGTGTCCAGCACGTCGGGGTCCTGGGTCAGCTTGGCGGAGCGGCAAGCGGCGCAGCGGGACGGGTCATCTGCGGCGACGGTCAGATGTCCGCAGTCATCGCAGTACCAAACGGGGATGCGGTGCCCCCACCAGAGCTGGCGGCTGATGCACCAGTCGCGGATGTTCTCCAGCCAGTTCAGATAGACTCGCGTGAACCGGTCCGGCACAATGGTGATGCGGCCTTCCGCGACCGCGGCGTGGGCGCGCCCGGCGATGCTGTCCGGCTGGTCGTGGCGGCCCACTTTGACGAACCACTGGAGACTGATGAGGGGCTCCACCACGGTGCCGCAGCGCTGGCAGTGGCCCACTGAGTGGCGGTAGCTATCCGCCTTCTCCAGCAGGCCCAGGGACTCCAGCTCCGCTGCCACCGCTTCACGCGCGGCGAAGCGCTCCACCCCAGCATACTTGCCGGCGGCCTCGGTCATGTTCCCATCGAAGCCGATTATGTTAACGATCTCGAGCTGGTGCCGCTGGCCGATGTCGAAGTCCACCGGGTCGTGGCCCGGCGTCACCTTCAGCGCGCCGGTGCCAAACTCCTGCTCGATGGCCGTGTCTCCCACGATGGGGATGCTGCGACCCACGATGGGCAGCACCGCCCGCTGGCCCACCAGATGCTTGTGTCGGGGGTCGTCGGGATGCACCGCCACGCCGGTATCGCCCAGCATGGTCTCAGGCCGCGTGGTGGCCACAGTGATGTGAGCGCCGGGCTCACCCTCCAGCGGGTAGCGGATGTGGTACAGCTTGCCGTCCTGCTCCTGGTAGTCCACCTCCAGGTCGGAGAGGGCGGTGCTGCAGCGAGGGCACCAGTTGATGATGCGCTCGTGGCGGTAGATGAGTCCCTTCTGGTACAGGTTGACGAAGGTGGTGCGCACCGCGCGGCTGGGGCCGGGGTCCAGGGTGAAGCGCAGCCGCGACCAGTCGCAGGAGGCGCCCAGGCGCTGGTGCTGGCGGTCAATGGTGTCGCCGTACTTATGCACCCAATCCCACACGCGCTCCAGGAACTTCTCCCGGCCCAGCTCCTGGCGGGTGAGGCCCTCGCTGGCCAGCAGGCGCTCCACCACCCACTGGGTGGCGATGCCGGCGTGGTCCTTGCCGGGCAGCCACAGGGCGGCGTCGCCCAGCATGCGATGCCAGCGAATCAGGGCGTCTTCCAGGGAGGCGGTGAGTGCGTGGCCCAGGTGCAGCTCGCCGGTGACGTTGGGCGGCGGCATGATGATGACGAAGGGCTGCTTCTTGGGGTCTGGCGACGGCGTGAAGTAGCCCTTCGACAGCCAGGTCTGGTAGATGCGCTGCTCCACCGCGGAGGCGTCGTAGGCCCGGGGCATTTCGGGTCGGATATCCTGGGAGGCGTTGGCGGTCATGGCGCAGTTCCTCTGGGTGGGGGCGCCGTGGCAGATGAAGCGTGGTGGCCCGCCACACCCTGACGATTCTCGTAAATATACCATTTGGCCGCCGGGGGCGTCTATGCGTGGCAGAATGGGCGAGAAGAAGCAGAGGCGCCCAGCTTACCTGCCTGACTGGGCTGGCGATGAGGACCGTGGCCTAGGCCAAGTCCTTATGAAACGTTACTGTGCCACGCAGTAATTAGGGCGTTGATTTTTGCGGCCTCACGTCCAACCAGTGTCGGGTCATCACTCGGCCATTGTTCAAGCTGGATGGGCTTGTAAATTAGCTTTCCATTTG
>SHYG01000095.1 GCA_009692925.1 Dehalococcoidia bacterium
GCTAATTTAAGGAGGCTCAACCTTTGACAACCAGAAAAGCCAAGGGGCAGGTGAAGGACCTGTCTCTCTCCAAGGATGGGGTGAACCGCATTGAGTGGGCGGAGCGGGAGATGCCCGTGCTCCGGCTCATCCGCCAGCGGTTCGCCAAGGAAAAGCCCCTGGCCGGGCTGCGGCTCTCCGCCTGTCTCCACGTGACCAGCGAGACCGCCAACCTGGCCCTCACCCTCCAGTCGGGCGGCGCGGACCTGGCCCTGTGCGCCAGCAACCCCCTGAGCACCCAGGACGACGTGGCCGCGGCTCTGTCGCGGGAGTACGGCATCGGCACCTACGCCATCAAGGGCGAGGACAACGAAACCTACTACCAGCACATCAACGCCGCCCTGGAGCATAAGCCCAACATCACTCTGGACGACGGCGCCGACCTGGTGACCCTGCTCCACAAGGAGCGGTCAGCCCTGCTGAAAGAGGTCATCGGCGGCACCGAGGAGACCACCACCGGCGTCATCCGCCTCAACGCCATGGCCCAGGACAAGCGCCTGCGCTACCCCATCGTGGCGGTGAACGACGCTGAGACCAAGCACTTCTTTGACAACCGGTACGGCACCGGCCAGAGCACCCTGGACGGCATTACCCGCGCCACCAACATCCTGTGGGCGGGCCGGCGCGTGGTGGTGTGCGGCTACGGCTGGTGCGGCCGGGGCATCGCCTCCCGCGCCCGTGGCCTGGGCGCCCAGGTCATCGTCACCGAAATCAACCCCGTGCGGGGGCTGGAAGCAGTGATGGACGGGTTCCAAGTCATGTCCGGGCTGGAGGCCGCCCGCACCGGGGAGGTGTTCATCACCGTCACCGGCGGGCTGCACACCATTGGACAGGAACACTTGTCCGCGATGGCCAGCGGGGCTATCCTGGCCAACAGCGGCCACTTCAACGTGGAGATTGACATTCCCGCGCTGGAGGCCATGTCCGCCGGCCACCGCACGGTGCGCCCCTTCGTTGAGGAGTATCAGACCAAGGACGGACGCAAGCTGTACCTGCTGGGCGAGGGCCGCCTCATCAACCTGGCCGCCGCCGAGGGGCACCCCTCCGCGGTGATGGACATGAGCTTTGCCAACCAGGCCCTCAGCGTGGAGTACCTGGTGAAGAACCGGGGCAAGCTGGAGCCGGGGGTGTACCCGGTTCCCCCCGCAACGGACGCCGAGGTGGGCCGGCTCAAGCTCCTGTCCATGGGCATCCACATTGACAAACTCACCCCAGCCCAGAAGCGCTACCAGGAAAGCTGGGAGGAAGGGACGTAAGTCCCAATTTATTCCGGAGAAGGATTTAACAAAATGGGACTGCTGTTTCTGGAATCCCCAAGCTACCTGCTGACCTCGGAATCAGTGACGGAAGGGCACCCAGACAAGCTGTGCGACCAGATTTCCGACGCGGTGCTGGACACCGTGATGCGTAACGACCCCCTGGGCCGAGTGGCCTGCGAATGCTGCGTCACCAACGGGCTGGTGGTGGTCATGGGCGAAATCTCCACCAAGTCCTACGTGGACGTGGCGGGCATTGTGCGCGATACCCTGCGCCAGGCGGGATACACCAAGGCGGACTACGGCATTGACGCCAAGAGCTGCGGCGTGGCCGTGTCCATCCAGGAGCAGTCCGCCGACATCAGCGCCGGGGTGAGCAAGGCCCTGGAGGTGCGCGCCGCGCCCGCTCGCTCCCGGCAGGAGGAGCTGGACTCCATCGGCGCCGGCGACCAGGGCATGATGGTGGGATTTGCCTGCAACGAGACCCCGGAGCTGATGCCCCTCACCGTCACCCTGTCCCACAAGCTGGTACAAAAGCTGGCCCAGGTGCGCAAGGACGGCATCCTGCCTTACCTGCGCCCCGACGGCAAGTCCCAGGTGACTGTGGAATACAAGTTCGGCGTGCCCCACCGAGTGCATACCGTGGTGGTCAGCGCTCAGCACGAGCCGGATGTTTCCCAGGAGAAGATCGCCCAGGACATCAAGCGGGAGGTGATCCAGAAGGTGATCCCCGCCAAGTACCTGGACGCCCAGACCCGGTACTACATCAACCCCAGCGGCCGGTTCGTCATCGGCGGCCCGGCGGGGGACACCGGGCTGACGGGACGCAAGATCCTGGTGGACAGCTACGGCGGCATCGCCCGCCACGGCGGCGGCGCCTTCTCCGGCAAGGACCCCACCAAGGTGGACCGCTCGGGGGCCTACGCCGCCCGCTACGTAGCCAAGAACCTGGTGGCCGCCGGCCTGGCCGACCGCGCGGAGGTCATCGTCTCCTACGCCATCGGCATAGCCCACCCCATCTCCGTCAGCGTCGAGCCCTTCCAAACCAACCACGTGGACAATACCGTCATCGAGAAACTCATCGCCAAGCACTTTGACCTGCGACCCGCCGCCATCATCCACGACCTGGACCTGCGCCGGCCCATCTACAAGCAGGTAGCCGCCTACGGCCACTTTGGCCGCGACGACCTGGACCTGCCCTGGGAGCGCACGGATAAGGCTGACATCCTACGCAAGGAGGCCGGGCTGGCCCCCGCCAACGCGAAGAGCCGGGCATAGTCGCCCCAGATTAAAGAACTCGGATGTGGGGAGGGTTGGCAACCCTCCCCATGCTTTTTCCTTTCCCCTGAGGCCGCCAGAGGCGATAATTATTAGAAGGCCAAGACCACGCTCCACTGGGCTATCGCCTGGTTAGTCTGTTGGGCACCCTGCGAACCGTCCCTCGGAGGATGCGATGCCCGCAAAGATCAAGTTCGGCACCGACGGCTGGCGGGCCATCATCGCCCAGGATTTTACCTTCGACAACGTGACCCGCTGCGCCCAGGGGCTGGTGGACTACCTGACGGAGCGGGGCACCGCCGCCCAAGGGCTGGTGGTAGGCCACGACACTCGCTTCCTCTCCCGGGAGTTCGCGGAGACGGTGGCCCAGGTGGCGGCGGCCAACGGCTTGCACGTCTACCTGGCGGACAAGGCCGCGCCTACTCCAGTGCTCAGCTTCAGCGTGCTGCACCGCCATGCGGGCGGCGCCGCCATCATTACCGCCAGCCATAACTCGGCCAACTACAACGGCTTCAAGTTCAAACCCGAGTATGGCGGCAGCGCCACTCAGGAGATTACCGACCAGCTGGAGGAGTGCATCCAGGCGGTGCGGCGGCCCAAGTCAATCCCGCTGGATATGGCCCGCGCCCGCGGTCTGGTGGAAGACTTCGACCCGGCGCCGCCCTACGTGGGGCGCATCCAGTCTCTGGTGCATCTCCCCACTATACAGAACGCCGGGCTAAAGGTGATGGTGGACGCCATGTTCGGCGCCGGCGCAGGATATCTGCCCCGGCTCATCTCCGGCGGGCGCACCACGGTGGAGGAGCTCCACGGAGTCCGCAACCCCGCCTTTCCCGGCATGGAGCAGCCCGAGCCCATCGCCCAAAACCTCACCGAGCTGGCCAGCAGCATCCCGCAGGCAAAAGCCTCGGTGGGACTGGCCCTGGACGGCGACGCCGACCGGGTGGGCCTGCTGGACGAGGGCGGCAACTTCATCACCACCCTGCAGGTGTTCTCCCTGCTGGCCCTCTATCTGCTGGAGCAGAAGGGGGAGCGAGGCGCGCTGGTGAAGGGGGTCACGTCCTCCAGCATGCTGAACCAGCTGGGGGAGAAGTTCGGCGTGGCGGTACACGAGATGCCCGTGGGGTTCAAGCACATCGGCCCCAAGTTCACCGAGGTGGATGCCCTGATGGGCGGCGAGGAGAGCGGCGGGTTTGCCTTCCGGGGCCACATCCCGGAGCGAGACGGCATCCTCAGCGCGCTATACCTGCTGGAGTTCATGGCCCGCACCGGCAAGTCGCCCGCGGAGCTGGTGCAGCACCTATTTCAGCAGGTGGGCCCCCACTACTACCACCGCCGGGACGTGGCCTTCAACCCCGACGACCGGAAGCGCATTCAGACCCTGCTCAACAGCAAATGGTGGACCGAGCTGGGCGGGATGCCGATACGCCAGTGGGACCGCATTGACGGCCGCCGCCTGATTCTGGACAAGGCCTGGCTGGCCGCCCGCTTCTCGGGCACCGAACCGCTGCTGCGCATCTACTGCGAGGCCGACCAGCCCGAGACCGTGCAGAAGCTGCTGGACGCCGCGGCGGAGTACCTGGGGGTGTAACTCCAGGGTCTTTAGATTGTCGGAAATCGCGAGGTATTGCCCGCTCGTGGTTCTGTCGTGCGGCAGACCTACCGTCGCTCCAGGGCGGCCAATCCTCCCGGGATTTCCACTTGGGCGTCCAGGCGGCGCCAGAACAGAAACCGCCCCAGGCCAATTTCCAGGCTGCGGGCCTGGTCCGCCAGTTGGGGCGCCACCAGCAGTTCCAGACCCTCGTGCTGCACCGCGCGGTAGCGATAGGTGTTGCGGCGTCCGATGTAGGTATCCACGGATACCTCAGCGCTGGCGCCGATTCAAGAGCTGCACCAGATCAGGTCCACCACGGCGCGCCCGCCCTTCTTGCGGATGTGTACCAGGGCTTCCGGGCTAAGGGTTATGTCCATCAGTTGCCTCCCGTGGCAGTAGCCTACCCTGGAGTTCTCGTCTGCCGCGTGGTCACGGGCGCTGCCGTGCCAGCAGACCGTTGCGGGCCTCCACCATTGCCGGATGCACCATCTGGCCCTGGCCGGCCAGGGAGATCAGTTCCCGGCTTAGGAACTCCAGCATGGCCCGATCCAGGTCTTCCATTGCTATCTCGCGCAGGAGCGGCTGGTAAGGGTAGCGGCCAATCTTCTGGGAGTCCAGCTTGTCGGCCAGAAAGACTATCTGGCCCAACGAGTCCAGGCAGGCATCGCCGGTGGTGTGCCAGTACACCGCCTGGTAAATGCTGGAGTCGGCCAGGCCATCGTCCCGTCGCAGCAGCTCGGCGCCTACCGGGCCGTGGAGCAGCAACGGCACTCGTTGCTCCAGCAAACCGATGGGCAACTCCAACTCCGCGGCCCGCCGCAGCAGCTCCGCGTCGGGCATGGCGCGGGCCACATCGTGGCAAAGCGCACCCAGGGCGGCCTGTCGGGGGTCCACGCCGTGGCGGAGAGCCAGCTCTTGGGCGATGTCTTTAACCCGCTGGATGTGGGACTGGAGACCCGCTGGCAAGGCGGCCAGCCGGGCCTGGAGGCGAGGCATCAGTTGGTCCACCGGGGGCTGCCCGCCTAGCCCATGGCCCGTAGCTTGCGCCCGGCCATCAGGTGCAGGTGGAGGTGGTCAAGCTCCTGGCCCGAGTCCTGGCCCTGGTTCAGCGTCAGCCGGAAGCCGCTGAGGGTGACGCCCTCCCGCCTGGCCATCTCCTCCGCCACCACAAAAAGGTGGCCCATGATGGGCACCTGGCCGGGGCCGATGTACGCCAGGGAGTTCAGATGCTGGTTGGGCACCACCAGTAGGTGGATTGGGGCCTTGGGGTTGATGTCTTTCACCACAAAGACCCGCTCATCCCGGTAGATGGGAGAGGGATGCACCGGGTCTTTGGCTATGTTGCAGAAAACGCATTGCTTGGTAGTCATGGTCGCCTTGCCTCCATCATCGTACCTGGGCGGTCAGTTACGAAGATCGAGTATATCAGGAACGACTGGCCGGAGAAAGGCGATGGTAGCACGGCCAAGTCTCCGGGGGCTGGCAATGCCAGCCCCCGGAGACTTGGCCGTGCTACCAAAGGACGGGCAGCAGCCTACATGGGGTAGCCTTTGGCCCCCTGAAGACCCTTCACCGACGAGATCTCGCCACAGTGTTCATAAATATGCCCCGCCAGAATGTTGCCCAGCACCGCGCCTACGGGCGTTATTTCCATGCCCGGAATGGGCAACGCCACCGTGCGGTCCAGATCCGCGGCTTTCAGGGACGCGATGTACTTATCCGTGGCAGCGTACACCGCCTCCGCATACTTGTGGAAGGCGACCATGTCCAGCTTCACCTTCCGGGACCACTGGCTCCAGTCGCCCAGGCCCTGGGGCGGCGCTTCACTGGCGCCGGTCTTGCCCGCAAAGGTGCTGGCCGCCAGGGGCGCGGCGCCATTTAGCAGGCTGCTGAAGAATAGGTTGGGTGGATCATTTGAACCCTCGTCCGAGACGTCGGCACTTGGTCAATAGGGGCCTACGGCCCTGTGGTGGACCAATTTGGAGGGGTTTGCCCTCTTCGTCTAGCTCCTTGGGGGTTTGGC
>SHYG01000096.1 GCA_009692925.1 Dehalococcoidia bacterium
CACTCCCGCACCGACGGCGGCAGCAGATACCCTTGCTCTCGGTCACCCGCCAGCAGGTTGTACGCCATCCCCTCGTACCTCGCTCCATGTTTCCATGAGCTTACTGCTTTACCTACCCTGCGAGAAGGGGGTTTGTGGGACAAGCTCATTAGCAGGGTGCTGAAAAAGGGGTCGACGGCCCGAAATCGTCCCAATTGTCGTATCTGAGAGTCCGTCCATTTTTCGCAAGATCGGGGTTTTTCAGCAGCCTGTTAGTTGGGGCAAGACATGATCGGCCGATTCCTGTAGCCTCCAGCTCTGGCCTGCACTGACGCCGGCCAGGTCCATGACATGCCCGGCGCAGTTTGACCTGAAAACCGCCGGCGCCATTGCCTTTACTGCCTTCCCCCGGCAAGAGTATGCTCATCATCATGCCGCCAATCCTGAAAGTTACCAACCTCACCAAGGCGTATAAAGGCCTCACCGTGGTGGACCACATCTCCTTCCAGGTGGATGAGGGGGAAGTTGTGGCGTTGCTGGGGCCCAACGGCGCGGGCAAAACCACCACCATCCATATGCTGCTGTCCCTGATTAAGCCCAGCGAGGGCAGCATCCAGGTGTTTGGCCAGGAGCTGTTCGCCCATCGCGAGGAGATCTTGGCGCGGATGAACTTCGCTGCGAGCTACGGCAACCTACCCTACAACCTCAGCGTCTTCGAGAACCTGAACGTCTTCGCCTTGCTGTACGGTGTGTCTAACCGGCGGGCCAAGATTGAAGCGCTGTTGGAGGAGTTCAGCCTGACCCGCTTTCGCCGCCAGCGCACCGGCGCCCTCTCTACCGGCGAGCAGACCCGTCTAGGCCTGGCCAAGGCGTTCATTAACCAGCCCAAGCTGCTGCTCCTGGACGAGCCTACTGCATCCCTGGACCCCACCATCGCCCGCGACCTGCGGGCCCTGGTGTGTCAGAAGATGAAGGCGGTTCAGGGCGCCATCCTGTGGACTTCACATAACATGCGGGAGATCGAGCGGGTTTGCGACCGCATCATCTTTCTCCGGCAGGGCCGCATCGTGGCGGAAGGCACCCTGGAGGCGCTGCGGCAGCAGTTCGAGAAGCAGGACCTGGAGGAGATTTTTCTGGTCGCCACTGCCGGTCCGCCGGAAGAGGCGGCGCGGCCCGCATGAACCACCGGCACATTGCGGCGATGCTGCTGCGCAACCTGTATCTGCTGCGGCGCAGCCAGTACCGGGCCTTCAGCCTGTTCTACTGGGCCACGGTGGAGCTGTTCCTGTGGGGCTTCGTCACCCTGTGGCTCAAGGACATCGCCACCCCCGATGCGCGGGTCAACCTGGTGGTGACGGTCATTGGGGCGCTGGTGTTCTGGGACCTGTTCTTCCGGGTGCAGCAGTCGGTGACCCTGGCCTTCCTGGAGGACATCTGGTCCCGCAACATGCTCAACATCTTCGCCTCGCCGCTGAAGGCAAGGGAGCTGGTGCTGGGCTACATCCTGCTCAGCCTGCTCTTTGGGTTCATCTCCTTCGGCTTCGTGGCGGTGCTGGCCGCGCTGCTCTACGCCCTGAAAATCTGGACCCTGGGCTTCTACATCCTGCCCTTCGCCGTCAATCTATTGTTCTTCGGCTGGGCCTTGGGGTTCATCATCCTGGGGATCACCATCCGGTACGGCCCTTCGGTGGAGATTTTGGCCTGGTCGCTGCCGGTGTTGGTGCAGCCCATGTCGGCCGTTTTTTACCCGGTGAGCATCCTGCCCGAGCCGCTGCAGAAGGTGGCTCAGTTCATTCCCACCATGCACCTGTTCGAGGGGATGCGGGCGGTGGTGCTGGAGGGACGGTTCGACGTGAGTCATGTGGTGTGGGCCAGCCTGCTCACGGCAGGCTACTTTGCCCTGGGCATTGGCTTCTTCTACTGGATGCTGTCCCTGGCCCGGCAGCGGGGCCTGCTCAGCCGGTTGGTGACGGACTAGCTGCCTATCCTAATAACCGCAGAGACGCAGAGAGTTTACGATTGGTTTGCCATGGCCTCAGCGGTCTTTGTGTGCTCCGCGGTGAGTTATTAGGATACGCTCTAAGCGGGTGTGTGGGAACCCGTCCTTCTCCCCCTGCGAAGTGGGAGATACAGAGGTGGTGGTCTGCGTCCTGCGCCGCGCGGCGATGGACGGGGTACGACCCCCCCTGTAGTCCCCCCTTCGTAAGGGGGGACGGGGATGGGTCATCCTCCCCCCTGTGCAAGGCTTGTTGTGTGCGAATGCAAATGGAGCTGGAATCGTCACACCCCCTCTAAGCTGGCCGGGGCAGGCCAAAGTCTGCCCCTACAAACGTCTATCTCTGCGCGCTCTGCGGTGAACCGTAGTCTTACACCACCGGCCAGCGCGACGGGTAGGAGATGCCGGTGCGGGCCAGCAGGCCCTCCCCCAGCGCCTGCACCTTCTGGATTAACGTCCACTCGTCCACAAAGGTGGGGCGGTGGTCTTCCACCACGACGCGGCCATCCACCACCACGGTATGCACGCTGCGACCGTCCGCGCCGTACACCAGGTTGTTCACCGGGTTGAACAGCGTGCGCCACTCCGCACGGCGGGTGTCGAACAGCACTAGGTCGGCGCGCTTGCCCGCCTCGATGGAGCCAATAATGTCGCCCAGGCCCAAGGCTTGCGCCCCCTTGAGTGTGGCCAGCTCCAGGGCGGTCTCCGCAGGCACCATGCTCACGTCCTGCCGCGCATCCTTGTACAGCACCGCCGCCAGGTACATGGAGCGCATGGTCTCAATTAGATTCGAGTTGTTGCCGGCGTCGGTGCCCAGCCCCACGGTGACGCCCCGCTCCAGCATCTCGGGCAACAGGGCAGTGCGGGCCATGCCCGTGCCCCCCTTCAGCGCCGCAGTGGGGCACATTACCACCCGCGTGCCGTTGCGGGCCAGGCACTCCACTTCGGACAGGTCCAGGCCCAGGCAGTGGGCCAGCACCACGTTGGGGCCGGCCACGCCCAGCGACTCCAGGTACTGGGTGGGTCGCAGACCGTGCTGCTGCAGGCAGTGGGCCACGTACTGAGAGGTGTTGATGTGATGCAGGGTCATGCCTACGCCGTACCGGTCGGCCAGCCTCTTGGCGGCCGCCAGCAGCTCCGGGCTGACCAGGGCCGGCGAGAAGGGCATGGCCCAGGCGCGGAGGCGGTCGTCCAGGCGGTGGTCGTAGGTCTGGATGGTCTCCTCCATCGCCCGGATGGCCTGGGCGGTGGTGGACACCGGCAGGCCGATGGCGTTGGGCTGGTCCACCATGTGCAGCCCCACGATAATCCGGCAGCCCGACTCCCGATAGGCCTGAAGGCAGGCGTCCAGGTGCTTGGTGCTGCCGGGTTCCAGAAAGCAGGTGGTGCCGTACTTCAGCAGCTCGGTAATGGCCAGCAAGGAGGTGTAGTACTCCTCCTCCGCGGTCATCGCGCTCTGGAGGCGGAACACGTTGGACAGATAGGCGGGCCCCAAATCGTCGGGGAAGATGCCCCGGGTGGCGTGGGCGTAGCTGGCGTGCAGGTGCCCGTTGACGAACCCCGGCGTGACCACCATCTCCGCGGCGTCAATCACCCGCTGGGCGGGAGCATGGGCCAATTCGGAGGCCTTGCCCACCTGCACGATGCGCTGGCCCTCGATGATAATTGTCCCGTCCTGGATGATGCGTCGTTGGGGGTCCAGGGTCAGGACGAACCGTGCGCCCTGGATTTTCAGGCTTGCGTCAGGCATGGGTCACCACCTGCCGCCAGGCGATGTACCGGTGCTCACCGCCCCGCTACTTCCTCGCCGGGACAGGCAGGCCGGGGATCTTGGTGCGCACCCGGCCCAGGGTGTTGCGGCTGGTGAAGTACAAGCCCTGCCAGTCGTCGTCGCCCCAGGCGAGGTTGGTGGTGGCGTTCTGCCCATGCACGATGATGCCCAGGTGCTTGCCCGCTTTGTCCAGCACCCAGATGCCGCCCGCACCGCCGCAGTACACGTTGCCCTCCACGTCCACCTTCATGCCGTCGGGAATGCCGGGGCGCTCCCCCTTCAGCTCGGCGAAAACCCGGTCGCTGGCCAGCGCCACGGTGCCGTTGGGCTGCACGTCAAAGGCCCGGATGTGCCGGCGGCGCGAGTCGTTAACGTACAGGATGCTCTCGTCGGGGGAGAAGGCCAGGCCGTTGGGGACAACGAAGTCCTTGACCAGCAGGGTCAGGGCGCCCAGGTCTGGGGAGAGGCGGTACACCCCGGCAAAGTCCAGGTCCCACTGGCCCGCGGGGTCCGGGCTGGTCCAGGGGTCGCTAAAGTAGATGCTGCCGTCGGACTTGACGATGACGTCGTTGGGGCGGTTCAGGCGGCAGCCCTTGAAGCTGCTGGCGACGACGGTGAGGCTGCCGTCGGGCTCCAGGCGGGTCACCCGCCGGGTGGCGTGCTCGCAGGCCAGCAGGCGGCCCTGGGGGTCCCGGGTCAGGCCATTGGCCTGGTTGGTGGGCTCCAGGAATACCGTCGCGCCCTGGCCCGGCGCCCACTTCATCCGCCGGTTGTTGCCGATGTCGCTGAACAGCAGGTAGCCGCCTTCGTGCCACCACAGGGGGCCTTCCGCCGGGCCGGTGGGGCCGCCGAACCCGCTGGCCAGCTCCTCAATGCGCTGGCTGGGGGACACGAGGCGTTCCAGTTGGGGCGCAGTCTGCTCGATGGGCATGGCAACCTCCTAGTGCTTCGCTTGGGTCAATCTGCGGGGATTATAGCACCTGGGTGAGTAGGTGGGGTTGGAGTGTAGGGGCGCACAGCTGTGCGCCCCTACTGGGCGCATACCCTGCGGCGTGGGGCGCAAAGGTTTGACAACCCCGTGGGCTAGGGGGGATTTCCGTCCCAAATGCTTCACAACCGCCTCAGATATTTATGCAAGTCTCGGTTAGCTCAACCGTAAACTCTCTGCGCCTCTGCGGTGATCGGACCGGTCCTACTCCTCCGCTCGCCGCACCGCGTGGCCGCCGAACTGCTGCCGCAGCGCCGCCAGCAGCTTGCTGCTGAGGGGCTGGTCCTGGCGGGAGCGGAACCGCTGCTGCAGCGCCGCGGTGATTACGGGCAGGGGCACCGCCAAGTCCACCGCCTCCTGCACCGTCCAGCGGCCCTCGCCGGAGTCCTCCACGTAGGCCTGGAGGCCGGCCAGGTGGGGGTCCTCCTTCAGCGCGGCGGCGGCCAGCTCCAGCAGCCAGGAGCGCACCACGCTGCCGTGCCGCCAGGTCTGGGCAATTTGTGCCAGGTCCAGGTTGAACTCCTCCTTGGCGCCAAGCAGCTCAAACCCCTCGGCGTAGGCCTGCATCAGGCCGTACTCGATGCCGTTGTGCACCATCTTCACAAAGTGGCCCGCGCCGCTGACCCCCACGTAGCTGTAGCCACGGTCTGGGCCGGCGGCCAGCGTCTGGAACAATGGCTCCAAGCGCTCAAACACCTGGCGCGGGCCGCCCACCATCAGGCAGTAGCCGTCCCGCAGGCCCCAGATGCCGCCGCTGGTGCCCACGTCCAGGAAATCGATGCCGCGCTCGGCCAGGGCCTGGCCGCGGCGCATGCTCTCCTTGTAGTTGGCGTTGCCCCCGTCAATGACCGTGTCGCCCGCCGATAGGGCAGCGGCCAAGGCGGCGATGGTCTGCTCCGTGGGCGCTCCTGGCGGCGCCATCACCCACACCGCTCGTGGCGGCACCAGCATTTCGGCCAGCTCCGTCACCGAGGCAGCGCCCGCTGCGCCCAGGCCTGCCAGGCCGGCCACTGCCTCAGGGCGGGGGTCATAGACCACCACGCGGTGCCCGCCCTGCAGCAGCCGCTGCGCCATGTTGCCGCCCATGCGGCCCAGGCCGATCATTCCGATGTCCACGCTGGAAGCCTCCTTGAGGGTGTTTCGGTGTTTCGATGAATATTATGCTTCGCTGACGTAAGCCCCAGGCTTTGCGAGGGGCCAGCCTATTATGCCACTATGTTGGGCGCCGGGAACTTTTCCGTCGCCGGAGCGGTCTTAGTAGGCACAGCTAATAATCGGGAGAGGCAAAATACTGCACCAGATGAGCTTGTCCCACAAACCCCCTTCTCGCAGGGTAGGTAAAGCAGTAAGCTCATGGAAACATGGAGCGAGGTACGAGGGGATGGCGTACAACCTGCTGGCGGGTGACCGAGAGCAAGGGTATCTGCTGCCGCCGTCGGTGCGGGAG